>NZ_JAMYUT010000012.1:0-172900 GCF_040323235.1 Mesorhizobium sp. M0051
CCGCGGTTCAGTTCAATCAGGCTTCAATGTAGTCGCGACCCGTGCGTGCCCGCCCAATCGCGCCCGCGACTACACAGAACCCTCCAGAATCTCAACAGGCCTTAGGCCGTGGTTCCAGCCAATCAGGCGTGCGAATGAAACAGATCAACCCCTGAACCGCGCTTGGGCTTTGAACTACCCGTAACGGCCCTCAAGCGCGCTTGCGATTCGCTCGCACAGCAGCTCGCCCGTGCTGATCTCCAGGTGGAGACGAAGTCGCGTTCCTTCCGCATTAATCATTGTGATTACGACGCCATGATCGCTGTAACCGGCCAAATCAAGAACGTCGCGAAGAATGAAGTCTTGGGTTTCATCGGCCCAATAGGGATTCTTCATCATTCCTCTCCTTGGCTGGCAGACAGCGATATAAGCATTCGAAGGGTGGCGGCTTTCCTACAATCATCGTACTTTTAAGTGGCTATGCTCTGGCTCGGCCTTGGCTCTGCGCTAATGGTGATGTTGCTAGCAGCGCCGGCATTTACCGTGACATTGCGGCCTCATCGCGTACCCGGCCATCTCGCCTGTGGGCTCCACCTTGTTTGCGGACTTCGTCTGCTTTGGCGCCGAAAGGGAAAGGCCGTGGAACTTTCGGCTGACTCCGCCCAGCACCGGGCTGATCAGAAATGACATGGACGCAATAGCCGAATTGCGATCCCAGTCATCGTGCATCTTCAGAACGGCGACGGTGATCGTCATTTCATCATCGGCGTCGAATTTCCCGAGCCATTCCAGCCATTCCATAAGTCTGGTGCGGGCATTGGGTTCGTCAAGTGGTGGCTAATGTAGGTGCAAATACGCTTGCGCGGATAACCCCAAGATATCAAATTCGAATAGCCCTGCGTCCTTGAGGATGTGGACTGCAGGAGGTATCGCGGCCATGTGCGCTAAACCGCGCGATATGTGAAAATCGCCAAGCTTCCACAGCAGCCAAACGGCCTAACACGCCGACGTCACAGCTACCGCCACGCCATTTTTGCAGAACTTGACGCACACAACTTATGGACGTCCCTCTGGCAAGGTCGAGGGCCGCTTTTTGCACCAGCGCTTGGGCCCGAATAATCTTAGTCGAATTGGTAACGTCATATTCAGTGCCGGTGTTTAAAAAAACGATATGATGCCGCGCACCAATCGTATTCTGGGCAAATCAGTAATCGTGACGATAATTGCAGTCGTGGCGACCTTCGGTCTGTCGTTCACGGCCAGGCTTGCGTTGCAGATGCCGATCGACTGGCTGAGTTGGGTGGAATGTACCTTCATTCCCATCCTGATCGGAATGCCGGTCAGTGCCTACATTTTCGCCCAGTCGGAAACGATCCAGGATACCTGCGACAAGCTGGAGAAGTCACACACAGCCCTCAGAGAGGCGCACGAGAGGCTCACCTTCGTAACCAGCCACGACCCGATGACGGGGCTCCTTAGCCGCGGTGAATTCATGGCAAGGATGGACAGGAGGCGCGATGAAGGAGAATGCGACACGGTTCTCTTGATCGATCCGGATCATTTCTCCTCAATCAACGACAAACATGGACACTTCAAGGGTGACGAGACTTTGGTGCAGATTGCAAAGGCCCTCGTCTATGCGACACGCCCAGGTGACTCAATTGGTCGTCTTGGCGGGGAAGAGTTCGGGATCTTGCTGCGAGAGGCGCGCAAAGAGCAGGGAATGACGATTGCGGAGAACATCCGTCGGAATATCGAGGGGATTCCCTGGGTCCGGGGGCAACAGGACGTCGTAGAGGTGACCGTCAGCATCGGGGGTGCAGAAATCTCTCGCAATGCAGATACTCAGAACGTCCTCCGCATTGCCGGACGGTGCCTTTTTGAAGCGAAACAACGTGGGCGGAACCGCGTGTCGTTCGAATATGAGCCAACCAGGTTGCAAGACGCAGAAGAGCGAAAGACACGCCGCAGATTCGAATGAACCCCTGCCGATGAGCCGCGCTAGCAGACGCCAAAAAATGATGGCAGTCGAGTTGGCATGGCTGGTGCATAGCTGGTGCATGTCACCAGGCGGCTCAGGCGATTCCCTTCGCCTTCCGGTCTCTCAAGTCATCGGCCTCTGTTGGCTTCAGCCTCACGACTAGCACACCGTCAAGAGTAGCCGGCTGTCCGGTGAAGACGTCAGTGATCGACTAGAGACCACTATGTGCACTATGTGCTCGCTGCATGTCGTAGCGCTTAGTCATCGATTCAATATACGTCGAATGTGGCCGGTGGGACCAGGCGCTGGTTCGCTATAACTCCTGAGCGCTATGAGTAGGCAAGCGGGACGTTCCGACGCTTTGGCGAATGGACGCTGCTGTTTGCCTGGATGCCGGTTGTTGGAGATGCCTTCACCATTGCGGCAGGCGCGGCACGCGTGGATCTCTGGGTATTCGTTGCTCTTGTCGCAATGGGCAAGGCCGCACGCTATGCGGCGGTCGTTGCGGGAGGACTGTGGGCGATCACGTGAGTTGCCGTCCTCATCGGTACCGCAAGCAGCGCTTTCTATACGCGCGAGGCACGGCAGATCACGATATTCTTTCGATCCCATGCATCGAGCTCCTCAAGGGGATATAGCACTGCCTTGCCGATCTTGATGTAGGTCGGCCCGATTTTCACCGCGCGCCAATTGCGGAGTGTTCCGACGGAAACACCCCGCGATAGCGCCCTGAGACTTCTTCGTCCGTGAGAAATTTTCTTTCTTACATTAGATGCCTCAACATGCATCGTCGACCGGTTCGGTTCGACGACCGTCAGTTGTTGCGAGCGGAGCCGACCGGAGTGCCGTGGCGTTACTTCAGGCACGCACCGCAACTGTCGAACACGCTCTTGTACGGACACAGTGAGGCGCGTTTTTCGATGAAGGGAAGAGGCTGAATACGATGATCGTAGCCTCGGATAGCTTCGGATAGAAATCGGATGGTTGCTGTAGCCACCCAGCAAAAATAGTCCGAGCCGCGTCAAACCAATTGATATGCCGAAAGTCGCTGCTGTCGATCTTGGATGTCGCCTTCACCTCGATCAATGCCACCAAGCGGCCCGGCGCTTCCGCAAGGGTATGCTTTGGACACATGACACATGCAGCGACAAGGCCGGCCTGGATAAGCCTCCACATCGATATTCAGCCTCATGGACCACGCTTTGAATTCACGCCCTCAAGCAAGGCGAGCAGGCCTGTCAGAATTTCGATTGGCGCTGGCGGGCACCCCGGAATGTGCAGGTCGACAGGCAGAGCCTCCGACACGCCGCGCATCACGGCATAGCTGCCAGCGAAACAGCCGCCGTTGCTGGCACAATGTCCGAGTGCGAGGCGACCACCCATTGGGGATTGGGAGTTGCGTCGTAGGTTCGCTTCAGTGCCTCTCGCATATTCTTGGTCACGGGCCCGGTGACGAGCAGTACATCGGCATGGCGCGGCGATGCGACGAACCGGATTCCATGACCGCCGCGGGTGTTCCATCCTGTCGGGCAGGAATTGGAAACCATCCGGTTCCGGCGGCTGGTCGAAATCAAAGCGCGTGATCTGGAAAGATTAGTAAGCCATGTAGTGTTGGCGCGTCAAAAGGAAATCCGGTAGTGCGCCGAGCGGCTGTGGAGCCGGCCCGCTCCCCCACCTATTTGAGGAAGAGCACCGACAGATTGTGAAACTCTTCAAAATGGCCAGGAAAATTGCGCGCCAGATACCGCACCACCTTGGAATTATCCATCAGCCGTTCAAAATAGCGGCTGGCTGCGACAAGCTCCCCACTTGGCCACGCTGTTCCACGGCGCTTAGAGCCGCAAGGGCTCAGCCTGCCCAGCTCGAGCGCCATCGCGCCTCGCATGCCTTCAGTCAGGTTGGCGATCGTGGTGGGATGGAAATCCTTGGACAGCAGGGCTTGTGGTGTAAGAGCGATGAGCATCCTTGCGTAGGTGAGCCTGACCCGGTCCATTGCCACCATCAGGCGGGCAATCTCCAATCGCCTGGCTGAAAGCACCTTCTGGAGCAACCCGAAAATCTTTGTTTTCACTGGGCTGTCCCGAAGCACGTCGAAGACGTCCGGGCAAACTCCGCTAACAGGTTCCCGGTTTTCACCTATGTCGGAAGCAGGATCGCGCGCCATGAACAAAGATCTTGCGGACGTGACGGTTCCCACGCTTGCTGATGCCGAGGAGTTTCTGCTTGCCTTCGGTCGAGTGTTCCCGCGGGACAAGGCCCAGCCATGCAGCCAGATCGCGGGCCTTCTGAAACTGACGTCCGTTGCCGACGACCGCAAGAAGGGCCGTGGCGCCCAAGGTTCCGCGATCTCTACGACAATTAAATCTTATCCAGCTGATGGAATCGGAGACAAGCTTCTCCATTCGCTGTGCCACACAGCCGGAACCCGGAGGACAAGGGGGTCGCGGCGGCCGCTCATTGAGGAATGCATCAGACAAACGTACTGCTGAGCCGATATGGCCCAGACCGGATAAAACACGGATGCCGGCGCGATTCGTCGGCGTCGCTCTGCCCCAAATTGCCGCGCCATATTCGCTTGAACTAAAGCTTGCCGTTCGGAGCTCGCCGATTATGGTTGGCGGATCCTGAGGGGCATGAGGTAGAGGCTTGCAACGACGGTCCGTTCGATTGCACCTGCTCGGATCGATCGCAGCCGCGATCGTCCCGGTCTGGCTGTTCGCGGCCTATTTGCTGGTGCAATACGCTCTGCATGAGAGATACCGTTTCGAACAGGATGCCGTGCAAACGGCCAGGCAGGTTTCGCTCGTTGTCGAAGGTGAACTCGTCAATCTTCAGACAATCCTCAATGGCTTGTCGAAATCGGCCGCCCTTGCCAACGGTGATCTGCAAACCTTTCACCGAGAGGCGCTCAATCTGGTCCGGGCAACGGACCGAGTCGTCGTCCTGAGAGATCTCGGTCACACTCAGCTGATGAACACCGGGATTGGCTACGGCAGCAATCTGCCGCCGGTCGACCCCATAGCTGATCACGATCGCGAAAGAATCAGGACCTCCGGATTTTTCGTCAGTGATGTCTTCGCCGCCCTGGGTTCGAGTAGCTACCGCGTTCAAATTGCCATCCGAGTGCCAGCGCCCAAAGGCGAGGACCTGATTCTTTCGATCTCTGTCCCAACGACCCGCATCCGCAATGTGATGATGCCAGCCGTGCCCGAGGGCTGGACGGTCGGGGTTGGAGATCGTGACGGACATTTTGTGGCACGCTCCAAGTTGCACGAAGAGATGAGCGGTAAACCCGGACTACCGGAATATGTGGAGAAAGTCGTTGGCCGCTCCGGCAGCTTTACATCCCGCAATCTCGAAGGAACCAAGCTGCTAGCCGGCTTTTACAGGTCCTCTTACTCGGATTGGTTTTATACCGCCAACCTGCCGCTTTCGGTAGCGCAGGCCCCGCTCTGGCGCTCGCTCGCCGCGATTAGCGGCATAGGCCTCTTGTCCCTCCTTGTATCGATTGCGCTCGGATACACAGTCGGCAGACAATTCACGGGTGCCACCGCCGATCTAGCCGCACGCGCTGAGGCGCTCGGGCAGCAGCGCAAGGTCGAGCCGCTATACACCTCGGTTAAGGAGTTTGCCGCCATCGCCGAGGCGCTGGTTGAGGCGGAGCGGGCCATCACCGAACGCCGAACGGAGCTGGAAACTGTGTTGGATACGGTACCGGCGGGGGTCTGGTTCACCTATGACCCGAAAGCGCTCCAGGTGATCCGTAACCGCTTCGCGGCGGAACTCATGGGTTTGCCGACTGACGGCGCAAAATCCTTTGGCAGACCGCAGCACGTGATCGACACGATCGCGGTCAAGGATGGCCATATCATCAGCCGAGAGGACCGGCCGCTAAGCCGGGCAATGCGTGGAGAACTGGTCGACCACGAAGAGTTCGCCTACACGCTTCCGTCTGGCGTCGAGCGTTTTCTGCTATCCAGCGCGCGGCCTATTCGCAATCCAGATGGCGCGATCGTTGGAGCTGTGCAAATCAGCCTCGACATCACCGACCGCAAACGCGGCGAAGAGCAACGCAAATTGCTGGCCAATGAGCTCAACCACCGCGTCAAGAACACGCTTGCTGTCGTCCAATCAATCGCGGGCCAGACAATCCGCAACGCCACCAGTCTATCGGAGGCAGGAAAGATGCTGTCCAGCCGGCTCGTCTCGCTGGCAAAGGCACATGACTTGCTAACGCAGCGGAACTGGAGCGGCGCAGATCTCAATGATCTTGTTTTGGCATCGGTCACGCCGCACGCGCCGGTCGAACGCTTTCAGATCGGCGGCGAGACGGTGTGGCTCCCATCCAACATTGCCCTTTCAGCAGCTTTGGCGTTCCATGAGCTGACGACCAACGCGATCAAATACGGGTCGCTGTCGAATGCGACGGGAAGCGTTTCGATCCATTGGAAGCTTGTCGGCAAGGGCCAGCATCGCCGGCTCGAGCTCGAATGGCGCGAAGTTGGAGGTCCGCCTGTTGGTCCTGGTGGGCGCAAAGGCTTCGGCACGCAGCTTCTGGAGCGCGTGTTTGATTTCAATAAGTCAGATCGCGTCGTACTCAATTTTGAGAAGTCGGGGCTGATCTGCGAGTTCCGGCTGACCTTGCCTCACTGAAATGGCGGTGTCGCGGCTGGCCGAACGGCGCACCCCAAGGAGGCGCTCGGGGTTCATGGTTGCGGCTGAGGCGCTTCACAATCGCGTTATGCGGCTTCGGCAGCCATGTTGACCGTCGATTCAGCGAGTTGGGTCAGCGCCTCGTCGGTCGCCTTCTCTTCTCCCAGCGTGAGTTTGAGGAGCGATACCGCTTCATCGAGCCCGAGTTCGGAAGCCCAGGTTAACAAAGTCCCGTAGCGGGAGATTTCGTAGTGCTCGACAGCCTGCGCTGCGGCCAGCAGCCCGGCATCCAAGGCAGCTGCGCCCTTGTACTCTTCCATGATTTCTGCGCCCTCCTCGGTCATCCCGACGATGGCCGCGCAGGTCTTGCCCTGCGGCTTCTTGCCGATCACTTCGAACACCTCTTCGAGGCGGGCAACGTGTTCCTTCGTTTCGCCGCGGTGCTTTTCGAACGCCGCCTTCAAATCTGGGCTTTGCACCGCTTTGGCCATTTTCGGCAAAGTCGCAAGAATCTTCTTTTCGGCAAAATAAATGTCCTTCAGCGTACCGTGGAAAAGTTCGGTCAAACCTTTGGTCGAGGCCTTATTCGTAGTTGCCATGGTATTTTCTCCCGTTCTCGCCTCGGAACGAGGCAGGAATGCAACTCAATGTGCGGCAAGTTGTTCCCGTTCTTTGTGAGTGGCCTGCATTCATTCTAATCTAGGCCAAGGGCGCTCGATGTCTGAATGGTCGAGATTCCCGGCGTGTCAAACTCATCGGCTCAGATAGCACCAATAGGGCATCGATTTCATAAGTTAACTCTTAAGGCCGGCGTACGGAGCGCTCGCCTCCTACCTGACAGCCGCCTCTGCCATTCGAACGAACATCGTGATCTGCCGTGCGCCAAACCGACATGCCGTGCGAACCGCAATGCAGGGCCGGCGATCGCCTATTCGGCGAGCCGCCGTTCGATATCGCCGATTTCACGGCGCTCGACGCGCAGGGCAGGGAACCACAAGCTCTTGCATGCGGACAAGCTACTCGAAGCGCTGAAGCTCTTGCTGCTTTGGCTGCTGACCGCACCCTTCCGCAAGTTGCCGGACGCCGGCGATCTCGCGAAGCCCAAGCTAGTTCTTCTCGACGAGGCGCACCTGCTGTCCAAGGGCGCGCCGAAGCGGCTGCCCGACGCACTGGACCGCCGACATGATGGCGGCCACGGCCGGCATCAAGCCGAGTTCGGTGCGTTGCATGTGGAAGGCGAACGGGCTGCAGCCCAACCGCTGGCGCCAGTTCAAGCGTCTCAAGCGATCCGCGGTTTGTGGACCAACTGCGTGACGTCGTCGGCTCAATGTTGATGCGCCTGCTCAATGCGATCGACGCCGAAGTGCCGGCCGGCGAGGACGCTTCATCTTCCACTTCACACCGATCTCGTGCTAGTGGCTCAACACGGTCGAGGGCTTCTTCGCAAAATTGTCGAAGCTTCGCCTAAACCGAGGCGTTCGATGGACCACGCGCGACAATAAGGTCATCCCCACTCCTTCCTATCTGAAAATGAACATAGCGGCGGTTGCGCCGGCCATGATCGCGGTGACGGTCCATCCGAGAATACGCTGGCCAATCGTGGCCACGAACCGACCCATCTCGTGCCTGCGCGAAGCTACGATCATCATCGCCGCCATGATGGGCACGGAAATCACGCCATTGATGACAGCGGTCCAGAACAGGGCCTTGATCGGATCGATCGGCGAATAGTCGACAGCGATGCCGAGTACCGTCGCCAACCCGATCACCGTGTAGAAACCCACTGCTTGCCACGGCTTGTTCTCGAGACCGGTCTTCCAGCCTCGGGATTCGCCGACGGCGTAAGCGGCCGAGCCCCCCAAAACCGGGATGGCAAGAAGACCGGTGCCGATGATGCCAAGACTGAAGAGCATGAATGCGAATTCGCCAGCTACCGGCCGCAACGCGTCGGCGGCATCGGCGGCAGTCTGGATGTCGGTCATGCCACTGGCGTGCAGTGTGACGGCGGTCGTCAGGATGATGAAGAAGGCGATCAGGTTGGAGAAACCCATGCCGGCATAGGTGTCCCACTGGATTCGACCCAGCTCGTAGGTTGCTTGAGAGGGCTTTCTTAGGAGTGGCTTAGCAGCGTCCGCCTCTTCATCCTCCACCTCCTCCGATGCCTGCCAGAAGAAGAGATAAGGGCTGATGGTGGTGCCGATGATCGCCACCACCATCGTGATCATATCCCCGGTCAAGCTGAGCTGGGGCACAAACGTACGTAGGGCAACATCGCCCCAATCAATATGAATGGTAAAAATAACACCGACATAGGCGAACAACACTAGCGTCAGCCATTTCAGGTAGCGGACATACCGGTGATACGGAATGAACAGCTGTGCGACCAGCGAGACGACGGCAAATCCAACGGTGAAAGTGTGCTGGCCCCAGCCAAGCACCAGTTTTGCAGCCGCACCCATCGCCGCCAGATCGGCCCCGATATTGATCGTGTTGGCGATGAATAGAAGCGTCACCAGGATCATGACGATCCAAGCCGGAAAGACGCGGCCCATATTGGCGGCAAGCCCATGTCCGGTGACGCGGCCGATCCGGGCGCTGATCATCTGAATGGCGCACATCAGCGGATAGGTGAAGACCATGCTCCAAAGCATGTTCATGCCGAACTGTGCGCCAGCTTGCGAATAGGTGGCGATGCCGCTGGGATCGTCGTCGGCGGCTCCGGTGATGAGCCCTGGCCCCAGCCGCTCTATCAGGGTGGCCCGGCGTAACCGATGCACAACGGGTCGACGCAATTTTGAGCTGGAAGACGGCTTTGCTTCAGTAGTCACCGGCCAACTCTCCATCCCGATCAGAAAAGTGAAGTCGACGGGAATTCTTTCGTGATCATGCCAGCTTCCATAAGACGAGAAGAGACGGGAAAAGAGTAGCGATCGCTTCATCCCAATAGGTGAGTGTCGGTGCGTGAAATGGCGTCTTCCGAACTACCGCAATACCAACGTCCAATAAGGCGGCGAGAAACAGCAAGTTGACCAGCGTTCGGCCAAATTCCCACAGCCAATGCGCCGACGCGAGACATACGAAAAAGGCGAGCTTAAGCAGGAAGCGCGTCAAAACATATCGACTTGCGGGATCCGGTAAAGTTCGCATTGCTTCCAACAGAGCCTTGCCGAGATTTCGCTGGGGCAAGGTAAATAACCTTCCAACCAACGCAACGGTTCCGATCGCCGCTGGGCACAGCGTGGCTGGAATCTGCGCAAGCGACACTACGCATGGGCATTGCGGCGTGTCGCCGTTGGTGACCGCAGCGACGCCGCCAATCGCAGCCCTCGCCCCGGTCCAGCTCGGAAGGGCCATACCGGCGCGCTGCATGACGTATTGGGTAACGTGGCGGCAACGGTCACGAACACGAGCCGCTGGGCACGCGGGCCAGTTGGCGCGCACGCCGCCACTTTGCGCCAGTGCGCTTTCGCCACTGGTCGGGCCGATTGTCGTAGCAAGATTTGTCCACCGCCCCCAGCTCCTCAGGGACAGAATGCGAGCATTGCGAGGAAGGGTCCAGGTGGAGGGCGGCTGTAGACCCAAGTATCCCGCTACCGGTTGATCAGCCACAGAATAATCGAGAGCACGACGCTAATAACTATCCCGGTGGCGATCGGAGCATAAAACGCGAAGTTTTCACGCTCGATGACGATGTCACCAGGCAGCCTGCCAAGGCCGATCCGCGACAACCACGGCCACAGTAAGCCTACGGCCACTATGATGAGGCCAACAACAATCAGGGCTCGTGACATAGCATCGTCCTGCCAGAGATATAGTGGCACCGGATCTCACCGGTAGGTTAAGGATTTCTGCGATGAGAGGTAGTGCGCTCCGCTGGTACCCGCTCGCCCGCATGGTCGCGCGAGGCAGAGAAGTTCCACAGTCAGACCTTTTCAGATCGTGTTGTACGAGTGGCTGGAAACTAACGGTTACCGGCGGTCCGGACAATCGACTAAGATAGCGAGACAGACTGCTTCCCTTTTCACTTGGGGGCGGTTAGACGGCCTTCAACGGGCAGATCACACCTCATTGGATGCGCGCACGGCGTGTCGGTCTGGCGCACGGCAGATCACGATATTCTTTCGATCCCATGCCTCGAGCTCCTCAAGGCCCGATTATCGTCGCGCGCCAATTGCGGAGTGTTCCGACGGAAATCCCCGCGATAGCGCCCTGAGACTTCTTCGTCCGTGAGAAATTTCTTTCTTCCATTGGATGCCTCAACATGCATCGTCGACCGGTTCGGTTCGACGACCGTCAGCTATTGCGAGCGGAGCCGACCGGAGTGCCGTGGGCCACTTCAGGCACGCACCGCAACTGCCAACCGCAAGACCCGAGCCGTCCTATTTGGACGGAACGGGAACGTCGAGTTCAGGCGGGCGGTCCGGCTGTCTTTTTAGCGGCTTCATCTTGGATCCTCATGGACTTCGATCGATCCAACTGTACGCCTTCACCTTAGAAACCGGCGCCGCCATCTTTGGATGGGCTTCGCGACTTAGGCGCACCGCCCCCGGCCTCGGATTGACGCGCGACTCTTTCGCTGCAAAGGTGTATTAACGACTTGTTTACCAAACGTCAGTCACGGCTAAGAATTGGGGTGTGATTTTTCATGGAATGAGGACCCTGTTTGAGGGGTGATTTTCGTCCAAACGGGGGTCTGACGCACTCTCGATGAAGTTCGGGATCATACGGCACCGATCAGCCTGGCTTGCAGGAGGTCGAGCTTTCCGCGTCCATACATCTGCCGTTTCACAAGCTTGAGCTTGGTGATCTGTCCCTCTGTTTGACCGTTGGACCATGGTTCGGTGATCGCGGCGCGGACGGCGGCATGGTCGCGAATGATGCCCTTGGCGAAAGATGCGATGAGGCTTTTGCCGGCGTCGGCGATCCACGGATCGAGATCATCGGCAAGCTTCTTGCGGATCATGGAATGGAAACCGGCGATCAGATTGCGTGCTTCCACCAGCAGGGGCACGCCCGCCTCGATGGCGGCGATCATGACCGTGTCGGCTTTGCTCAGATGATCACGGGCCGTCGTCATCAGCCGCGCGATCGTTCTGGCTGACGGCACCTTGTGGAGTTGCTGATCGGATGCCTGCTCGGCACGACGCCGTCGCCTTGCCCATTCGCTGACGACGCCCAGGCGTCCCCGAAAGCCTTTTGTCTTCAGCCGCCGCCAGAGCTCGCTTGCATTGTGGCAGCCCGATATCCATTGCCCATCCAGGAACGGCAACCATGCCTCGAGCGAACTCTGCCGGACGCGGAAAATATCGGTTCGCTGGCCACGGATCACTTGGCGTACGAGTTTGCGACTGTGACCGGTGCGGCGCACGATCTCCTTGATGGGGATGCCTTCGCCGGCAAGTTTCATGATTGCCGCGTTTGTCTCCTCACGCCGCAGATAGCCTTCGTATTGCAGCTTCTCCACGTAGGTGAGCAAGTCGGGATTGACCGTCGTAGCGCCGATCGCAGTTCGGATTGTCCGCATCGACTTGCGGACGGCGTCGAGGAAAGCCGCACTCGCATTCTCCATGAGATGCCAGCGGTCGGCGACCTGAACCGCTTCGGGCAACGCCTTCGCGGTCGCTTCACCGTAACCGCCGCCGCGGTCGCGCGAGACGGTTTCGATCTGAGGATGGTCGGCGAGCCAGGCCTCGACGGTGGCAACCTCACGATCAGGCAACAGCGTCACGATCCGCCGCCGCTCCAGATCGCAGACGATCGTGCCGTAGCGATGGTTACGGCGATAGGCCCAGTCATCGATGCCGACAATCTTGATAGGATCTGTTCGTAAACAGGCCCGTCGCCGCACCACCCGTAGCAATGTGTCATTGCTGACCGGAACCATCAGCCGCTTTGCAAAACTAGCCGCCGGCCGGCCGCCGAGCGCCAGTCCAAGATGATGAACGATACACTCCAATCGCGAGGTCCGGCGCGATCGCTCGGTGACAACACTGTCGTCAAAGCGCTCGGCGAAGATTCGTCGTCGGCACAATGTAGCATCGCAGACGAAGCGCCGCGCGACGAGGCGGAGCTCTACCTTCGTCCCACTACAGGGAAGATCGGACACGCGTCGAACATAGCGGCTGTGGACCCGGCTCGACACTCTGCGGCAAAGAGGGCAAGGCCGCGCCGACGTACCTGACCGGGCGGTAATGACGATCACTCCTTCGTTCTCAGCGATGGCCTCGACGACCAATCCAGCCGGGATCAAGGACGACAAACGCAAATTTCTCACCATGGTGCTGATTCCCCTCAGAAAACAGCACCACGCCGCCATGCAAAATCATCAAATGTGAGTCAGACCCCCTTTTGCGCGAAAATATGGGGTCCCGATTCCGTGATCATTGACACATTCGCGCTGGAAGGGACAGGCGGAGTTCATGGCCAGCTTGATGCGGCGTACCGAGACGCTGACCAGGGCGCCGATCTTGAACAGCTTGAGACGGATGGTGGCGCAGCTTGCCCTGGCGAGCCGTGTGTCCACCAGGCCGATGCGGCGCAACGCGCAAAAATCTTCATAGCCAAGCGCGAGCGCGAAGATGCGCTGGCCGACAAGCGTCTTCACCTCATGCTCGATCAATGCCGGACGGCGGGCATCCACGAAGCAGCGGGCAAAGCGGCCGACCAGCCCGATCGCCCGGTCCGTCAGCCCCAGCAGAAGCGCGCCGGCGTCGGAGGTGATCGTTCCACCGTCAAAACCGGCCACGACGGCACGCCTTTCAACAGGTGCAAAATCAAACCGTTCCGGTATACACTCTGTTTGCATCGGGGAATACCTCTGCTCAAGGTAAGTCTTTGTCGCAGAAGCATTTTCCTTGATTCGGAGCCCCGATGCACTTCAACTGTGTGAGATATCCGGGCTAGCGCCGCCGCCTGGAGGGTCGTCCTACATATTGCTGCAGGGCGGCACCGGCGGTCTCGGCTTGTGCGGTGTCGTCTGGCGCATCGGCCAGTTGGGTGCGACGGAGCGACTTGCCAAAGAGTTGGCGATTGGCTTGATTGGAATGGTTGGCGTGGCAGCCCGCCGCTTCAGCAAAGCCGCAGACATCTTGGCCACAAGATCTCTAACTTCCATAGGCGTCTCCTCCCGAGAAACGCCCGCCCGCGGATTATCCATAGCACAGTCGCGAGCCCGCCAGCGTTAAAGTTTGACATGGCGGCAGATGACCGGGGGGCGAGGTCCACAATCCATGCAGCGTCGCCGGTGGGCACCGCGGCGATTTCCAGGCGGACCGGAGGAATGAGACGCCGGCCAGCTTCAACCTACGCGAAGTCATTCATTGCTGCTGGGGGGATCCATCAAGCGGTCTGTGGCCTCGACCAGAAACCGCATCCTGCTGCGGAGCGCTATATTCGCGGCCAGCATTTCTTCTGTTCGTTTAATCGCGATCTCAGTCCGGTTGATGCGCTGCTTCGCACTCGCGACTTCCGAGGTCAAAATATCAGCCGCCATGCCGTGGCCTTGGGGTTCCATGGTATCCATCATGATTTGGTAACTCATGGCGAACCGGTTCGTTCCGTAGCTACTGCGCGATGCGTGGCCCGGCTTTCATTGAGATCAAAAAGCCGGGCCATCGGCCTCCGATCAATAGTCGCTATCGCTGTTGTCGTCCTGCTGGATGATTACGTGACGGTGGCGATGGAGGGGACGATCGACCGATCCGGTGATCATCACGCCCGAGCGGTGATGCCGGCGCCCCTGGTCGTAGAAGGTCACCTGACCATGATGACGCCGATGCAGACGCTGGCCGTACTGATTGATCATCACTGCGTTGTCATTGTTCCAATAATGATGACGGTGGTGCCGGTGGCTTTGGATGACGATGGAATCATCCGCCGAAGCGACCGCAGGCGCGGCCAAGCAAAGCGCCAAGGCGCTCATAATCAGGGTGGCTCTCATTATCAATTCTCCGAAAAATTAAGATGCCCTTCGCTGGGTAAACATTGCTCGTACGCTTTGGTTCCTGCCTCGGAAGGTGGCTGGGACGGCCAGCAGCCTGTCGGGGGCGCTGTATGACGGTGGCCCCACACTCGACTGCCGAGGCGTCGACAACACCGATCTGGAATACGAACCTAGACTGCATAAGTCGCCGTTACCTATACGGACAGTTTCATTGCCAGGTCGATTGATGGTGCCGGCTCATCGACACCACGGCCAATGTGATGCTCACCATGCAGCGGGCGATCCTCGGCGGCTTCGCTGCCACGTCGAAGAACGCCTTGTACTACCGCAAGATCACGCTGACGGCGCCCGTGGCCAGCTCCTCGCTGCCGGGGCTTTCAGCATGATCGCCAGGCTCGCCTCCCTCCTGTCCTCTAGCATCGTGCTGGCGCTGCCGTGGTAGCCGCTATGATTTCATCCGGTTTTCAGATTATTGTCGCGCTTGACCCATTGGGGAGGGCTGGCGTGAAACGCGACATGGAATTGATCCGGGAAATCTTGCTCGCAGTGCAGTATCGAACCGACTTGACACCAAAACCGCTGACACTGGAAGGCCATGACGAAGTGGTGGTTGGCCGTCATATCGAGATGCTTTCCGCGCGGGCTTCATCGAAGGGCCGCCGTCCAGACGGATCAACGCGCCCTATGCGCTTGTTTTCATGAAAGACTTATCTTGGGAAGGTCGCGACTTCCTTGCGGCTTTGCAAAACAAAGGCGTCTGGAACCAGATAAAGCAGTCGTTTTCTGCCGCCGAATTGGCCGGGTTGCCCCTCAGTGTGGTGAAGGATCTCGGTCTACTGAAAGAGTGCGCCAAATCCAAAGTTGGTTTGATCACCGGTTAGCCTTGCGCATAAGTCTCCACTTATGCAATATCGTGTTCCAAGCGCGGCGCGGCATGCTGGCACGGACAGACCCTCTTCCTCGCGATATCCTCTCCGGCATGGTCGTCGATCCTCGCGTGAAAGCGCTTTGCCAGGAATTTGACGTCAGGATCGTCAGCAAATCGGCCTACCCGCCTCCGGGAGAGACCCGAGCCGTCGCCACGATCCGGCGGATCATCGATCGCCACGGCGTCGAACATGCTCACCTCGTCATGTGCATCCTTGCTGAAGGGCAGGGCAACAACGCCCTGATAGACGAAACCTCCCTGACGGCGATCTCTGACCTGCTGCGCTCCTGTCCCGACCTGGTCGAGCAACACACCACGGCGCTGCTCGAGATGTTCGATTTGATCCCGCTCGGGCCAATGATGGCGCTTGCCCACGAGCTCCGCGGGATCGTTCACCAGGGCCATGCGCTCGCGGGCATGATTTACATGATGGCGCGGCAGCGACAGGGGGCGCCCCACACGTCGACAATCGCATCCGAGCGAGCGAGGCCGCAAAGGGTCGATCAACTGGTGCTCGGCGCTCCGAAGATCGCAAGCTGGCGATCGGGCACCAGCTGCTGGAGGCCAAGGCATCATTGCCGCGCGGTCTTTTCGGGCCTTGGCTGGACAAGCAGGAAGGTCTTTCCCGCCGTATGGCGCATCAGTGTATGGCACTGAGGGCAAGGCAGGGCGATTGTTGACGCGCTTCGAGCAAACGACACAGGCAGTCACTTCTTGCAATCTGGAAGCTTCTTCAAGGCATCGTTCGCTTCCGCCTCGGTCTTATATGTGGCCTTCGTAAGCTCTATGACCAGGGTTCCGTCTGGCTTCTTTGTCACCACCTCGCACTGCTTCGAAACGGCATCCTTTGCGGCCCAATATTGGGTAGTGTCTGCAAATGCGGAAGCTGGAAATTGAATGAGCAGCGCTATAGTTGTTGCGATTTGGCGTACCATTTTTGTACTCCCCTTTGGATCAAATAACAGAACGTGCGGCTTTGGGCTCTGTTCCCTAGAAGGAACCTGCGTTCACGCTGGCCATAAGCGGGCGCCAGGACGCGCGGGACGCTTCGGCGGTCAGCGGAAACGCGCATCGGCAGGCTTCCCTGTGGCGGCTTACGGTTTGATACTGGGGGAAGGCGATTTCATCATCACGCGCAATTGCATCTGATCGATAGTTGCGACTATGGCCGCAGCAATCGCTTCCGCCTCATGGATCAGCTCCGGCCCATAGAGCCCGTTGACCACCTCTTCGCTCGGCAGCACGCCGGGCGGGCAGTGCTCCTCGATTGTACGCCGGATGAGCGTCAACGCTGCCCGGCATTCGTCGGTCTGGATCTTCATAACCAATGAAACATGCATTGAAGCTAAAATGTTCCGGAACCGATTGCCGATCTTGTGGCTTAAATCGCGGTTTTGTGATTCCTGTCCATGCGTTGAAGTTCGTCGCGCTTTTGATGCCGACCTTGGTGGAGAAGCCTCCGGAGGGCGATAGCTGGATTCACGAGGTCAAGTTCGACGGGTACCGGTCACAGCTTATCATCGATAAAGACGGCACCAGGATTTACACGCGCAACGGCCACGACTGGGCGGCGAAGTATCGCGACCGGTAAACGAAAGCTAAGAGCCTCGGCGCGGAAAGCGCCATCGTCGACGGCGAGATCATCGTGTTTAACGAAGCCGGCCTGTCCGATTTCGGCGAGTTGCGCAAGGGGATCACCCGCCGGCAGCATGACCTCTCTTTCGTCGCGTTCGACCTGGTGCACCTCAATGGACACGATCTGCGCGACATGGCGCTGGAGGAGCGGCGCGAGATCTTGGTCAGCATGATCGAGCCGGGCGGGAGCATCCAGTTCAGCGAACCTCTGCCGGGTGATGCAAAGGCAATCTATCACCTGCCCTCGAGGCCGGCCTCGAGGGCATGGTGTCGAAGCGGCGCGACAGCAAATACCGGAGCGGGCCGTCGAGCCACATGGGCGGCGGGGGTTCAGCGAAAGGTTAGTCAGTCGTAAACCTTGATGATCTTGCGAGTGCCTGGATCCACGAGAACCGTCCGATTGTCGATCACGACATAGCGGTATTTGACGTTGGGCACTTCATGCAACTCGACTGTGTCGGGCAGCGCTGTGCCGATATTGAGTTCCACGCCGGGAACCTTCAACGATGCCAACGGCTGCTTTTTCACATACTCATGGATGACCGTATCCTGTTCGGGCGTAATGATCACGTCCTGAGCAGCGACCGCGCCGACACCAGCGAAGAGCAACAACGCCGCAGCGGCGCCCGCAAGATGCATTCTCATGATTTTCTCCTCTTGCGGCCGGCGCACCACGACATCGTCCAAGCCGACCTCCAAACCGAACTTGGGGCAACGTCAAACGTTCCGGGTTGAGGCTTCGGTCGGGCGGGGGGGTAGGACTTAAGTCTGAGCCCAAAACGCAATGGTCTTACCCTGATGTAGCGTGGAACAGCTTGCTTCCAACGTTATTGTTTCTCCGGAAAGTTCGGAGAAAACAGATGGATAGAAGTGTTAGCCAGGCTCGCTGGTTGCTCGCACCGCTGTTCGCGACCGCCGTCACCTTTCTGGTGATAGGATTCGCGCTTGGCTGACATATTTGCAGATCGGCGCAGCTACGTCCCTTCCTGTGCTGACAGGGTTCACGGGCCGCACTGCGGTTGGCGAATCCTCAATTTGTAACGGGTGCAAGGCCTGCCTTTTCCGGCCGCGCGCCTTAAGAGTTGGTACCATTAGAGTTGTGTAACACTGGAGGCTTTCTATGGATCGGCGATCCTTCTTGACAGCAATGTTTGGCATTGCAGGGGCAGCGGCCTTTGCAAGCGCGGTTCGGCCTATCGACGCAGTGGCAGGTGTTCCAGGGGCCAAAAGCGGCATTCTCGATGAACTCGACGCGCCAGACTCACCGACCTTCGATGACGAAGGTACTCAGGCGGAAGTGGAGCCGGTCTACCATCGGCGCTACGACGACCCTTATTACGACCCAGATTACGGCCACTATCGCCGCCGCCACCACCGCCGGCGGGGCTGGAGAAGGGTCTGCCGTAGTTACTGGCGACATGGCCGCCGGCGCGTCAGGTGCTACCGCAGGCGGGCCGGGATCGTGTTTCGGTTCTAGTGGCTCTGCAGGATTATGACTCTTTGCCGGTGGGCTTTGGATAGGCTTTAGCCATTTTGAGGCGGGCCTGTTCGGTTGAGAACATCCAATTGATGCGGGCGCCGCTGTTATTTCGCTGGTTTTCCCACGCGGCGACCTCGGCAATGAGGCTGTCACGACTTTCGATGCGGCGGTCGAGGCACTGACTGCGCAGGACGCCGATCTCGATCTCGACCATGTTGAGCCAGCTGGCGTGCTTTGGCGTGTAATGGAATTCCAGCTGGTAGAGTGCGGCGGGCGTGTGGGTCGACAGATTGTCGAGGACGACGCGGATGCACTCGGTTTGCGGATAATAGATATCGGCAAGGTCGCGCATGCAGTGGGCAAAGTCGTGAGCGGCGCGCCGCTCGGTGACTTTCACCTTGCGCCAGGATCGGTGGGCATCGAGGAAGACGAACAGGTTGGCAGTGCCATTGCGTTTGTATTCGAAGTCATGCCGCTCCAGCCTTCCCGGCGCGGCCGGGATCGGCTGCCGCACTTCGCCGATGAGCTGGGTCGGGCTTTCGTCGAAGCACAGGACCGGCCGCTGTGGATCCGGCGCCTCGGCGTAGAGGTCGAGCACATCCTCCATGCGCGCGACATACTCGGCGTCGACCTTGGGAATGCACCACATGTCCTTGCGCCAGGGCTTGAGATCGTTCTCGGCCAACGCCGACGCACCGTCTCGCGCGACAGCTGTTCCTGGTCGGTCAATTTGACGAAGGCGTCGGCCAGCAACTCCAACCATTTTCGGCACGCATGTTGTTTGATGCCATCCACGACGCGGTAGGCTGACGGGGCTTCGGATCGGCGGCGATCGTCAGCATCGTCTCCGATGCCGCCTTGAACAGCACGTCGTAGACCGCCGCCTTGTTCTGGAATGCGATGTCGGCGACCTCGGCGGGGAGCGTGAATACGACGTGGAAGTATCCGACCGGCAGCAGGTCGGCCTCGCGCTCGGCAAGCCACCGAGATCGAGCACCGGCGTGTATTCGCCCGTGCGGCGCCAGACGCCTCGCACTTTTCCATTCTCCCGATCCCGCCTCGGATCGAACATCAGCCCCTCGAAGTGATCAAGGAACGCCTCTGCCGATGCGGCATCGCTGAAGCAATGGAGCCGATAGGTTTCATATTTGCGGTTCGGCCATATCGCCTGTACATAGCGCGTCTGGTGCTTAAGCCCTCATTCCTGGCAGAACTTCGCGATCATGGTGAAGTTCCGGTCGGTGCAGAGATCATCCGGCAGCGCAATCTGGTGCGGCCAGTCGCGGTCGATCACCGATGGCGTCGGTGAGCCCCGACTGCGTTTGACCACTATTCGAAATGCATTGATTGGCCGCGCATCATTGCCAGCGTCAGCGCGATTGCGGGATTTGCCGGCGGCTTCTCCATATGCAAGGTGCCCTCGAAATCACGCCATGCCGCCATGCGCAATTCATCATCGTCATCGCTGGCCGCCGGGTCGGGGGGCATCACAGGGGTCCCGGTCGATCTCGATTGTCCAGTCCTTGAGCGCTTTGCGAGCATCTCTTCGACCTGGGCAAGGTCGCTGGTGAAGAGGGGGATACGGTCTCCAGCTCCGAAAGCGGCTCAACCCGGTCCAGGGTCGGCCGCTCGGGAACCCAACCGAGAACGAAAGCAATATCGAAATCGATCTGGCGGTCCGGGCCGCTCGTGATCTCCAGCCGCTTGACGACGTCAGGATAGAGCTGCTTCCGTTCTGGCCAGCTATCTGGAACCGCTTCGGCTTGCAGCTTCGTCCGAGGAACGTTGATCAGTTCCATGACCTGATGGTGTGGAACTTCCGACCATCCAGCACAACATGCGGTCACCGCGGCCTTGTCGGCCTCCATCCAGACTGTGGCGGTCCGATCTTCGTCCTCGGTAGGCTTGTCGTCTTCAGGAAAGCCTTTGAAATCCCAGCCTTCCAACGCGAACAGTCCTTCCGCGCCTTGCAAAGCCATAATGCCGGCGCGTTCAAATACTGCTTCGGCTGCCGCGATTCCACGTGCGAGCTCTTGGGGTGTTGCGTCGTCAATGTTCAAGCGAAGTTCCATGGTTCGCCTCCTATAACCTAATCCTGCCGATGTGAACAAAATGAGAACAAAGAATCAAGCGTCCCCTTGACGAGGGAGGAATATGTTCCTTATTTCAGCGTGATCTGGAGCAGCAAAGGGACGGGCCCGGCGTCAATCGCGCTGGCCGGCGACGCTATGGAAACAACCGCGGAAGACAATTTTCGGATCGAGGTCTGGGAGCGCGAGGAGCAGGCTTTGGCAGAAACCATTTCGCTCCCCCGATTCAACGGTGAGCCAGGCAGCCTGGCAGGCCGCCATCCGGCGCCGCCCGGGCATGCTGCTGATCCACTACAACAGCCGACATGTGATGGAGAAAATCCTGACACCAGGCGAGGTCAAGATCCCACCGCAGGCCATAGTCGATGGCAGCGTTCACGCGGGCCTGGATGTGGCGCTCGGCGATCTTCGCGAATGGCATGTATTGCGGGCTTGGTGCAGATCGTGTTCGCACCATGCAACGGTGGAGCCAGCCGGCCTCATTGAGCGCTATGGAAAAGGCGCTCTGTTCAGTTCGGTCGAGCGAGCGCTCTTCTGCACGAGTTGTGACAGAGGCGGGCCTGTCAGGTTGGAAATTCACAAGCTGCCACGCAATTGAGGGGTGAAGGGATCCACGACCTCATCGATTTCGTCCAGGCCAACTCGGCTCTGGTTTGGGACAATCCGATCTCGGTCAGCGGCCGGACTGTCGAGGGCCGGAAATCCCGCGCCATCTCCGCGGTCGGCGTCGACTAAAATATGCGGACCACCGCGGACGGGGACAGTCGGTCCCGCGTCCCGTCCTGCGGCCGGCGCTATGCTGACGCTCCTACGGCTGTCCCGTTCACCGCCCGCGGCGGGGGCGAATTTCCTCCGTCCTGCGCGCGACAATGGTCCGCTGTTGCGGCCGCGCGCAGGACTGCGGCTTATACGCCGTTCTTCCTTTGAGCGCCGACAGTCGCCGGCGCGGGATGCTTGGGCATGGAACCGAATCCCGGGCAGGGTATTGAATCGGACTATGTATCCGAGTTCCGCATGTCGGCTGTAGACGGCACCCTCAGCAAAAGCCGCACACGGCGCAGAGACTCAGAATCTGTCCCTCCATATCGGCTCCCGAAGTTTCGTCCCTTCCAGCTATGCACGCTGACAGATCACATACCGGTGGGCGAGGATTGGCTCTTCGAGATGAAGTTCGACGGCTATCGTGCCCAAGTCGCCATCTCCGGCTCGAATGTCGTCGTCTATACCCGCAATGGCCACGACTGGACCCGACAGTTCAAGGTCATCTTGCCGCCGCTTCAGAATCTGACCAAAGGCGCGGTTCTGATCGATGGTGAGATCGTTGCCATCGACAGCCAGGGCCGTACGAACTTCTCCATGCTGAAAACCGGCATTGCCGCGGGTATGCTCCTCAAGTTCTACGCCTTCGATCTGCTTGAATTGGATGGCGAAGATCTGTCGAACCAGCCGCTCCTCGAACGCAAGGCGCGACTTGAGTCCCTGCTGGGCGCGCGCCGCCCTGACGACAGCCTGCAATTCTCCAGCCACATCGTCGACCAAGGCAGAAGGGTGTTTGACGCCATGTGCCAGGGCGGTCACGAAGGCGTCATCGCCAAGCGCGCCGACAGCCCCTACGTCGGCGAACGCACCTGGAGTTGGCTCAAGATCAAGTGCACGAAGCGACAGGAATTCGTTGTCGGCGGCTATCGCCCAAGTGACACGGGGCGTGGCATGGCATCGTTGATCCTCGGCACTTACGACAATGGCCAGCTCATTTATCGCGGCCGCGTCGGCACGGGGTTCACCGAGGCGATGCGCAAGGACATCCTCGCGAAGCTCGAGAAACGCCGTGTTGAGAAACCGGCTTTCGCCTCCGTTCCGAGAGACATTGCCCGACGTGCCAAATGGGTGAAGCCCGAGCTTGTTGCAGAGGTTACCTATGCCGAAGTGACACCGGACGGCAGCTTGCGGCATCCAAGCTTTGAGGGCATGCGCGAAGACAAGCGGGCCGACCAGGTTTGATGGAAATGCCGAAAACGCCGGCCCTCGATCCGGGAATCGGCAAGGAGATCGCCGCTGCTGTCGGCGTCAAGCTGACGCATCCAGACAAGGTCATGTATCCAGGCACCAAGGTGACCAAGGCAACGCTCGCCGCCTACTACGCCGTGGTCGCCGAGAAGATGCTGCCGCACATCCAGGATCGGCCGCTGTCGCTGGTGCGCGATACCGACGGCGACCTGCAGCAGACCTTCTTTCAGAAGCACAGACTGCCAGGCATGCCCAAGGCCATCCATGACGGCCAGCTGGAGAAGATGTCCGGTAAGGAAAGCCGCATCTTGTGGGTCGATGACCTGGCTGGGTTGATCGCAGGTGTCCAGATGAACGTGCTCGAATTCCACATCTGGGGAAGCCGTCGCCAGCAGCCGGATCTGCCGCACCGCATGATCTTCGACATCGACCCCGACGAGGCCTTGGGCTTTGCTGCCGTCAAGCAGGCAGCCCTCGACATTCGAGGCATTCTGGAAGCGCTTGGACTGCAGTCGTGGCCGTTGCTGTCCGGCGGCAAGGGCGTTCATGTGGTCGTCCCGCTCCTGCCGAAGGCAGACTGGGACGAGGTCAAGAGCTTCTGCCAAGAACTTCGCCGAACTGCTGGCCCGCACAGATCCGTCGCGCTTCGTCGCCAACATGAGCAAGATGAAGCGCAAGGGCCGAATGTTTCTCGATTACCTGCGCAACGGCCAGGGCTCCACTGCAATCTGCCCCTGGTCGACTCGGGCACGCGCGGGGGCGTCGTGCGCGGTGCCCGTCAGCTGGGATGAGTTGCCCACCTGCGAAAGCGCCAACGGTTTCGATGTTTTCGCCGCCGCCGCGCGGGCTCAGTTGCCCGAAGCCTGGGAAGGATATTTCGACGTCGAACAAACGCTTACCGACCGCATCCGCCACGCAGTCCGGTAGTACAACGATACTAGATGGTCAGCGACATTTGCTGATTTGGCGCGGACCGCCTTTGCCCCAAGTTCGGGAGCGTTCCCCTTCAAGGCCCCGGCCACGCCCTCTAGAGTGAGAGTACGGACCGGTTTGCCGTGACGGGTTGAGAGCTGGAGGAGAGGCCTCCGGGGCCCGTCGCGGAGAAACGCGATGTCCAGACATTACGCTCGCGCCGGCGCCGACCGGACAAGCCTCTATGACGATATTACGAACAAGATCATCGCCGAGCTGGAAGCTGGGCACTTTCCCTGGGTGCAGCCCTGGGGCACGGCGGCGACGCAAGCATCCCTCGCCATGCCGGCCAATGCCGCCTCTGGCCGCGCCTATTCGGGGATCAACGTGCTAATCCTGTGGGGTGCGGTCGTCGAGCATGGCTTTCCCGTCCAGGGCTGGCTGACTTTCCGCCAGGCGCTATCGCTGGGCGGCCATGTCCGCAAGGGCGAACACGGGACCACCGTCGTCTATGCTGACCGCTTCATCCCTGACGACGAGAAGAATCGCGCGCGGGAGACCGGCGAGGCAGCCCAGGCGATACCGTTCCTGAAGCGCTTCACCGTGTTCAACGTTGCGCAATGCGAAAATCTGCCCGACGATCTGGCGGTGTTTCCGCCCGCACCAGAGCCCGGACTGATCGAACCGGCTGTCGACGCACTGATCAAGGCGACAGGGATCGATTTCCGCATCGGCGGCAATAGCGCCTATTATGTGCCGGCGCGCGACTACGTGCAGGTGCCACCTCCGCAGGCGTATTTCCAGACCATCGACTGGCACCGCACCGCCCTGCACGAGCTTGGGCATGCGACCGGCCATCCCTCCCGCGTCGGCCGTGACCTCGGCGGCGCCTTCGGCACAAAGCAATATGCTTTCGAGGAACTGGTCGCCGAAATGAACGCGGCCTTCTGCTGCGCCTCGCTAGGTATTGTGCCGACCGTGCGCCACGCCGATTACCTGGCCTCCTGGCTCGAGGTCCTGCGCGAAGACAACCGCGCCATCGTGCGTGCCGCCTCCCAGGCCAGCAAGGCGGCCGACTGGTTGCTCGCCTTCCTGCCGCAACCTGACGGTGCAGCCAGGGCAGACCGGGCCGACGTCGATGAGGCCGAGATCGAGAGGAGGGCGGCATGATCGTTCTCACCGAGGAACTGCGCGTGCCTGCTCGCTACAGCCGCGGGCGCGACGCCGAACACGTGCCGGTCGTGAAGTTCTTCAATCCACTCGGCGAAGGAGCCTGACTCGCAATCGCGCTGGATGCCGATGGCGACACCATGTTCGGTCTCGCCGATCTCGGCTATCCGGAGCAGGGCAGTTTCTCGTGTCCTTGAGATGACTTCGATCCGGCTGCCCTTCGGCATGGGCATCGAGCGCGACATCCTCTTTGGCACCGACCTGCCGATTTCGGTCTGGGCAGAGGCCGCCCGCCGGGTCGGAAACCTTCGCGAGCCGAACGCATCTCTACCACGCCGCCCAGCATGGCCGGGACGGCAAGTGAGATCTCACCTTGAAATCCGCAAAGCCGCAGATGCGCAAAGTCGTGTCTGCGGCCCTGTCCCCCTCTGGATCTTCGGTGTGCGGCGCAGTCCTCGTGAGAGGGCTGCGCCCGTCTTTTTTGACGGGGTTGGAGGTCGAGAGAGTCTCGGTCGCCCCGTCGCGGAGATAATCCCATGGCTACGCCCAAGCAGACGATCACCCTCAACGCTTCACGTGACCTCCCCTTCAACAAGCTGATGCTGAGCCAGTCCAATGTCCGGCGCATCAAGCGCGGGGAAACGATAGAGGACCTCGCCGCGTCGATCGCACGGCGCGGCCTGCTCCAGAGCCTCAACGTCCGGCCGTGCTGGATGGCGAGGGTAACGAGACCGGCATGTTTGAGGTGCCGGCTGGCGGGCGCCGCTATCGCGCGCTGGAACTGCTGGTCAAGCAGAAGCGCATGATCAAGACCGAGCCAGTTCCCTGCGTTGTCAGCGACGCTCACAGCGCGGTCCCGATCGAGGAGGATTCGCTGGCCGAGAATTTTCAGCGCGAAGATTTGAACAGAATGCGGGCTTTTGTGCAAAATAGCCCGGATGTCAGGTTGTCTTGATGCCGATCTTGCGGCGCTTGGCCGGCGCCGGCAACGTTACGGGTTCAGGCTCTACGGCCTTCCGTCCCAGGCCGATCGCCTTCGCCATCGCGGATCGCACCGCGGCATAGTTCGGCGCAACCATTGGGTAATCGGAGGGCAGGCCCCATTTCGCTCGGTACGCATCTGGCGTCAGATCGTAGTGGGTGCCTAAGTGCCGCTTGAGCGATTTAAACTTCTTGCCGTCTTCCAGACAGATGATGAAATCGGGCGTCACCGATTTCTTGATCGGGATAGCGGGTGTAGGCTTCTCTTCCGCTTTGGGTGGGCGCGCGCCCTGCAGCTTGCTGATCGCCTCATAGGTATCGGCAATTACGCGGGCGAGTTCCGCAACTGGAACCGGGTTATTGCTGACATAGGCGGAAACGATGTCAGCGGTCATCTCCAGCAATTCCACGTCGGACTCGATAAGATCTTCAGGCATTTGGCCGACCTTTCATCTGCTCTTCAGGTGCCGTAGCCCGATCTGCGTCAGCAGCCTCGCTACAGCAAAGCGCACCAGGTGCACAAGACAAGAAGTTACGATGGAACGCGGCTGGCGCATGGGTCAGGAAACTCTGCATGAACCAGTTCGGGCGCGGCACCGCACAGCAATGAAGGTGCAAGCGCAATTGGGCAGGAGGGCGGACCCGCCATAATCCGTCGTGCGCTGGCAATTCGCCGGGAGATTGCGATCGACGAATCCAAGCGGAAGGTTATGGAGAAACTGCCAACGGAGGCGGTGCGTCAAGGCTACGCGGTCCACGAAAATTTCGGGCGCAATAGGTGATCGCAACCAACCCCTCCGCCGCTCGTTGACCTATGCCCGAATTTTGAAATGGTGCGGACGCGGAGCCCTGCCTGAGCCTGGCCCGACCGAGTGATGCCCCCATCTCCCGATCGAACCGCACCGCGTCCTTGTGGTCGGCTTACCATGCCGTCAACGCCCGGGAAACGTCGCGTAAGGTAAAATGCCGGTGAACGATGAGCGCAACCAGCCCTCCGCCGCTCGTTGACCTGTGCTGGGTTGATTCCTAGCCACTCCAAGACCCGCCCACCCATGCTTATGTCGGGTGTGGGCATTTTTGATCACATTAGCGGAATCTAATATTTAGCGACTGGTTTCTCTGGCGGCAGCACCCCTCGCTGCTGGTCAAGGTGCGCGACCCTTGGCCGGGCCCGCCTTTGCCCCGAGCTTGGGCGCGGGCCTACTCTCGGGCTTCCGTCGCCGGGCGTTTGATTCAGCCGTCCAATCCAAAATTGTGCCAGCCTGATCTTGCAATCAACTGCTCTGCCAAGATACCAAGCCGGTGCTGGGTAGATCCTAGCCAGTCCTAGCTATGCCCGTCAGCCGAAAGGTTGGCGGGCTTTTTAATCGAATGTTCACCGGTGCCAGTCATCATTACGGAGCGGCTATGTTACAATACCGCCCTACAAAAGCCCGTCGCTTTCCCCCGAAGCGACGGGCTTTTTGCATGGGACGACCACGCAGATAGGGATTGCCGCGAGCTGCCAACGCACGGAACCGGCCGTGCCTCTTGTCGTGGAACCTGATGGGCACGGGGGGTCGGCGCGTGTGTACGAAGGCCACCAAGCCGTCGACCTCGACATGGAGTATGCCGATGGTCTCGTGGTCTTCCTGAACGCTGTCGACCTGAAACGTAGGGTCGCCCGTGGTGACCTCTGATGGGAACCATACCGTCTCTGCAGTTTTAAGCGAGCCTTTTATGCGGCCGGCTTCAGGGCTGCCCTCAGCAGCATGCCGAAAAGGTCGCGTGGCTCGTCGGGATCGGCCAGCAGATCGAGCTCCTCGTAGAGACCGGTCGCTTGCAACTGGTCGCGCACATAGCGCAGGGCCGAAAAATCCTCGATCGCGAAGCCGACGGAATCGAACAGCGTGATCTGCTTGGCGTCTCTCCGGCCTTGCATCTTGCCGGCGATTACTTGCCAGAGTTCGGTCACCGGATGGTTGAGATCCAGCTGCTGGATCTCGCCCTCGATGCGTGTCTGCGGCGGGAACTCGACGAAAATCTCGGAGCGCAGCAGGATGTCCTTGTGCAGTTCGGTCTTGCCGGGGCAATCGCCGCCGACGGCGTTGATGTGGACGCCGGAGCCGACCATGTTGTCGGTGAGGATGGTGGCGCACTGTTTGTCGGCGGTGACGGTCGTGATGATCCCGGCACCTTCAACCGCTTCCTGCCCGGATGCGCAGATGGTGATGTCAAATCCCATGCCAGCCAGGTTCTTCGCGCATTTCCGCGAGGCCGATCGATCGATGTCGTAGAGCCTGAGCCTGTCGATGCCGGTCAGCGCCTTGAAGGCGATCGCCTGGAATTCCGATTGGGCCCCATTGCCGATGATGGCCATGGTGCGCGCGCCGCCCGGCGCCAGATACTTGGCCGCGACAGCGGATGTGGCGGCGGTACGCAGCGCCGTCAGTATGGTCATCTCGGTGAGCAGCATCGGGTAGCCGCTACCGACATCGGCGAGCACGCCGAAGGCAGTCACCGTCTGCAAACCCTGGCGCATGTTCTTGGGATGGCCGTTGACATATTTGAAGCCATAGAGCCGCCCATCGCTTGTAGGCATCAGTTCGATGACCCCGTCATGGCTGTGCGATGCGATGCGAGGCGTTTTGTCGAAAAGTTCCCAGCGACGGAAGTCTTGCTCGATGTAGCCGGCGAGCTCGGTCAGGAAGCGCTCGACGCCGATGGCGTTCACCAGCTTCATCATCCGGTCGACGCTGACGAAGGGGACGATGTTCAACTTTGCCGTGGCCATGATCAAAAGCTCCCGGAATGGCTGCGGGTGGGGCGGTCCATGATGCGGCGGCCCATCAGGCTCGCCGTCAGGTCGACCATCAGCGTCGCGGTTCGGCCGCGCTCGTCCAGAAAGGGATTCAACTCGACCAGGTCGAGGCTGGAGACGAGGCCGCTGTCGGACAGCATCTCCATCACCAGATGCGCCTCGCGGAACGTCGCGCCGCCGGGAACCGTGGTGCCGACAGCCGGCGCAATGGACGGGTCGAGGAAGTCAACGTCGAGGCTGACATGCAGCAGCCCGTCCTCTGCAGATACCCGCGCCAGAAAGGCGCGCAGCAGCGGCGCGATGCCATGCTCGTCGATGGCGCGCATGTCGTGCACGGTCACGCCCGCCTGGTTGAGCGCGTGGCGCTCGGCCGGGTCGACACTGCGCAGGCCCATGGTGCAGATGCGCTTGGGATCGACCGCAGCCGGCAGATCCGGAAAATAGCCGCTAAAACCTGGCTGGCCGCTGGCGTAAGCGAGCGGAACGCCGTGCAGATTGCCGCTGGCGGTGGTGTCGAGCGTGTGGAAGTCCGGATGCGCGTCGAGCCACAGCACGAACAGCGGGCGTCCGGCTTCGGCAGCGCGGCGGGCTATGCCCGATACGGTCCCGGCGGATATCGAATGGTCGCCGCCGAGAAAGATAGGCATGGCGTCCTCGCTCGCGGCATAGGCGGCGTGAGCAATCGCGGATGTCCAGGCTGATATCTCGGGCAAGGCCTTCAGTGCCAAATTGCCATGCACGACGCGCCTCGCCGGAGTTGCCTGGACGGCCCCCATATCCTCGACAGCGTGGCCGAGGCCGGACAGCACTTCAGCAAGTCCGGCCGTCCTGAGCGCACTTGGCCCCATCTCACATCCCATCCTGCCAGCGCCATCCTGCACTGGCGCCCCGACGATTCTGCAACGCATTGTCTTGTTTTCCCGCTGACCAAGTTCGAATGACCCGCGAGGAGATCATGGCGAGCCGGCGATATGAACAGGCAGAATTGGCAATTCGAAAAGCATTGTTTATCGTAATAGCAGCGAAATTGACCAAAATGGTAATCCCGATGGATGCGCTGGACGAACGGCTCGTGACCTTGCTTCGGCATGATGCGCGGCGCAGCGTGTCTGACCTCGCCGTCGACCTCGGCGTCTCGCGCGCCACAGTCAGGGCACGGATGGAGCGGCTGGAGCGATCCGGCGACATCATCGGCTACACGGTGGTGCTGCGCGCCGACGCCGTTGATCAGCGCATCCGAGGTATCATGCTGATTGAGATTGAGGGCCACGCCGCTGACCGCGTGGTCCGGGCGCTGGGCGGCTTCCCTGAAGTCTCGACCATCCACACCACCAATGGCCGCTGGGACCTGGTGGTCGAGCTTGGGACCGCATCACTGACCGATTTCGATGCGGTGCTGCGGCGCATCCGGCTCATAGCCGGCATAACGGGCAGCGAAACTAGTCTGCTCCTGGCGACGCCGCGCACGACCCGGGCACGACTAACATAATATCCGATCAAGGCCGACTGTGCGGGCGAGTGAGATGCAAACCAGCGCTTCTAACGATGCAGAGCTTCTCGGCCGGCCAGTTTCTGTTCGCCGTGAGCCCGACCGAATAGGGTAGGACGATAGCCGCTCACAGCTAGCCAACCTCACAGATCAACGCAAGCTCATCGCCGACAACTCCGCCACGCTGATGCGGGTTGGTGACGCTGGCAGTCCTAAGACCATTGCTGGATCTTATAATGCCCAGCGATCCGGAGGCCGTATTCGATCTCGCCTCTCACTAGGCTGCCCTCGCAACTCGGATCGTGTGCAGGGTTTCCGCTTGATATGCGAATATCGACGCAACATCTTCCAATCCTTGTGCCCCGTGACCAAAGCGACTTGTTCTATCGTGAAGAACCTTTTGACACTCACATCTATGCGGCGCGCGCTGCCAACAGCGCGTGGAGAGCCTCCGGCTTCAGATGGGTGTAGCGCTTCAACATTTTCCAGTCCTTGTGCCCAGTTACCAGCGCAACTTGTTCGATCGTGAATCCGGCCTCGAAAAGCCGACTCGTTCCTTCGTGCCGCAAATCATGAAAATGTAGGTCGTGGATGCTCAGGTCAGTGCATCCCCGACGGAAGGCGGTGCCGACTGACCTATGATTGAATGGGAAAATTCGATCATCGTCGTTGCTACGCTTTGCCCGCTGCTCCTCGACAATGGCCCAAGCATCGTATCCAGTTGCCGCGAATAGCGGTATGCGCTGATTGTTGGCGTTCTTGTTCCGAGGGTCTTTCCGATCACGGATAAGAAGCATCCGCGTGCGAGATTCCAGGTCGGACCAACGCACCTTGCAGATCTCCTCCTGGCGCATCGCGGTTGCGACGGCGAAACGTATGATCTGGCTAAGCGGAGCAATTTGACGAGGGTTTGCATCGAAGTGACCGATGAGCCTGTCGAGTTCATCCTGCGTCGGCCGTCTGTCGCGCTGGTGGCCTTTCCCAATGAGGCCAAGTCTCTTGAGGGCGATACGCGCGAGATCGACTGGTTCGACCTTGACGGGCAGGCCGTGAACTGCAGCGGCATGAGCCAGAATGAGTTTTATAGAGCCGATGTCGATACCGAGAGTCATCGGTCCGGCGCCTTGGTCGGCCCGGTCCCGACCAAAACGAATGAGCCGTTCGCGATCCAGGGCTACTATTTTGCACTTCCCCAGATGTCTTCGGAGCATATCGAGGGCTGCGGCCTTGGAGCGGCGAGGGGACTTGCCTACATCGCACATGTCGTCGATATGAAGGTCGAGGAGTTCGCCGAAGGTTTTCAGGCGCGCTATACGGGACTTTGTCGGCGTCTCACCGCGATCGACTTGGCGCTCGGTTTCGGTTGCCCAGCGTCGTGCGTCCTCAGAAAGGTCTCGCTGGCGTAGCGACCTTTGCGACGGACTTGCACACGCCAGGAGCCGGACGAGAGTTTTGTGTAGGTGGCCATTTTTTCGTGTGCGCTCCGTGTGCACTGAAAGATCGAAACGTGGCGAAAAGGGTCGTATTCTGGCGTAAAGTGGCGTGGCCGCGCTTGCGTCTACCAAATTGATGTTAAAGAAAAAATGCTGAAAAATCAAGACCATAGCCTGGCTATTGCACCCATGCTGGATGGGGCGGAATAGTAATAAAATCCGATAGTTACGAGATGTTGCGTGCAAAAATCGCACACGTTCTGCTTCCCTTCTTTTTCGTTCCCCCGACGGAGCCGCCGATAGCCCTTTTCGGACGCTCTTCTGCCGACGATATTGACCGCGCCAACGCGGATGTCCGCCGAGATATCCGTGACCTTCATTGTCCGCCGCCGCGTTCGGTTTGCCTAGGGGTTCTTGGTTCTTGGAAGCTCTTCGAACTTTCTGTCTTATTCCTCCGGCCGAATTGCGCGTGCTTATGAAAGAGATTGGGACGCCCGGTCACGCTGTGGGACAAACGTGATCATCGGAAACGTTCGCTCGCCATCGGGGGTTCGAGTCGGGAGACCGCTTCACCGCGAGACCCACTGCGGCAGGTCGGCCTCTGAGTGGCAAATTGAAAGGAACGCCGACTTTTATCCACCCTGCCGTCGCGTGGTGGCACGGAAAGCCGGCTCCACGAATATCCAGCGTACTTGTCGGGCCTATCGGTGTCCGTTCAACGGCGCAGACTACGCACCTCCGCGGCGAATGTGCAGTCGATACACGCACGGCGGGCAACTACCTAGGGATAGTCGTCACGGCGCGTCCACACCACGGGGGGAGTCGGAGGCCCGCCACCCCGTGATAGCCCGGGTGGCGGGGCAAGCCGCTAGGTCCGGTCTCAGCAGTCCGCTTCCAACCACAGCCGAAACCCAAACTGAGACCCTACCGCCGGGGGCATGACTGGACGGCGAAATACCGCTCCTTGGTCCGGGCTGCCGCAGGGATCGCTGCCGATAGCTTCGCGAGGCGAGACCGGTGATGGTTGGCTCCTATGAAACAGCCGGGAAGCCACTTTCGTGGAAGCACTTTGGACTGTGCTGAGACGTATCCGCGCGCAAGGGTAGCTTCTTTGAGCAGCTCCACGGAACTAAAAGGTTTTGCCGCAGTTTTGCCTGTCAATGGAGGAAACCATGAACAGACAAAACAAGGAACGAGAATCCGCGACCAAAACACCTGATGAGGACATTGCAAACAAGGACATTGGGGCAACCGTGAGCGACGCGTTCTCGAAAGCCTCCGACATGGCTCAACAAGCAGTTGATACGGCCAAGGAGGCGGCCTCGGATAGTGCGTCAACAGTTACCAACCAGGTGAAGGAAATGCTCGACCGTCAGGTCGGCAGCAGTGCCGAGGTGATGGGCCAGCTCGCGAGTTCGACGAAACGCGCAGCCGAGGACCTCGACGAAAGCGCGCCCTTAGTCGCCGGTGTGGTTCGTACGTTTGCGAACAGGATCGATGGTTACGCAGACGATCTGCGGGACCAGTCGGTCGATCAGCTGGTCCGCGCCGCCTCCGATTTGACTAGGCGCCAGCCCGGATTGGTTTTTGGGCTTGCTGCCCTTGCGGGGTTTTTGACATTTCGGACGCTGAAGAGCGCGCCGCCGGCGTCGTCACGCTCCAATGAGTCCGTGCGCGGGCGCAACCGGCAAGCAGCGAGCGAATTTAATGGCACATGATCAGCTCAAGAATTCCACGCTCCCACGAGCACTATCCGACGCCGCGGCGGATCTTGCCGACCTCGTGCAAAAGGAGCTGCGGCTGGCCCGGGCGGAGCTGTCTGAAAACGTTTTTGCCAAGCTTCGGGCCGGCATTTGGATGTCCGCTGCCGGGGTGCTTGGGCTGATCGCTGCATTGCTGACAGTGCAAGCCGTCGTCTTCTGGATAGCTAGCTTTGGGATCGTAATGCACTGGTCCTGCCTGATCGTTGCCGGCGTCGTGGCCGCAGCTGGAGCACTCGCCTACTACAAGGGCCGCATGGATGCGCAAAAGGAGATGACGCCCACGCGCTCAATCCATCAGATCAAACAGGATATATCGATAACCAAGGAGCATCTAACATGAGCCGCGAAGCGCATATGCCCAACATCGGAACGGCGGAATGGCTCATCGGAGCCGCCAAAAACAATCCGGAAGGCCTTCTTCTCGTTGCAGCCGGCTGCGCGCTGTTGATGCGCCGCAGGGGGGCATGGGCCAGCGGCGGCTTTGATCACGCTGATGAAACCCGCGGAAGTAAGGGCCAGCGAAGCGTTCACCCAACGTCCTCGAACACCGCCGGCCAGGGGCGCCGGTCGAAAAGCACGGAGGACGCTTCGGAGACGGCAGACAATGCACGGGAGCATGCCTCGGACCTCGGCGGCAAGGTCGCGGCCACGGCCAGCGCTTACACTTCGTTCGCGTCGGAATACGTCGACGAGGCGCGACGCAACGTCACTGAGACATCGGAGCGGGTCGCGCGACGGGCCCAATCAACTTTCCAAGAGACGGTGAACCGCGTAGTCGAAGAGCAGCCACTGACGCTGGCGCTGCTCGGCCTCGCCACAGGGGCAGCTGTCGCTGCAGCCATCCGCCCCACGGATTTTGAAAAGCGGACACTCGGCCCAGCTGGAGAGCAGTTGACGGACAGCGCCGAGAAAGTCGGCGAACGGTTGAAGGAGTCGACGGTGAAGGCGCGCGAAAGGCTCAGGACCGCTGCCGAGGAGCGCGGCCTTAATGCTGATGGCCTCAAGGATGTCGTGAGCGAAGTGGCTGGCGAGTTCGGCAGCACCTTGTCGGGCGAACAGCAAGCCGGGTCGGCTGAGTCGCCGTCCGCGACCTCGGGCATATCGCGCGGCCAATCGGCCCCGGGTAGCATGGGCCGGTCGACAGATAAATCGGCCAATTCGGATCAGTCACAACGGCCGGGTGCTTCCCGGTCCGGCAAATCCGGCCAGTCCAGCGGAAAGCGAGGCTCGTGATGGGCGAGGCAAATCTCCGCCAACTCGAACACGACGTTGAGGCAGCCCGCGCAAGGCTCGCGGAAGATTTGTCGACGCTGCGCTCGCCAAATACGGTGTCCGAGTTTACCGACGAACTGAAGCAAGAGGCGCTCGAGGCCAAGGATGCGCTGGTCGCGAAAGCAAGATCGACCGCGCAGTCGACGGCGCTGGAGATCATCGACGATCTCAAGGCAAAGGCTGCCACGAATCCTGGCGCCGCATTGGTAATTGGGGCTGGTCTCGCGTGGCGGTTCCTTCACCGTCCGCCAATTGCGACCGCGTTGATCGGAGCAGGACTATTCAGCCTGTTGCGTACGCCTTCAATTCAGCCGGGCTTGGACGGGCAGGTCGACCCTCTCGCTTTCGCCAGAGAGCGCTTGAAGGAGCAATCCGTCGAGCTGGCAGAGAAGGTCGGCGAAATGAGCGCCAAGACGGCCGAAACAGTGAAGGAACATGCGGAGGAAGCGGCTGGCGCCGTAAAAGAGAAGGTGCGGAATTTGGGCGCCAAGACGCCGAATCTGGTCGACGAATTGCGGCAGGCCGGCAGTGAGGCCGCCGAGGGGGCAGCCGCTGCGGCCGGTCAAGCGTCATCTGCTGTCCAGGGCGCACTGAGCGATCAGGAGACGCGAGACAAGCTGCTTCTTGGTGCCGCGGGTTTAGCCATCGCGGCTGCGGTAGGTATTGCGTATCAGCGACGGCTTGAGGAGCACGCGGCGGTCGACTAGGCGAGAATTCGGCGCCGGAACTCCAGAACTACGGAAGAGCAGCCTGGACGACAGTGTCCCGGCTGTCGGGAGCGGGTCGCCTTTCTCGTGCTAACCAACCCGGCCATCACCGCTTGGCGCTGTCGCTGTCGGCGGCCGCCCGCGTCAGGAACGTCTGGGTTGTTTGGCCAAGACGGCTTTTCAGCCACTCCGCCATTGCCTCCTCTTCGCGGAGGTTCTGCTCGCAGGCCTGCACGATTTCGGTCTCGCCCTCGGCGTTGGCCGCCGCGATTAGGATTGTATAGGAGGCGATTTCCATGTGCTCGAAAGTGTAGCTGGCGAGGGAGCCCTTCATCACCTCATCGCCGGCGAACACGCCGCTGATGGATTGGGCGAGCGCCATGAGCTTGCCGCCCGCGTCCTTCACGGTGGACGATCCTTCATCGATACGGTCGAGGCAGGTCTTCAGCCGGGAAGCCTGTTGCCTTGTTTCTTCGAGATGAAGGCGGATGCGCTCCCTCAGCTCCGGATAGGTCTCGATGCGGCTCAACTGTCCAGACAGCATCGTCTCCGCCTGCTCTTCCATGGCGTGGGCATCTCTCAGCCACTGGATCATCCATTCGCGCGATTCAGACATCAGAGGTCTCCTTGTTTGGTGCATCCAAACCACGAGCGACGAGGATTGTTCCGGCCGCAGGATGGATCGCACGAACAGGCTCAAGAGTGACCACTCGGGTTGATGTGCTCCGGTTTCGCTAAATGTCGGATGAGCGCTGGGATGGAAAATAAGTCTAGGAACGCTTGCGGCCATTTCGGCGAAACTCCTCGGCCGATGGAACCGAGGACGAACTTGGTAACGCCCTCGGCGCCGGCTGCTATAGGCCGCCGTCCTCCATGCTTTCCACAACAGCCTGATTTGCGGCCCTGCATTCCAGCCGTGCCGCATGATCTCCATCGCAGCCTCGTCATAGCCCCTAAGCGCCCGATCCCTGAATGCGATACCTGGCGCAACAACGAGACGGTCGTAGCTGAGCTTCGAACCGTTGTTCAGCGCAACGGTTTTCGCCGCCGGGTCAATCGCTTCAGCGGACTCATGAATGACAGGCCGGTCAACTGAGACACCACGGGCGATCACAGCCCGGTTGTGATCCCCGAATGCCGCCTGTTGGATGCCTCGTGGTTCAATCGCTAATCTTCGTCGTACGGCATATGCTAATCAATTGCCCATATTGCCATAGCAGCGGCGCGGCATTCTTGGCACCCACCGGCCGGCTTGAGGCAGAACGAGGCCCGCCCTTGCGCGCTGCCGTAACGCGTGGATCTCGTTGGCAAGCACCTGCAGCCTCTCCGCGCTTGTTTGGGCAGCGTATATCAAGGCTGGCCCTGCGGCGGTCGGCCGCATGCTCGCTCTTCGGTTGAACACCGCGGCACCGCCTCCTCGTCGACCTGCTTTGCACGAGCGTCACCGCCATAAGCCGCAACGCCTTGCCGACGTTGACGATTTTCTGTGCTCCTGAACCCGCCGAGGCACGGATCTGGCGTAGGGTCGGATTTCTCACCCACGTGACTAAGATTCGAGAATATAAAGTTGTCAAAATTTACTTTGGCACCCGCTCCTTGCTTACTTCCGACAACTTAAGGCGCGGCACACCATAGCCTCGGAGGGGCCTCTATACTGGCGGCTTTATCCCAGTCGCTCCCGAAAGCCGTCGTTCCGGTACCGGCCTCATTGCGGCCGCTCGTGATGATTCCGCCATTGCACAAAACCGGACGTTGGTTCAGTTGCGGCATACCGCGGAGCCAGAGCCAAAACTGTGCTACCTCATCGCCTGCCATCCACAAGCCGACGATCTGCTGCCTTGCGCCTACAGACCCATGCCGCTCAAGGCGATGACCTGAGAACAGCGGCTACAACGAACATTTCAGCCGACCCCTTGGAGGTCGCGGTTGCGCCTCGAGCAGTCGTCGTTTCGACGGTGGCACCCCAGGGAGTTAACGCCTTACCGCCGCACCCATGCCGCGGCCGTATCGACGGTTGAGCCTGCTTTGTATCTCGGCCCCATGATATGCAGACACCATGGTGAGCACTGTAGCAAGTTTTCAGAATCTATGGTCGGCTATGGCGTTCGCTTCACCGGACAGCCCGGCTGCGGCCAATCCTCGCCATTCTTCGCTTGCGGTCTGCAAGGGGCTTGGCCTCAGAGCTGCTCGGTCACGGCCGCCAATCGTACGGTTTGGTGGACGTACTGAGCGGAGCCGTCGACGACGCGACGGCGTCCTTCTCGATCAATTGGCCCGGATCGTATGTCTGGACCATGACCACGGCCCCGGCGGCCGCCTACGACTACAAGACCGGGGCAGCGTGCGCGACAGGCACCCACCAAGCTATCTGCAGCGGTTCAACCTGGACCGCGACAATCGACGCGAACTGCAACGTCTCGGCCACCAGCGTGACTCCGCTGGAGTGCTGGCGTCAATGTCGATTCGACGGGCTCGGTCACGGTTCGCTGCACCAACTCGACCCCCTACACAGTCGGGCTGAGCGCGGGAGCCGGTTCCGGCGCCACGGTCGCCAACCGAAAGATGACGAGCGGCACCAAGCCTGTGAGCTATTCGCTATACAGCGACGTTGGCATGACGACGGTTTGGGGAACACAATCGGTACCGACACTGCCAGCGGCACCGGCACCGGGATGGACCAGGCATATACGGTCTATGCCCGCGCGCCCGCGCAGATAACACCCGCGCCTGGGACATACACCGATACCGTTGTAGTGCGCAGCATCAAAATTCGCGACTCAAATAACCCGAGCCGCGCAGTCCGAACCGCCACTGCGCGTCGACAGCCTTGGAAATGCCGATCCTGCGGCCAGTCAAGATGGCGCTGGGTTCGAGCGGCGCCATGAACTCGAATGGCGGCTCGTCCAATGGCAGCCCATCATGCGATTTGTCGATTGCCAGCGCCTGGCAAAGGCGCCCCGGCCCCGAACAAAGCAGCCGGGGATCGTCAAGGCCGCGATTGGCGCGCATCGCATCCAGCCCAGATCGCGGTTCGATGGCGCGGACAAGCACGGCACTGCCGGGCAGGCACACGGCATTCAGGCACCAATGCAGGCCGTAGGAGCGATAGACGTACGCGCTGCCTGGCGCAGCACCGAACATCGCGCCATTGCGCACGGTCCTGCCACGGAAGGCGTGCGAAGCCGGATCATCGGCGCGATAGGCCTCGGTCTCGACGACGATGCCGCCAACGCCGTGCAAATACAGCGTGGCGCCGATCATATCGCGTGCGACGATGACGGCGTCTCGGGCAAAGAATTGGTGATGCATGGTCAATGGGCATCGCATGTCCGCGCCTGAACCCGGGCGACGTCAGTTTTCTGGACCAGGAACAAAAATGTCCAGCCACTGCTGAGTCGCGAAGCTCGATCGATGGGTTCAACGCAGCATTGCTGCACCGATGAAGACTATAACGGCCAGCGCCACGATCGCGGCAATCATCAGGACCGGCCATATCTGCGTGGCTGGATGTGGGGCTGGCCCTTCAGCGGGCGCATCGCGTTGGCATAGCCCGCCTCGTTGGTAAACTTCGGCGTGTCACGCGGCGGAGCCGGGGCTCTCACCGGAGCGTTGCCGGCGGATTCAGCGTCAGTCTCCACGGGGGCGGCAGCCGGGTCGAAGCCGGGGGTCTTGTCGCCTTCGCGCCCGGCGTCGATATCTCCCCTTGCCTGTGCCGGGCTTCGCTGAAGAGGTGCTGCGTCGGTCATTGTCGGAAGTCCTTTCAAAGCATTGCTGTCAACCCATCTAACCTGATTGCCGTTTCAAAGTTCCGGCGTGCGGAAACCGGCCAAGCCTCCTTCCAGGAACAACCGGCGATCGAGCGGGTTGGGCTGCCGGCGATAATTCGCAGCTGAGATCTGGGAGAGCGAACGATGGACTTGGTGGGTCGTGTGCCGACATGGGCGGTAGCAACAGCGTCAAGGCAGGTCGAGAGTGGTCACGCCTGCACAGATCGCACATGGCGGCCACTAGTGGCCCGCGGCACAGCAGCCGCATTATCCGTCGGCACCTCATTCCCGGCTTCATGTCGCACCTGATCGCGACTGCGACGATTTCCATACCCGGCATGATCTCGGCGAGACGGCGCTGAGCTTCCTCGGGCTCGGCCTGCGGCCACTTTCACGGCAGGAAAGTTCACATCATGGCGAGCTCAACGCGAAAGCGAGCTCGCCAGATTGCAGGTGTTGTCCTGAGTGCTTCTTCTGAAACAAGACCCTGATGTCCAGATTGTCCCAGTGTCCGCCGTAGAGAAATGCGGCAATACCGGTGATCCGCCGGCAGACGCGGATGTGCATTTTCACGGGCACGATCCCGAGGAAGCGCTACACGCAGATCCGGCAGGCGGTGCGCGGTCGCACAAGCAAAAATCTAATCGCACCTCGAAATGCATTGGACCCAAGGCGGCTGAACCGGACCGCCCGCCAATTTCTATCGCTCGTCATCGTTGCCGAGATGCATAGGCGTTATCTGCTGGCGGGCTTCTCTGGTCACCTCGTCGGCTCCAGCGGGTGTGAGCCCTCGCAACGCCCTTGCGGCTTGGATCAGGTGAGCGCGATCATTGCCGAAGCTCTTGATCAGCTGGCGCACCTGGTCGGCCGTTACGCCATTCTGCTGGGCAAAATACCGGAGTTCGGTCTCGTCCTCCGCGTAAAGCTGGTCGCGATCATGCAAGTCTCGCTTGCTTTTGTCGTTAGGCATCTGGTCCTCCTGGTGGAGCTTCGCATCAGTGGGAACGTAGGCAAGGGGCTTTCGTTGCGAAGGTCAGGCCAAATCGCGAAATGCGTTAGGCGAGAAAATTTCGAACGCTTGCCGATAGCTCGAAAGGAACTGGGGCGAGGGCCCTCTTGTCGTGTTGGCGAAGCTTCTCTGGTGGAGTTGGTCACGACCGGCCTTGCCTTTGTCAGCCTGCGCCGTCGTGCTGGGGGTGCTGACAGCTGGACTTCTGAAAAATACCCGCATTTTGGACAGGCACGCCGGCCCGGTGAGCCTTGGCTAGGTACTCTTTAGGAGCGCCAAGATGCGCTGATCCTAAAGGAACAGATGAGCCTTTCGGGAGTTGGCATCGAGGAGCCTGATATCAAAAGGGCCACACGCGGCCGGTTTCGTTCGCAGGAACGACTTCAGGTTCCAGGATGTCAAATCGCAACGTGTAAAGATGAAGATAGCCCAGATTGCGCCCCTCACCGAATCCGTTCCACCCCGGCTATACGGTGGGACCGAGCGGATAGTTTCATACCTGACCGAAGAGCTTATCAAACAAGGTCACCACGTGACCTTGTTTGCCAGCGGTGATTCACGCACTGCGGCTGAACTGGTGCCATGTTGCGACGTTGCATTGCGTTTCAATCCCAATGTGCAGAACCATATCCCCCACCACATCCTGATGCTCGAACGCGTACGTGAACGAGCCAATGAATTCGACGTGCTGCATTTCCACGTCGATGTCCTTCATTTTCCGATTATCCGAGATTTTGCCCGGCAGACCGTAACGACTCTCCATGGCCGGCTTGACTTGGCCGATCTGGCCGACCTCTATACAGCCTTCAGTCAAATTCCCTTGGTCTCGATCTCCTTGGATCAGCGACGGCCTATGCCTCCGGTCAATTGGGTCGGAATGGTCCATCACGGGCTTCCTCGCGATGTTCTCCCTTTCCGCGCCAAAGGCTCCGGCTATCTCGCGTTTCTCGGCCGCATCTCGCCGGAAAAGGGACCACAAACTGCAATAGAGATCGCGGTTCGCGCCGGGATGCCGCTGAAGATTGCTGCCAAGGTCGACAAGGTGGATAAATCATTTTGGGAGGAGAGCGTTGAACCCTTGGTGCTTGGAAATTCGAACGTAGAGTTTCTCGGCGAGATCAACGAAGCGCAAAAAGCGGAGTTTCTAGGGAATGCGACAGCGCTTCTGTTTCCGATAGACTGGCCGGAACCCTTTGGACTGGTGACCATCGAGGCAATGGCCTGTGGTACCCCCGTGATCGCTTTCAACCGCGGCGCTGTTCCAGAGGTCATCGACAATGGCGTCTCTGGATCGATAGTAAACGGTCTTGACGAAGCTGTGGACGCAACCCGACGCATAGGTGCACTCGATCGTGCACGGGTGCGGCAGACTTTTGAACAGCGGTTCTCGGTCGAGCGGATGTGTGGCGAATACGTCGAGATATATCGGTCGCTGATGGAGGGCAAACGAGAACGTTTGGCCCATCAGGCAGAGGCGTAGAGCACATACCGATGTGGCCATCTGTATCTAACCGGGTCCTGAACTCCTCCCGTACTCGGGTCAAAGTTATGCCCCAACTATTTGCCAATAATTCCGTTGAGGCTTCTCTGCGGTCCAAACCGCGAGCATGCGGTTGGATAATGAGGCATTGTTGACTCGGCTGCTTCGCCAGCGGCACCAGCCGGAATAGATACGCGCCTAAACCACCTGGTCTCACCAGCAGGAGGGGTGATATGAAAACGGAAGTCGAAGAACACAAGCTTGATCCAGCGCTCGCGATCCCGCCACTCGACGAATCCGCACCACGCGAGCCGCAGCGGCAGTTCGCACTGAAGCATGAGGACTGCTTCATCGTTGCCGACGGCTATGGTGACATACGAGGCACTGGCGACGGCCTCTTCCGAGATGACACGCGTGTGCTGTCGCGCTTCCGGCTGTGGATCGGCGGCCGTATACCCTCGTTGCTTGGCGTTTCCTTGTCCCAAGACAATATCCTGTTCACGGCCAATCTGACCAATCTCGCCGCGCTCGGGCCAGACGGCGGTGAAGCTCCCGCGAGCGCCATCCACATCGATCGGACCCGTTTCATCTGGCAGGACCGTATGTTCGAGCGCATCACGTTTACCAACTACTCCGCCCGCGAGATCTCGTTGCCGGTCCAGCTGGACTTCGACGCGGACTTCCGGGATATGTTCGAGGTGCGCGGCACCACGCGGAGCCGTCGCGGTCGCGCCCATGACGCGCTGATCGGTGAGTCAAGTGTCACGTTTAAGTATGAAGGACTCGACAATGTGGCGCGTCAGTCGGTTATCGCGTTTTCCATAAAACCCGATCGGCTCCATCCAAATCACGCCGAGTTCCTCATTCTGGTGCCGAGCCGTGACCACAGGATACTGTATTTGGAGGTCGGCCACGGCGAAGAGGTCCCGTCCAGTGATCGGTTTCGTGCAGCCGCTGCGCGAGCTCGATTTGCGATGCGGTCGAAGCGCCGCCAGGGCGCGACCGTTTTCAGTTCCGGCCGCGTTTTCAACGATTGGCTGACCCGCACGCGTGCCGACATCGCGCTGCTGACGACCGACCTCGAGACGGGACCGTATCCCTATGCTGGCATTCCGTGGTTTTCAACGGCATTTGGTCGCGACGGAGTCATCTCCGCTTTGCAGATGCTCTGGCTCAATCCCGAGCTTGCCCGTGGCGTGCTAGCGTTTCTCGCCCGCTATCAATCGACCGAGACTTCCGTCTTCGGAGACGCGGAGCCAGGAAAGATCATGCACGAAACGCGCAAGGGCGAGATGGCCGTGCTTCGCGAGCTGCCGTTCGGTCGATACTATGGTGGCGTCGACACGACTCCGCTCTATGTCTATCTCGCTTCGGCCTACGCCGATAGGACCGGAGATGAGGAGTTTGTCGATAAGATCTGGGATTCACTGGCAGCTGCCACTGCATGGATGGAAGACGTCGGAGCCCGCAACGGGGAGGGGTTCGTAACGTACCGCAGGGCGGCAGACACCGGCCTCTTCAACCAAGGATGGAAGGATAGCGCCGATGCAATCTTCCATGCCGACGGCACAATTCCCAAGGGACCGGTCGCTTTGGTCGAAGTGCAGGGTTACGTCTTCGCAGCATACAAGGGCATGGCGGCATTGGCGGCCAAACGCGGCGACGATGACAAGGCGGCGCACTGGACGGCTATGGCAGAGAGGGTTCGCAAGGCGGTGGAGACGCATTTCTGGATGCCGGACCGCGACTTTTATGCTTTGGCCATCGATGGCGACGGCAGCCAATGCGCAGTTCGCGCATCCAATGCCGGTCACCTGCTTTATGTCGGGTTGCCGTCAGCGGAAAGGGCGCAGGCCATGGCGACGCAGCTCCTGTCGGGGCATTTTCACAGCGGCTGGGGCGTTCGTACGCTGGCCGCCGACGAGATCCCCTTCAATCCGATGTCTTACCACAACGGCTCGATATGGCCCCACGACACGGCGATTTGCGCCTCTGGCCTTGCCCGTTATCAGGAGCGCGACAGCGTGGTGAAGCTGATGAGCAGCATGTTCGAGGCGGCTGTCCGCTTCAATATGCGGCTGCCGGAGCTGTTTTGCGGCTTCACCCGTGCCGCCAGCGATGCGCCGGTGGCCTATCCGGTTGCCTGCCTGCCGCAGGCGTGGTCGGCCGGCTCTGCCTTTATGATCCTACAGGCCTGTCTAGGCATTCGTATTGACGGCTGGAAGCGCGAAATCAGCGTAGAATTTCCGCGCCTGCCAATAGGCATCGACAATATCGTGATCCGACATCTGGCGGTCGGCCAAGCGAGAGTCGACCTGACGTTCCAGCGCATCGGCGACCGCATTGTCTGCTATCTCGACCAGAACCATGAAGGGCTCGTTCCATTGCTGGTGCGTTCCTAGCAGCTGAACGACGCCGCCAGCAAATTTCAGCACCGTGCGGTCGATATCCGCCTGCTCGAGTTCGGACTGACATTGATCGGCTTCGTGACCTTGCTTCCACCCGTGGTATGCGCACGCAAGGGCGGAAAGCTGTACCTCTGCGGGTGTTCGGTCAGTCTAGCGATCGCGGTCCGGCAGGCTTGGTCCGCTGAAGGTTCAGTCACCTATCGCTTCCCAACTGCTGTGCGATCTGGGGTTTCAATTGGCCGGAAAATTGGAACCACACAGGTGCGTAACGGCGCGTCGGCCATCGCTCTTTTGTTGTTTGCGAACGCAACATTAGCGACCCAGCTTCTCGTGGCCTACCGCGGGCTGGACGGCCACGGGCCCGATATCTGGCGGCCGTTCTATGTTGCTCAACGGAGATGTCGCTACGAGAACTGCATTTGGCTTTTCCCGCCCTCACCTTCGACCTGATGGAGAGCGCGAGCCGGCCGACAGGCGTCCGTGGCTGGCCACCGTATGACCACCGCCAAGCCCGCAGAAAGCGCTTAGCCGACGTTCTCTCCTGAATGGTCGAAGTGTATCACTAGGCCGGCGGCAACAGCGCGCTCGGCGATCATGTTCACGAGATGGCCATCACAAACCGAAGGTGACGGAACAACCTCCTTCAGGGCTCTAAGGGCAAGCTGCGTCGACAAAAGGCCCTGCCGTTTGCGAGTACAGATGTATTGGTCAATCAACGATTCGAGTGGCATGAAGGAAATCCTCCGGGTCGGATGGAGGTTCATAACCCGGCGGCGGATCGGGTGCATTTACATTAGTTAAGGCGATGCTAATTGTTCGGCGTGGATCGGAAAGCACTCCATCTCCGACCCAGCACTCAACCACGCAAGGATTGATGCGGGTTCGGAGGAAGAACCCCACCGCGGCCTGCCAGTCGGAGCACGGAAGGAGTAACGCATGACCAAAGCCTCGCCCTGTTTCGACCGAAAACCTTGGCCCAACGGGTGACCCTCCATGAGCCCTGTGCCCCGAAAAGGACGGCCGAATTTTTATCTCGCGTACGGAAGCGCCTTTCAGGGCCCCATCGGGGTTGCCTTGATGGAGTCGCGGACGATTGGTAGCCGGTTGCTGAAGATATTGCCGGCGCAAACGGTGAGTTTCGCTAGGGTCGACGACGCTTGGCTTTGATGGCAGCAAGATTGACCGGACGAAAATTCCAGCTGTCGACGCCGACGTCGTACTGGCGCGTCATCGGCTTCAAGCGGCCGTGCGAATGGCCGTGCAGATTTATAGATCGCTTGCCGATCTGGTTCCAGGTGCGAAAGGGATAGTGGCAAAGCACAAAAAGGCAGCCGTCAACAGTGAGCTCTTTATAGTGGCTCACACTTGCCCAAGCTGCGGCAGCAATGGTGGCTGCGCCATCGTTGTTGCCTACGATCAGGTGCTTGCGGCCGTTGAGGGAAGACAGTAGGGAAGACACGGTCGCGGGCGAATGCTTTGCAAAGTCGCCGAGGTGCCAGACCTCATCATGCGGGCCAACGGTTTCGTTCCAAAGAGCAGCCAACGCCAGGTCATGCGCTGCTAACGAACTGAAGGGACGGCGGTCGAGCCGCAGAATGCGCGGATCGCCAAAATGTGTGTCGGAGGTGAAGAAGATCATGCTCGACGATCGTTTCGAATAGCGATTGCACCTCTATCTGCGACCGCCGAAGCGCCCTTTGATTTCCCCGTTCATCCTGATGCGAGCATCCCTGAGCATCTTGAGTGCCTCGTGTTTGGTGAGGCCGCACCTGCGCGCGAAAAAGCTCGCTTCAATCGCCCTTTCACGATCTGCCTGGGACGCGGTGCGTTGCTTGATCTTCTTGCCCATCGATCTCTCTATCGTCCGCCGACAAGATGGACGGATCGGGTTCCTGTGTTGTTTCCGCACGCGCTCTCGCGCCGAAAAACGCGGTGGCGCAAGGATAGCATTCAGCGGGCTGAGTATCCTCGTAAAGCCAGCTAACAAGTCCACAGCTTGGCACCCTGCCGTACAGATAGCGATCCAAGCCCGCGCCGTTGGAGTGTGCGGCGCGGGCGATCGGGATTTCCGATCTGCAGCTGGGAGGATCGCTGCCTTGCTCCAACTATGGGCCGGGCATTTTGTTCCGGGCATGTTTGTTCGCCCGTCAACACATTGGTACCCGAAAGGATGGCTTTTGGGAGAATTCATCCAACGCAAAGTGATGCTGTTCGCGTGCTCATCACGCCTCCACACGCGTTGTCCTGCTGGCCAGCAGCCGACCGGTCTTGTGAATACCTACATCGTTACTCATTCTTCGGGAGAAGGGGTTGTCGCAGTTGTCCTCCCAATGCGAGCGGGACACCAGGAAAGTCTCATTCCATCGATTTGACCTGGAGACAGATGCTGAGCCGCAGAAGCTTTTCACCATTTTCGTCCCGAACCTCGACGAACAGTTGCTGTCCGTCGATATCCCGCAATTCGTCTTTCGCCAGGTCTTTCAGGCCCTCAATGCCCGCGCGGCGCGCTCCTTCTATTCCTGTGCATTCAACGCCTATCTCGTCCTCGAAGACAGAGTTGCTGTCGCCACTGTCAAAGAAGTATTTTGCCATAAGAGAGCTGCCGTCACTATAAAGCTTCGGGGTTCCTTTGGTGCAGATAGGTCGGATCGAAGTCTCCTGCGCGAACAAGATTTGGCCAATCCAGTGCATGTACCGTTGGGCCTGAGGTGGCGATGAGGCCCTTCCGTCGCAGTTCCTGAAGCATTCTGTTCACGTGGACCGTGGATAAACCCAGCGCATCTCCAAGCGCCGCCTGCGTAATCGGAATGTCGGCTATGTGATCCTTGATGCGTCCTACCGAACGCAAGCGGTAGATCAGTTCACAAAGGATGTGAGCCATACGCGTGAAAGCCTCGCGCCTTCCGACATTGGTGACCCATTCCCTGTATATGGCCGCGTCGATCAGCGTCGAGCGCCAGAACGCGGTCGCGATGCGGGGGTGCTGTTCGCAAATGGCGCGCAGAGCATCGTGGCGCATGAAGCCTAACCGGGTCGGTATGAGCGTCGAAAAAGTGCAATCGATCACCGAGAGGTGCAGACTGTGCAGGTCCGGGAGGTCGCCAGCCACAAAAAAGGATGTGATTTGCCGTTTGCCTTCGCCCGTGACTTTGCTTGAGCCCACCAAGCCGTCGATAACGACGAACGAATTAACAGGGCGATCGCCCTCGATCACGACGTCTTGATTGGCCTGAAACGTCTTCTCCTGGATCGAAATGCCTCTCAAAATTGCGAGGTCGACCTCTTTGACCTCAGCGATTCTCTGGAGCTTGCGGACAAGTACATCTGTGGGTGAGGTGGGGGACAAATTCGCTGACCTGGGTACGTTGCAATATCGAACTTCCATTCAAGCCAAATGTTCCGGACGGTGGTATCTCACGGCCAAGTGCCTTTGGATTTGGTGCCTGCTATGAATTTGGCCAGGCGGGATCAAACCGTGTCGGTGCAATATCCCGTTCCAACAACTCGCCGAGAACAGCGGCTGCTCGGCGGCAGATCTCTGCCACCTCTTGCGGATCCAGACGCTCAGCATGATCTGCTGCGTGCAAGAGGTCCGTCAACGCCTCAAGACTCCGAATTTGCAGATACGGCATAGTTTGACCCCATCGATTTGAAGTGAGCCATATGTCAGCCGAGCTGTCCGCTCATTAACCTATGACATCGCGAGGCTGGAAATTTTGAAGTGTCGAACGGCTTCGCAGCACAAAGGAGATTGCTCGGATTCAGGTTTTAGCCGACGGAACACAGCCGCTCCGCTGCCGTTCTGGCAGTGATCGCAAGGTGCGCCAATGAACAGACCCATCCCCAAGAGAGAAGCTGCTGGGCAAACTTGCCCATCCAACGACCGCGTGGCGGAGGGAGAAGATGACGGCTCTCCGCCGGCAGCTGCGGTTGCGGCAGCCCTAGTCAGCGTTCTTGAAAACAAGGGGATCGAAGACTTGCTCCATATAGCCGGTTCGAACCGCGAGGCCGAGGATGTTGCGCAGGCCCTGCGGCAGTTCCTGCCTCAAGCAGAAATTCTCTTGCTACCGTCTTGGGATTGCCTGCCCTATGACAAGGTTTGGCCAACACGCGACAACATGGGAAGGCGGCTCCGCGTCCTGCACGCGATCACGCAAGCCTCCAAGCTCCGGCGCATTACCGTCACGTCGATCGAATCCGCCCTCCAGCGGGTGCCGCCGCCTTTAGCCATTGCCCGAGCCTTCACCACTTTGCAGGTGGGACAAACGCTTGACAGAGAGCTCTTCAAAACCACGGCAGAGCGAATTGGATACGTGGTCGACGATCGGGTAGACGAACCGGGCGAAATCGCCCTGCGGGGCGACCTCATCGATGTTTTTCCCGCCGGCGATGTCAGCCCGGTTCGCATCGTTCTGGATGCCCAGACCTCCATCTCTGAGCTCAAGACCTATGACCCGATCAGCCAAAGGAGCGAGCGATCTCATGACCTGGTCCTGCTCGGGCCGGCATCCGAGCTCATCTTTCAGGCCGGCAATCACCCTGAGGTAGCTGCGATGCGCACGACCTCGATGGAGGAGCGCCTCGTCTCCCTTTATGGCAGCCTGCCATCACTGTTCGATGTCGCGTGGGGTGCTTCGATCTCCTTCCTGGCAGGCCTTGAGGGCTCTCCACTGGCCCGCATTCTGGATCTGGTGGAGGACGCGAGCCGTGCCCGGCGGGAGATCGCTGGATCGGCGAAACCCTTGCCGGACCAATTCTATCTCTCGCGTGACGATTGGAAGGAGGCGGTTCGAAATCGGCAGTGTTTGAGGCTTTCGGCTGCTACGGCTCGAACTCCCAAATTTTTCCAGGCGTCGCGGTCAGGGCATGAATTCGCTGAATATGTGAAGACTCAAACGAGCTCGGGCGTCAGCGTGGTGGTCACAGGACGCGCGTCGGAGCTGCAACGGGCAGACAAGCTGCTCGTGCGAAAGCTTGGCACACGGATGGAAAAAGTCGCCGACTGGGCGCAAATCCGTTCGGCTGCCGGAGGCTCCCTTCTCAAGGCCGAATTCAACATCGAGGAGGGATTCGCCGACCCGAAGTCGCGCCTTGCCGTGATTGCGGCGGCGGACATATTCGGGCCGGTCTTGAGAGCGCAAGGCAACTCGCCTCAGAGTGTGCTCGACCCCGAGCTGCGAATTGGCGATGTCGTTGTACATGAAGAACACGGTCTCGGCGTGCTTGCTGCGGTCGAGCAGGTCGATTTGGCCGGCCAGCGACAAGACATTGTCAGGCTGGAATACCGCGACGGCGCGTCCCTGCTAGTCCCGGTCAGTGACTTCTGCCGCATATGGCGCTACGGTTCAGATCCGGGTGCAGTACCGCTCGACCGGCTCGACGGCGATGGCTGGTCGAAACGGCACCGGGCTGCGCTCCTCGAGATCGGCAGACTTGGCAGGCGCCTAGTTGCCCTGTCGAACGCCAGGTCGAATGAGCCGGCCGAGATTATCAGGCCGCCGCGTGCCGACCTTGCTCGTTTTGCGGCGCGATTTCCCTATGCCGAGACCCCCGACCAGGCCGAAGCCATCCGCGCGGTGCTCGACGATCTGTCGTCAGGCAGAACGATGAACCGGCTGATCTGCGGCGACGTCGGATTTGGCAAGACAGAGATAGCGCTACGTGCATGCGCAGCCGTCGCGTTGTCGGGCAAGCAGGTTGCCGTCGTAACCCCGACCACGGTGCTGGCACGCCAACACTACGAGACGTTCAGCCGCCGCTTCGCGGGAACGGGTCTCCAGGTAGCCCATCTTTCGCGAGTGGTGGGAGCTTCAGAAGCAAGAAAGGTGAAAGAAGGTCTGCGCGACGGCCGCATCGCTGTGGTCGTGGCCACGCACGCCGTTGCCGCCAAGGGCGTCACCTTCGCAGATCTTGGACTGCTTGTGATCGATGAGGAGCATCGTTTCGGCGTCAAGTTGAAGCAGGCCTTGCGAAACCTGGCGCCTCGCCTTCACACATTGAGCATGAGTGCTACGCCCATACCTCGCACGCTCCAATCCGCTATGGCCGGCATACAGGAAGTCAGCGTGCTGAACACGCCGCCCGCCAGGAGGCGCCCCGTTCGCACGATGCTGGCGCCTTTCGATGCGGGATCGGCGCGGGCTGCCCTTTTGCGCGAGTACCGCCGCAGCGGGCAAAGCTTCTTCGTCGTTCCGCGGATCGAGGACATCGAACCGATCGCTCATCTGCTTGACAGTTTGGTCCCTGAACTCACGGTCAAGACGGCACATGGCAAAATGAAGGTGCGCGTGCTGGACGAAATCGTCGTGCGTTTCGCCGACGGTGATGGCGACGTGTTGCTCAGCACCGACATTGTCGAAAGCGGTCTCGATGTGCCTCGGGCGAACACCATCGTGATCTGGCGTGCGGATCGGTTCGGTCTTGCTCAACTGCACCAGCTGCGCGGTCGTGTGGGAAGAGGGCGGGTTCAGGGCGTTGCATTTCTTCTGACGGAGCCCGATGCCGTCCTGGCCGACGAGACGAGGGCCCGACTCTCGACGATGCTTGCGTTGGACCGGCTAGGTTCCGGTTTGTCCATCAGCCAAAGGGACCTTGACCTCCGCGGTGCCGGGGACATTTTCGGTGAGGAGCAGGCGGGCCACATGAAGCTGATTGGCGCAGGCCTGTATCTCCACCTCCTGGAGCGAGCAGTCTCGCGTGCTGCTGGTGCGCCCAACCCCGACAAGCAACTTGCCGAATTCAATGTGCAGGTCACGGCTGCATTTTCCGAGAGCTATGTGCCCGAGCCCGCGGTTCGTCTCAGCCTTTACACGAGGTTGTGCCGGATGAGCTCGGAGGCAGACATCAGCGCATTCGCCGATGAGCTCGAAGACCGCTTCGGGACCATGCCTGGTGAAGTGGCAACTTTGCTGAAACTGACCGCGTTACGAATAGCAGCGGCGGAAATGGGCGTCAGCAAGGTTGATGTCGGGCCGGAATCGATCGCAATGAGCTTTCGTACAAAATCGACGGCATCGCAGTGGCGCGGCATCAAAGCGGCCGAAGGGTTCGGCTTTCGGAACGGCCGCTTGATCTTCAGGCGATCTCAGTCCGCCGCTCCAGAGCTCGGGGCTGTTCGCTCGGCGCTGGACGCCCTGCGTTCCGCAAAGTCGAGCCATGACAGGTGATCCCTCCAACCCGCGTGATCGCGGGATGAGGAGAGTATGCGTGCTGCAGTGGCATTCGCGCTGGCCTTGTCGCCCGGTTATGGCTCGCACACATCGGCAATCCAGCCGGCCTTTCGCCGGATACGAAGATGGAGAAGCCGGGCGTTCCCGCGGGACGAATTACCAGGATCGGTGTTTGCCATGCTGGTCGCCGCCGGCGGAGTGTCGGAGGTGGAACTCGGCCGGTTCGCCGACGGCAGGCCGAGCCGGCGAGGACGCCGAAGGGTTTCCCCACCGCCAAGGTCCGCTCCTCGCCAGTGCCGAGGTGCCGAAACCCGCGACGTCAACGCTCATTTGAGAACGGATGCCTCCACGGCGGCCAACGGCGCTTCCAGCGTCCAGGTGATCCCATGCGAGGCGTTCTCAAGAGTCCCCTTGCCCCCAACTGCCTGGGGCGCAACTCGCTTCAGCACCACTGTTCCAAAGCCGCCTTCTCCGACGGTCTGCACCTGCGGCCCGTCTGTTTCGGCCCAAGTGAGATGAAAGAACCTCTCTGCTCTGGAACCCGTGATATCCCACGTGACGGAAATGTTGCCTTCATCTCCTGACAGCACCCCGTATTTGGCTGAGTTGGTCGCGAGTTCGTGAAAGGCAATTCCGAGATACTGGACCGCGTTGGGGCTGAGGACAATGGACGGTCCGGACATGGAAATGCGCCCCTCATTGCCGAACGGTTTGGTTTGCGACAGCAACAGTTCGAAAAGGGTGACGCCTCTCCAATCGCCCAACACGAGCAAGTCATGCGAGAGTGAAAGAGCCATGATCCGCTCGCGAACCTGCCGTTCGAAGGCCGAGGGATTTTCGGCGCGCTTGTTGGTTTCCCGGATCATTGAAAGGATGACAGAATACTGGTTCTTGACCCTGTGGTTGACCTCCCGCATCAGCAACCGGATACGATGCTCGTTTTCCCGCGCCGATGAGATGTCGCGTGCGATCTTCGATGCGCCGATGATGTGCCCGGCAGCATTGCGCACGGGCGATACCGTTAGCGAGACCGGAACCAGAGTGCCATCTTTGCGCTGGCGGATCGTTTCGTAGGTCTCGACCCGTTCGCCACGGCGGATGCGTTCCAGGATACGCGGCTCTTCGTCCTGATTGTCATCCGGGATCAGCATGGTCACCGACCGACCTATGGCCTCCTCGGCGGTGTACCCGAACAGCCGTTCGGCGCCCCGATTCCAACTCTTGATGATGGCATTCAGATCTTTGCTGACGATTGCATCGAACGAGGATTCCACGATGGCGGACAAATGGTGCCTGGCTTCCTCCGAAACCTGGCGTTCGGTCAGGTCAAACAGCATGTTAACGGCACCGATCAAATTGCCGTTCTCGTCCCGGATCGGAGTGGGATAAGGCTGGAACGGGAAGAAGGACCCGTCCGGACGCTGCGCTATGGCGTGCTCATTGCGCACAGCGCGGTTTTCTCTGAGCGTGATCGCCATTGGGCACTCGTCATGTGGCAATTCCTTGCCGTCAGGAGTGAAGAGCTTGAATGTCACGCACCATTTGTCCTTGCCGATCTCGGGCTCTCTACCTGCAAGCTCAGCGGCGGCGCGGTTGTAATAGGTGATCGTCCCGTCCTGGTCCGTCGTGTAGATGGCGACGGGGAGGTTATCGAGGATCTGGTGATAGGTGCTGTCTTGCCGCCTGAGCTCTGCCCGCGTCCGCTCGAGGTCGGTCACATCCATGGTGAAACATCGGATGTTGATCAGCTTGCCATCCCGGAAATGGCCGCTCGACGTGATTTCGACATGTTTGATTGAGCCATCGCAGGCCCTAAGTCGCGCCGGGTATCTCGCGATCTTCTCGCCACGGTTGAGGCGCCCCAAGATATCGTCGATCACCTCCCGGTCGGGATAGAAGTCGGCAATGTGGCGACCGACATAGGCTTCTGCGGAATAACCGAGAAGGTCGAGTTCAGCTTTGTTGGCACGCAGAATGACACCATCTGCGCTCAACAGATGAAGCGCAGCGGCACCATTCTCGAAGAAATCCTGGTAGTCGAATTCGCGACCATCCTCACGGGAGGTTTCCGGGTTCTTGTAGGCGATTACATTCGCCCGCGGTACTTCATTCATCCCAAGGCCTCAACTCGACCGCCCTCAACGCGGCCAAGGACGATTCGTTCCAGCCACTCGTCCCCGAAGCCCAGCAGAGGCTATCGGAGAAGCTGACGGTGGGCTCGCACCGAAGGCCGTGCGGCAAGCAGAGCAAACCGAGTGCCAGCGTCAGCGGATGGCTGCTGCGCAAAACACAGGAGCTGTTGGCAAAGCGCCGCGAGCGCGAGCGCAATGGCGCGACCGGCCAGCGCACGTAATGGACCACTCCACGCCGTTCGTACCAGCGGAACGGGTGGGAGCAAAGGCGAAGGCAGTTTGGGGGGTGTCGCATGGGCGACGATCCACCCGCCCAAAACGAAGGCGCAGTGAGTGCTCCCGGTATTCCGCCACCAGTTGGGACAGCCGTTCCTGCCAATACTCCCGAGCATGCGATCGTGGTACCACCGGTCCTTGGGCCATCCGAAGCCGGGATAATGACCCCACAAGGGACATCGCTTTGGATCTCCGGGACCCCTGAAAGCGAAGGCGGTCCGCCAGCCGCAGTCGTGCGAGCCTGCCGCGCGGCGATACCATCGGCTGCGGCGCCATTCGGCCCTGTGCGTTTACACGCATCGAGCGCAGGGCCCTTGCATCGAAGCGGGGTATACTGCACGGCGAAGATCGAGATGCGAACAGCTACGCAGGACAGAGTGGGATCGACGTTAGGCAATCGGTTGCCGCCTCGACCGCGCGGGCAGGGTCACTGGAGTAATTAGAGCTGTCCGTTGAGAGGGACACAGCGCCATCCGTCTGGGGTTGAGCGGACATTGCGGCGCGGCAGGCGCTCAAAGGCACACACGTCGACCAGAACATCCCCACAGGACAACTGGCAGTTCGATGATTGCATCGCTCCACCCAACTGGCCGGACGATTTTGCTTCGACTCGAAATCATTAATCCAAGTGGCGCTTGAGAGCCTAAATCAACCCGTTGCGCACGTTCAGGTGGGTGAACGCTGTCAGCAGAATGGCGCCGATCATAAAATACAGGGTTGATTCAATGTGGCCGCATTGGAACTGAATCCCAGCGCACAGCAGGGCCAGCACAACGGCAAGGAAAGCGATGATGCGCGAGAAGTCGTCGGACATGGGCGACCTTTGTGATTTGGCGGCCACCCTCAATCGGCCCGCGCGCTCAATATGACAAACTTTTCCTTTTTGCAACCTCGGCCCGTACAGACTCTTGGCCGGATGAACCCGCCGCTCCTAACTTTTCCAGCGCGCCTTGATCGCGGCAGGTGTGGCGTGGAAAGGAATCAGCGCTCAAAACGGGGACCTTCTGCTTCCTGCACATTCCTGCCGATTCTCAAGCAGCACAAACACTGCCGCAATTTTTCCCGAGACAAGGGCAGGGCTTCCGGGGAAATAGCCGCCCTAAGATGCGCTCAGCAGAGCGAAGCACTGCGGTGGCTGGACCACCTGCAGTCGTGTAGTCACATCATTTGGCCAACTGGCGCCAGGTACCTTGGGCGCCTGGCGTGGGACGGAAACTTCTGCTTGTCGCCGGTCTTATTGGACGAGACCGTGTTTGGAGACAGACTGTCGATGAGCCAATCAACTTGCGATGTGTTGCGAGGCGGGGCTGACGCTCTCGGGGAAACGAAGTGGGGAATTGCTACACAACATGCTCGTCTTCGCAGTGCTCATTTTGTGCAGCGCGATCTACCGGTTTCGAAAGTGCTTGGTAGGAGTACCACTCCGCGCTGGTGGACTGACAACTACAACAATACCAAATGATGGTGACGGCCAGCCACATCCAAAAGGCGGGCCGTCGAGGCTTACCCGGTTTGTCGAATGCGCTCGGTCACTTATTGCAGTGCTGCGTGTTCGATGTGACCGCACCGCTTGCAGTGTTGTTGTCTAGGTCATTGCCGGCGGAGTCCTTGCAACGGTCGCTCGCGCCGTTCGGTTTTCCAGTGGTCGAATTTGTCGTCGTAGAGTTGGTCGAATTCGGATCAGTTGTGATGGCGTGTCTTGTGCCTCAAAGCCGAGACGAACGGCTCTAGCCACCGCTCCAGACCGAGTTCGAAAGCTGACATTCGGGCCACCGCGCCAGAGAGCCGCCAATCACTCAATTGTCTGGGAATTACCAAGCCTCGGCTATCCGGAACAAATTACCCTACAGCAGCTTTGGGCAATCGAGTTAACGCTCGTGCGGCGGGTTCACCAATCGATGTATGCCGCCGCGAACGAATGCGGCCTCGGCCGGCAGGAGAAACCCGATGTTTGCAGATGAAATTGCAACAAGACGCCTGAAAATGCTGGTCGAGCAATATGTCGAAACCAGAAAAAGGCGACATGACGTCATTTCTACCTCGACCGCAGAATCTGCAATTCGGGAGGTACTCCCGAACTGCCCGATTTCCGGAAAAGCCTTTGATGACCTGATCGCAGCCAGCGCCATCGCACATGGTCTAGGCGTACGGTTTGACAGATCGATCTCAACGGAGAGCCCTGGCTGAGTAAGCTATTGAGGGGTTCACGCGGCCGCGTGGATATCCACGTTTGGTACGTTTCCGACGCTATTCAACATGCGTGCCGCATTTAAAAGTCGAGCAACGCGGAGCAGCCATGCCGAGATTCTTCTTTCACATTCGGACCCGGGACGGCCAGCTCCTCAAGGATCCAGAGGGGCAGGAGTGCGCAAATTTGCAAGTGGTAGAAGACGATGCCATGGCGTCCGCCAAGGAAATCCTGGCCGAAGGACTGTTGGCCGGGAAGCCGCTCCTCACCGGCAATTCGTTCGAAATCTTCGATGAGCGCGACGTCCTGGTCTTGGAATTCCCCTTTTCACGCGCGGCGGAGAAGCCGGGTGCCCGTCCGTAAATGCCTAACGTGATTAGGCGTTGTTGCCCGCAGAACCTATATGTGACCTATCGTTCGCACGTTTTCACGGGCGCGAACGGCTGGGAGATCACTGAGCTCTTGCCCTATGAAGGGTGGAGTCATGTCTAACCAGCCAAACATCACCTATCGCAATGCCCTGTTGAAGCGACTTTCTCGCGCAGACCTCGACCTACTCGAGCCACATCTGAAACGGGTGGATCTGCCGTTGCGCACTCCCCTTGAAACCGCCAAGTTCCCGATCGAATACGTCTATTTCCTGGAAAGCGGCATCGCCTCCGTCGTTGCTAAGATTCCGAAAGGCCGCGATACGGAAGTCGGCCTGATAGGTCTGGAAGGCATGACCGGCGCACTGGTGGTGCTTGGCGGCGATCTAGCCGCACATGACACCTACATGCAGATTGTCGGGGAGGGCTTCCAGGTGCCTGCGTCAGCGTTGTCGGCAGCCATGTCCGAAAGCGCGACCCTTAAAGCCCTGCTGCTTCTCTACGTCCAAACGCTCTTTATTCAGACCAGCTACACCGCCCTGGTGAATGCCCGGTCGAAATTGGACGAACGGTTAGCGCGCTGGCTGCTGATGTGCCAGGACCGGGTGAGGGATGACAGATTTGCTATCACCCACGAGTTCATTTCCGTCATGCTCGGCGTGCGGCGCCCCGGCGTGACCGTCGCCATCCAGGAACTTGAAGGCAAGGGGCTGATCAGAGCGAACCGTGGTGAAATTCTTATCCGGGATCGTGATGGCCTCTTTCAGATTGCAGACGGCACCTATAGCGAGCCGGAACATGAATACGAGCGGCTGCTCGGCAAAATCTAGCCATAGTCGGCAGCAGCGGCGAAGGTGACGATCGCAACGACCGTCCCGTCGTCGAGCGCGACCTCATACAGCATCACGTATCAAAGGTTTCCCCGCGCGCAACTGCTCCGCCATCAGGTCCTTGGCAGCCCAGCTTGTCCCTAGTACTAATAAGCTGTGCGAGCAGCTTTTTGAGCTCCGGCTTTGGGTCGGGAACTCTACCGCCGTGGTGTGGGGTATCACTTATGGAAGAGAACGCTATCAGGCTCGAAACGTACAGGTCCTTATCGCATGTTCTGATTACCGCAGCTGCGACGTCATCTCACGGCCCTAATTGTTGCCGACACTCGAAATCGGCTCCCTACCTGCGGGCGCAGCGATGAAGAGCTGATTTACAAGAAGACAGGCAACAGCCGCCGCGCAGCTGCTCCTCGGGCACAATAAGCTTGACAGCACCGCCCGCTATCTTGGCATTGAAGTGGACGACGCATTGGCTATTTCCGAACAGGTCGAATTGTAAGCCGTCGCGGAGCGGCGCTCCGTGACCGATCCAGACGCTACAGATCCGTTCGTGAACGTCCCGAACGGTGATGGATAGCAAGCGTTCGCGCCGAACGAGCGCTTCTGCAAACGCTGCGCTGGCACTTGGCTATCTCAACGCATGGAAGTTGGGCAACGGATATGGTAGCCTGATCTCGTGTCCAAAAAACCGTCATACTGGTGGACGGGGACATTGCTATGTGGCCGAACCGACGCATCCTTGATCTTTTCGGCATCGAGCTGCCGATCCTGCAGGCGCCGATGGCGGGTTCGTCCGGGCCTGAACTGGCGATCGCGGTCTGCGAAGCGGGCGGGCTCGGCTCGCTGCCATGCGCCATGCTGGCCGACGACAAGATACGCGCTGACTTCGGTATCGTCCGGCAACGCACCAGCCGGCCGCTAAACCTCAATTTCATGTGCCACGTGCAGCCGGTTGTCCATGCGGATAGCGAAGCGGCCTGGCGCAAGCGCCTCGCGCCTTATTACAGCGAGTTCGGCATCGACGCCGATGCGATTCCCTCCGGTCCAGCCCCCATTACCTTCAACGAATCGGGATGCGCCATCGTCGAGGAACTTTCACCGAAAGTGGTTAGCTTCCACTTCGGCCTGCCGGAACTGCACCTGTTGGAGCGGGTGAAGGCCACCGGCGCGAAACTGATTGCCTCGGCGACGACCGTCGAAGAGGCGCGATGGCTCGAAGTGCGCGGCTGCGACGCAATCATCGCGCAAGGCGCGGAGGCAGGAGGCCATCGCGGGGTCTTTCTTGGCTCGGATATTTTGAGTCAGCCTGGCACATTCGCGCTGGTGCCGCAGATCGCCGATGCAGTCGCAGTGCCGGTGATCGCGGCGGGCGGCATTGCCGACGGGCGCGGCATCGCCGCCGCCTTCATGCTCGGCGCGTCGGCAGTGCAGATCGGCACCGCCTACCTGCGCTGTCCAGAATCTCTGGCCAGCGCGGTCCATAAAAGCGCGCTGGCATATGCGCACGATGACGGGACGACACTTACCAACGTGTTCACCGGGCGTCCGGCACGGGCTATCGTCAACCGCTTCATGCGTGAAATGGGACCGATGGGCGCCAGCATCCCGGACTTCCCGCTCGCAACCTCCGCCGTGATGCCCCTCAGGACCAAGGCCGAGGCATCGGGGTCAGGGGATTTCTCGCCGCTGTGGGCCGGACAGTCGGCCGCGCTTGGCAAACAGTTGCCGGCGAGAGAACTGACGCTGAAATGGACCGCGGATGCGACACAACTGATGGGGCTGCAGGTGCCCGATCGGCTTGGCTGACCAGGCAGTCTCTAGGTTAGAATTCGGGGGGTCGCCATTGGTCAGATGGTGTGGCGTCTAGCGGCTGTGAGTAAGCTCCTGGCGCACTCAATCAGAGCAGTTAGAGCTACCACACCTGAGGGATATTCCTCGCCCTGACCCGAACTCACCACTGCGTTCCGACAGCCGACTGCGACCCCCGAATTCATGAACGCGCTCGAAATTACCCGATCTCAGGTCAACGCGACCGTGACAGGATCATCCGCTGGGCCAACATCGAGTGCACTACCGAGTGCTTGGCTGGGTGGGGAATTTCCTTCGGTCGATGAAGCCGCGCGGACGGGCGGCTGACAGCACTGCGGGGCACGTCGGGCCGCATAGGCGCGGTTTTAGCTCACGGGATTGGCTGCTCCCCATTTGTGCGACGTCCGGAAGCATCCACACCGTATTTCCGGCTCAAGTTCACCGCATCGATGAGGCGAAGGCGGCTGACCAAGGGCGGCATAGGGCGGCATCACGCGTTTCGTAACGGTAGCCCAAATAGCGCCGAGAGCGGCGTAAAGACGGTCTCCGGGGTATCAAAGTTTGATTTCGCTCCCGCCGATCAAGCTCGCACCTCACGGTGTGATCAGCCTGCCACGGTTGGCGTTTGCTCAGCGCGCCGCTCTCCTGATTGTCGCCACATCTCGTAGGCCAGCGGCCACAGCGCCAGCATCGTCGCTGCGCTCCCGACTAGAATAGGACCGCGCCGAGCGGCACAAAGCGCACGGCGGCCATAACAACAAGCGCTCCGAGCACCAGAGCACGCAGACGCTTAACCAGAATCCCGCTGTGAACGATCCCCAGCACAAATGCCAAGGCTGCAAAGCGGCTGATGCGCAAACTGCTGAAAAGCAGAGTCATGCACCGCGCGTGATGATCACCGACAAGCTCGGCTCTTACGTGAAAGAGCGTGGTGGGGAAAGTGAAACAGGTGGCAAACGGATCGTGGATGGAAACGAACCGCTTAAGTTGGCCGGATGACTTGAAGCGCTTCATGATCCGCTGTGGCTGGTCGAGAGATCATGCCGCAGGTCGAACATCGCCGGCACAAGGGATTGAACAACCGAGCGGAGAACTCGCACCAGCCGATACGACGACGAGAACGATCCGCCGACCATCGTGAACTGCGCTTCGCTGCCACGGAAACTTGGCGCGAAATCACTCACGTCACTGCTGGCATGAAACTTGGATGAGGACGCCACCACTTTACCCTGCGAGCGATAACTTTACGGTGCCGTCGCATGCGTGGAAATACTGGCGGGGTTCGAGCACCGTCACACGGGCGACACGCAGATGCTTTTTTCGTGTTATGATGGGCTTGCAACGCGCGTAATTTCGACCTCGGCGTTATGGCAGAGGCCGAACGCCATTTTGCCCGGCGCAGGAAGGTTTGCGCCCCCAGCACGGACTCAACACCGAAGCGCTGGGCGTGTTGCCTCTTCTTGACTGATCCGGGCGAGGAGGTTGTCCATGTCCACGAGTAATGTCGACCGCCCGCTGCAGCCGGGCGACCGGGCACCGAATATTATGCTCGACGCGATCTCGCGCGAAGGCAAGATCGCGCTCGATGATTTTCGAGGCCGTAGCCCGTTACTGATCGGATTGTTTCGAGGCCTGCACTGTCCGTTCTGCCGGCGCCATGTCGCGGCGATGGCGCAGCTCAACCCGGCCCTGAAGGAGAAGGGCGTCGAATGTCTCGCAGTGGTCAAGACGCCGGTCGAACGTGCGCGGCTTTACTTCCGTTACCATCCGCTACCCAATCTTCTTAGCGCATCCGATCCGGAGGGGACTTCGCATCGCGCCTTCGGTTTACCCATCGTCGAGTTGACGGAGAATGAAACCGAATGGCCGCACAAAGTCGGAATGGACCTGGTCACGACAATGCGGATCGATCTGGCGGGGGAGTTGCCCGAACCGATGAACCCGGCTGCGGCGGGCGACTTTCTCGAAAAAAAGGACGGGTATGAAATTACGGAGGCCGACCAGCAGATTATGATCGCCGGTCACATGCCGCTTATCGGCGAGTTCCTGCTCGATCGGGAAGGCGTTGTGCGCTGGAGCTTCACAGAAGCCGAAGAGGGAGGTCAAAATGTATGCCGGGCGCCGAATCCCGCGGAATTGATATCAGCAGCTTCCCAACTCACACATTAATCAGCTGCTGAAATGGGCTGCTGAAAACTCGTGTCGCTTGGCACCTAATTGTAAGAATGCGCCGGTTTGGTTCAGGATTGGCATTTAATCGTGAGAATATTGGACGCCAGATTCTCAAGTTAACTGCAATCGCATCAGCGGAAAGATCATTAATCCTTTGACCTTTATACACTGTCTTCTGGAAATTAAATCCCGTTACGCTGCAGACGCTGGTCAAATCAAATGCCGACGGCCGGCATGATTATCAACTCAAGTGCACGTTCTCAAATTAAGTGCACAGCTGACCAACTGAATTGATTGAAAAGCGATTCTCATAATTACTGTAAAGCGACACTATCCTCCACACTTTCGCCGAGATGGCCTCGGCCGGACTGATCGCGGCCGAGCTGAAAATCAGCCAGCGCGCCCGCTCGACCTGGTCGCCGAACTCGGCATCCGGGAGGTGACGGCCCGGGGGCGCTACCGGGCGTGGGGGATCATGTAGGATCGCCCGAACTTGCTCCTCGGCAAATCCAAAATCATGCACCATCATGCCATTGATGCTGCACGGCTTTCTCAAATCGGGATTTCGTCCGCGGACTCATCGTCTGTTCCATGCACCCTCGACGGTGGCGCCGGTGATCGGACTGGCGCTGGCTGGCTCGAAGCTGTGCAGGAATGTCCTCGTTATAGCGCCAGCGCCCGTTTGAGATCGTCGTGTTCGAAGGCGCTGGCCATGCGGTTGATCTCGGCTGGGCGGGCGCCGACCTCCTTGGCGGTATCGCGCCAGGTTGCGGTCACGGTCGCGACTTCTTTGATTATTGCGCGGGCTTGCGGCAGTGTGAGCGCGAAAAACTCCGACGCGGCTTCCAGCAGATCGAGCGAACAGGTGCCCTCATCGAGATCGATGTTCGTCGTCAGTACCCGGGCCTTGAGATCAGTCGGAACGGGATTGAGGTCGTATGCCGGCGAGAGAGACCAACCCGCCTTTCCAAGCCACAGGAAACCGTGATTACGGAGGTGGTCGTCGACATTGGAGATCAGCACGTTGAAGACGACACGCCGATATAAGGCATGGGCGTCCGTCTTTCCCTGAGCGCCGTGTTGAGCGAGAGCATCGACGATCTCCGGATAGCTGCCGCGCTCGCCGTCCTTGGCGCCCGTCATCGCCATCGCCGACAGGAACGGGGTGCGGATCGCCCCGTCACGATCGAAGCGTCGCGACAGCATGACCGCCTTGCCGGCGACGTCGATCAGCTCGTGCTGAGGGGTGGCGATACCTGCCTGTCCGGCCAGCCGCAGCGCGATCTCTTCCCAGGTCTCCATGCTGTAGTCGTCGGTCTCCTTCGGAAATTTCGCGATGGAGAGGTGACCATGTTGGTCGATGACCGACGCCTTCGGGCGGGCACCGCCAAGGGAGGAGCCTGGGGCAAAGATGAGCTGCAGGTCTTCATCCGTTTCTTCGTCCCGGAGAACCCGTTCGGCGATCTGGAGCAATCGGCCAAGCTCGATCAGGGCAGGAACGCCGGCACGGATCGGCGCTTGGAAAATCTCTTCGCCGACCCAGCGGAATCGGAGTGCGCCAAGCCGGGTCTCATCGGCCACTCCAAGGAGGTAGTCGCTTTCTACAAGCGTGCGAACCGCGCGGCCTTCCCGATCGGCGAGACGGCGTTCGGCGCGCTGCATGAGGCGCCGGCCCCAGGTGTCAGGCGCTGAGTCACCGATGGAGCCGAATGTCGCAAGACCGGCAGGAGGGGCGAAGGCGCCACGGGTCAGAGCAAGGGCTGGCTCCAGGGAGAAGCGGTCCGGGTCCTCAAGCCATGCGCCGTCATACTCGAAGAGGATGGTCTCGATGCCCCGGACGCGATTGCTCCTCGCCAGTCCGACCGGGCGTGTGCGGCCGTCCAAATCGACATGGACCTCGAAGTCAGTCATCGCGGGACGATCCGGTTGGCCGCCTGAGGTGGACATGCTTAGGCAGGTCGGCACTGGCGAGCGCCTGACCGACGCTGTCGTTGCTGATGTCGGCGACCTGGCTCAGGCCGTCGAGCAGGCCGAGCGCCTGCAGGACGCCGGCATAAATGCCGACGCTGACGTTGGGGTCGCCAGCTTCGACTCTTTGCAGTGTCGAGCGAGACGTGAAGGCGCGCTCGGCTACGACCGCCATCGGCAGCCGTCGGCGTCGACGGGCATCATGGATGTCCGCCCCAAGTTTGCGCAGCGCGCGCCGCACTGCAGCAGGAGGGTTGTGTGGAGTGGGCATTTGACACCTTCGCACTACAGATTGAGCGGATATGTAGCACGAAGATTACAATCTTTCTATACCCCAGTAGAGAGCGAAGGTTCGATCGTCATGACGGCATCCACCGGGGACCCCCCGAACGTCGGCGATCGCGGCGACCGTGGTTTTCACGTCCGCGGGCTCGCTGGGCGACCGTCAACGCGGAAGGCAGCGTTATAAGATTTCGGCAATTTTCTTATAACGTCGCTTGCATCGCTTGAGCTCATGCCGTTATAAGAGAAACTCATTTTTCTTATAACGGAGCCGACGCATGAAGACGGTCGATCTCGTTTATCGCACGATGTATGCGGAACTTGTTCAGCGCTGCCTTGATGCATCGTTCGAAACCGACTTCTCCACGGCGGGAAATTTTGTCCGGGTGCCGGTGAAGGGGCGGGGCTATTGGTATTTTGAGGAAACCCAACCCAAGAAAACGCGGAAGTATGTCGGCCCGTCCGACGACCCCGAGATCGCGAAACGCGTTGAAACCTTCCAAGAGATTAAGGAAGACCTCCGCGGCCGACGGAAACTCGTCTCCACGCTGACTCGCGAAGCAATGCTGACTGCTCCGGACCGGTTCACTGGCGATGTCGTTGAAGCCATGGGAGCAGCAGGAATCTTCCACCTAAGAGGCGTGCTCGTTGGTACGGTTGCCTTCCAGACGTATGCAGGACATCTCGGTGTAAGGTTGCCAGGCGCTTCATTGCAAACCGGCGATGCCGATTTCGCGCAGCACTACTCGATCTCGTCGTCAGTCGAAGACAGCCTGCCGCCGATCCTGGAAATCTTGAGAGAGATTGACCCAACCTTCAGGGAAATCCCCCACAGATCGGATCCCGGACACACGACGCAATTCGAGAATGCAACGCGATACAAGGTCGAGTTCCTTACGCCGAACCGGGGATCCGATGACTTCACCGACCATGCCAGTCCGATGCCAGCACTAGGGGGAGCTTCGGCGCAGCCCTTGCGTTTCCTCGATTTTCTGATCCACGAGCCCATCCGGACCGTGATGCTGCATCGGTCAGGGGTGCCTGTAACCGTGCCGTCGCCGGAACGGTATGCAGTTCACAAGCTCATCGTCGCCTCTCGCAGGCAATCAGATGCAAATGGCGTCGCCAAGCGCGAAAAAGACGTCTATCAGGCCAGCCTCCTTGTCGAGGCACTGGAGGCGACCCGGCGCAAGGACGACCTTGCAACAGTGTTCTCGGAAGCGTGGGGCAGGGGGCAGCACTGGCGCGAGGCGATGCTGAAGGGGCTGGGCCTGATGCCGCCGAAGAAACGACAGGAAGTTGAGGACACAGTCAGAAAGGCCCTTTTCGAGATCGGCGAGGAGCTGGACGGCTTCGACCCGGCCGCCGTGAAGTCGTAGCCGGAAAAAGGGCGAGGCCCGAAAGCCGCCCTTATCACTTGGGATTGAGGACGACCCTCGTGGATCAGCATCGGGTACGAGGGAGTATACCGTAGCTGTTAAGGTCTGTTCGCCGTGTGTCCGTCCAAAATCGCATAAAAGGCAGACTGGCGTGATGTCCGGAACATTAGGCATTTCACGGGGTCGCCTGCGCTGAACGCACCGTCGAGCCGTTGGCCTTGTCAAGACGTCGGGATAATTGCCAAGCCGATTGCGGATGCGATCCTGGATGAGAGGCAGGCGTTGCGCCGCCCAAGGCTTGTCGCCTTCAAGGAACTTGGCGGTTACAAGTCTAAGGATCGGCGGCTCCAACGTGTTGAGCGCGGCGAATATCCAGGTGATGGCGCGCGCCCGGGCATTTACATCGTCCGGCAACAGGCCCGGATGGCGTTTCCGCGATATGGAACACGATCGACCCGGTCCCGAACAACCGGAGATCGCCTTCTTCGTAGGCCGGAATTTGCCCGAAAGGTTGAAGCGCCAGATGCGCCGGTTCCTTCATCGCCTTGAACGAATCGAGGCGAACCTCGTAAGGTTGGCCCACTTCGTCCAGCGCCCAGCGAACGCGCGTATCACGCGCCAGTCCCTTGCCGCCATCGGGCGACCGCTCAAAGACGGTAATGATGGCGGTCATCGCTTCTCTTGATATCTTTGTTTCGGTCCCAAGGACGAACGATGGCGCGTTTCACGATACTGACCCCCGAAACTTTGCGGCTCGCTGCGCCAAGCCTCCACCAGCATTTCATGGTGTGTCCTGTTCCAATACGTTTGGGAGGGCGACTTTGGGATGACCGCCCATCAACAGCTAAGACGGACCAGTCCAGCGAAAGGATACGTCGCCGGCATCAGGATCTGCGCCGCGTGCCTAGGCCCGAGGCGGACGGGAGCCGAAATTCCGGCGAGCACGGTTATGACCGAATTGCGGACGGATCGGATTTAATTACATTCAACTTGCCCCGAACGTGGTCCGGCATTTGGCAGTGGCCTCCTCGAGCCAGTTCTCCCGTTGCTCCTCGGAACTGCCGACAACTGGCCTGAACACATGTCGTTCATGTTCCAGAACCCCGCAATATGGGAGGACGCATCGTCCCCAGATCAGTCCGAGCGGATCACCGAGATCATTCACCTCTCTCGTCGCATCGGTATCGGAAGTATTGAAAATAATGGCTTTCTTGATCGAGAGGAGGCCTTCGGGCAACCCATCCGCGGTTTTCAGGCGATAGGCAACACCAGGAACCAGAACGCGATCGAGCCATCCCGCCAGAATTGCAGGTGGCTTCCCCCACCAGTTCGGGTGGACGATCAGTAAACCATCCGCATTCGCGACTTGCGTCCGGTGCTGGAGCAAAACGCGATCTTCGGCGCGTGAAAGCGCTTCTTCCAGCGTGTCGCCGACCGTGTAGGCCTCTTCCGCGGTTAGGCACGGATCGAAGCCTTCCATATAGAGATCGTGATGTTCGATTGCGTGGCCGTCGCCGATCAGCGCGTTGCGAACGCGTGCAGAAATTGCGTGGCAAAAGCTGTTGGCACGCGGGTGGGCTATGACGGAGAAGATGCGCACCGTTTACTCCTCGGCTGAGAGGCGCAGGAATTGAAGGACGGGCAACCCGAGCTACCTCGCCTTGGTTGGCGTGCCGACATTGTCGATACCACGAGAGAACGACAGATAAATGTTCGTTGATGGCCGATGACGGCAAGGTAGCGCTGCCGTTGTCGCCAGGATCGGATCGGTGCAGATCAGCGCATCTGCCGGCGACGTATCCTTTCGCTGGGTTCATCCGTCGGGCGATCTGGCGCCAGGCATAATCCCATTTCCTCCAGGCGCTGTCCCAGACATTTGGGTCGAACCGGTGCGATAGGTCGGCGACCTCGGAAAGCGTGATCTTGTAGGCGGCAAGGGTGGCGGGCGGGGTGATGCTGGCGCCCTGCTTGTATTCCTCCAACGCCGTCTGAGGCGCGCGGGACAGGTAAAGTGCTTCGACGCCGGGCCGATTGAATCGCCCGCCGTCGATCGCTGCTCCTGCCCCGCTTGTGGGCAGGAAAGCCCATTTGGGTGTCAGATAGCGATGGAATATCTCGTCCGGCCCGACTCGGGTGACTTTCACCCGCGCGCCCCATTCTCGAGATCCCGAATGAAGGCCAGGACTGCTTCGACCTGGCCGCCGGCGACGAGCTCGGCCGCCGTGCGATGGCCATAGTCGGCGATCGGTTCATTGCGATACCAGTAGATCGCCTTGTTGACGTCGCCGGTGAGCTCCGTCGCGGCTGAAATCACCTTCACCATCTCACGCAGCCGACCCTGCAGTCGCTCCGATGATGGATTGCGGAGCGTGTTACGGTGGACGCCGGTCAACTGCGCCAGGTTGGCTACCTTGACGCCCAGCGCCTGCGACAGGCGCCTCGGCGAGATATATGGGGTGCGCGGTTCCTGCAGGCTGTCGACAAAGCCCGAGATCATTGTGGAATGTGCTAGCTGTGCATGGGCCATGACAATTCTCCGACCTCTCATTGCACAATATATGCACATTTTAACGCATAGCAAATGAACGGAGGCCTGACCCCTTGCAGCGCACTGCTGTCCTTCCCCATTATTCAGCGGTTGCTAACCGCAGTAACGCTCCATCTCGGTCACTTTACTAGCGCTTTCCGTCTACCAGACGCGGATATGGCCGGGTCAACACCTACCCGACATTCACGGCACTCGGCACTGACTCCTTGCTGACCTTCTCCAAGACGAGCCCAAGGGCAAATCGTAGCCCAAGTGGGGACAATCGACAGCTGCGATGACCGTATGTAGCTGCTTGGCGATCGAGCCTCGAAGTCAACCTGATAGACTTTTGAAATGGTCGGCATAAAATTCGCTTTTCTGCTTTCAATGAAAGCAACGCGAAATGGCCGAAGAACGCCCCCAACGCCGCCTTGCCGCCATATTGGCTGCCGACGTGGTGGGCTACAGTCGACTTCTGGACGTGGACGAGCAAGGAACGTTGGCCGCGTTAAGGAGGAGGAGGAAGGAAATTCTCGAACCGCTCGTGCGCGACCGTAAAGGCCGTATTGTAAAAGTGATGGGTGATGGCGTTCTGGTCGAGTTCGGAAGCGCCGTGAACGCCGTGTCATGCGCCGTGGACCTTCAGAAGCGGATGGCGGCCGCAAACGAGGGTGTGACCGCCGACCGGAGAATCAACCTGCATATCGGCATCAATCTGGGCGATGTCGTCGTCGAGGACGGCGATCTGTTCGGCGACGGCGTCATTGTCGCAGTGCGGCTCCAGGCAATGGCCGGGGCAGGAGATGTCTTTGTGTCCGGCAGCGTCTACGACCAAGTCAAGCGGAAGCTCGATTGCGGCTTCGACGAACTTGGTCCGCAAGCGATCAAGAACGTCACCGAACCGGTGTCAGTCTACCGGATCTCGTTGTCGACCGCGTCGGACGATGGCGGGCTCGCAGAGAAAGCGCCTCTGCAGCTCCCCGCCAAGCCGTCCATTGCCGTCCTCCCCTTTACGAACATGAGCAATGATCCGGAGCAGGAGGCATTTGTCGATGGCCTCACCGAAGACTTGATCACGGATCTGTCGAGGACAAGCGAGTTGTTCGTCATCGCCAGCAACTCGGCATTTGCATACAAAGGCAGGCACGTTGATGTGCGTCGCATCGCGCGCGAATTGGGCGTTCGCCATCTTCTTGAAGGTAGTGCACGGCGGGCCGCTGGACGGGTGCGTATCAACGCCCAACTGATCGACGCGATCGCGGGTGACCACCTTTGGGCCGAAAGATTCGACCGCAGCCTAGAAGATATCTTCGCTGTTCAGGATGAGGTGACCGGCAAGATTGTCGAGGCTCTGGTTGGCCGCCTGACCACAGCGCCGGCGCGCAGCAGACCGAGCAACCTGGAGGCTTATGATATCTGTGTGCGTGCCCGGGCCCTTGGTCTGCAAACGGCGCTTACCGCGAAAGAGGCCATTTTGCTGCTGGACCGCGCAATCGCGCTCGACCCGGAATACGCGGAGGCGCACCGTTGGCTGGCACTCAACCTCTGGCTGGGCTGGGAGTTCTGGGATGAACCGATGGACCCCAACCGCGCAAGAGCGCTCGCCGAAGCGCAGCTGGCGGTCGAACTCGATCCGAACGACGCCGGGAACAGATGGGTATTGGGCGTCATATTGGGACATGAGAGTCGCTGGGCGGAATCGGATGCCGAATTCAATGCTGCCCACGAGCTGGATCCCAACCACGCCGATGCTTGGGCTATGCGGGCCGAATTGACGACGCAAAAGGGCCGACCTGCCGAAGCCATAGACCAGGTCCGCAGGGCACTGCGACTCAACCCTCACCCGCCCGGTTGGTATTATTGGATGTTGGGTCAGGCCCAATATGCCATGGGCGACTACGAATCCGCGATCCAAACGCTGCGCAGGCCCGAAACCTATCGCACGACTTCACGGCGCCTGCTTGCAGCAAGCCTTGCGCAACTTGGCCGTTTGGAGGAAGCGCGCTGGGAGGCGAAAATGTTCATGATGAGCAATCCGCACTTCACTATCCGGCACTGGTCGGAATCGCAGCATTCCCGGCCGAAGACGTGCGACGGCACATCGAGGAAGGTTATCGCATGGCGGGCCTGCCAGCATGACTGTCATTAGTTATAGCTTCGGCCTGCTGTCGACAGGCGTCCCAAGCCTGTCGCAGCAGCGAACATTTGGTCTTCTGACGGAACGAAATTCGCCATATCGAGCGTTTGTTTCGCCTCACGGGGGGCTTGAACATGGCTAGTGAAGACTTTCGGCACCGGATAGCACGACGCGAGGACCTCGCCTCCATGATTGCGCTCATGGACGCAGCGATCTCCGAACTCCAGAAACCGTTTCTCGACGATGACCAGATCCGATCCAGCCGCGCAATCATGGGGCTGGACACGCAGCTTATCGATGATGGCACCTATTTCGTCGTGAAGCACGACCGCGTCCTGGCAGGGTGCGGTGGCTGGAGCCGGCGCACGACCATGTATGGTGGCGATCAGTTACCGGTACGCAACGCGGCACTGCTTGATCCAGCCACGGACGCGGCACGTATCAGAGCCATGTATACGCATCCGGACTTTGTCCGGCGAGGCGTCGGCCGTCTTATCCTTTCACTTTGTGAACGTGCCGCTAAGGCTGAGGGCTTCCGCCGTGCCGATCTGGCAGCCACGATGGCAGGAGAGCCGCTCTATCGAGCCTGCGGCTACCAACCCGCCGAGAAATTCGTCGATGACCGTGGCGGCGCTCCGGTTCCAATCCTGATGATGAGCAAGACGCTCTGAGCCACGGCTCAAAGGTCACTCGCTCGCGGCCGGCACTCGCTCCGGCCAGTATGGCAGCAGGAGAATGCTGGAGATTGAACCAGGCCATCTCGAACGAAAGAGAACTTCGTCCGTGAACTATCCGCAAGCCATTGATGGCATCCTGATTTTCATTTTGGACACGGGCTCGCGAGGCGGGCCTGATCGCCAGCCAGGCAGTGCTGGTGGCGATCGGCGTGGATTGGGAGGGCCGGCGCCAGGTTTTGGGCGTTGAGCTGGCCAACCGGGAGAGCCATGGGCGTCGGAGACGACGAGCTTGACGCCGCGCAGGCCCGTCGGCTTGCGCAGGAACTCCGTCCAGGTCGGCTCGGCCTCAGACGTGCCGATCTCCATGCCCAGCACCTCCCGTCGGCCGTCCGCATTGACGCCGACAGCGATAATGACGGTGACCGAGACGATGCGGCCGCCGCAGCGCACCTTCAGGTAGGCGGCGTCGATCCACAGATATACCAGTCGCCGTCGATGGGTCTTTCGAGGAACGCTTTGACCTTGCCGTCGATCTCTTCGCACAGCCGGCTGCCCTGCCTCTTGGAGATGCCGCTCATGCCCATGGCCTTGACCAGGTCATCGACCGAGCGGGTCGAGAGACCTAGGTGTGAGCTTTCAGAGGGTTGTCCATTCGGACCGGACCGAGGAGACTGGAGTTACCAAGCTGCAGCACTCACCGGAAGGTCCGAATGAACATCCACAAGAATGCCCGTCTCACGCTTGAACATGCCGCAGCGGCCGGACGCCATGATGATCGCCGACGCGAAGGGCGCAACGCCCTATTCCGGCGTTCTGGCCCGACGCCATGAGTGCCGTAGCGACGAAACCGACCGGCAGCGCAACGCCGCCGGGCTTGCGGTCTGGGAAATGAGGGCGGGACATCGGGACGCGACTTCGCGGCTTCGAGCTTCTCGGTCGGATTGAACGTCGGTATAGCCTCCCAGAGGGGTACTTCAAAGGAAAGCTCCCGCATCGGGCACGATCAGCGACCGGACATATGGCTCGACGATATCGGTCCGGCTGAACGCAGACGTCTGGCGTGGCATCTTCCCGAAGATTTCAACTCGCGTCCGACTGTCGAACAGGAACAAATCTTGGAATGGGTGCGTCGCGTGATCATTTCGGGCTCAACCGACTAACGGCGTTTTCAGGCGGCAGCCATTTCCAGGCGTGTCTTATGGCCAAACCGAATTAGCCGATCGCGATAACACTGAAAATTTCGAGATTCGCGAGTTGGGCGAGGGAACCTTCGCAGATCCAGACTTGTTCGCGGTGTGATCGATGCGCCGCCTACGCCGGCAATGGAAATGGCGAGCTGATCCGCTTCAAGACGTCAACGCCTTACGGCGGAAGTCAAACAGCGTTTTCCGAGGAGCGGAATGCATAGCAGGAGCGAAGGAGAGATGGCTAATATACCATTGAGTTTCGCCGGAACAACGGCGCTGTCCCAACGTTGTGAATCGTGAAGTGCCGCGCCCGATGTCCCGCAGGGCCGCGCGGCCTATACGAAATCAGGCACAGGAGAGACTATCATGATTCGCACCCTTTTAGCCACCACCGCCCTCGCGACATTGATCGCGACAGGCGCGTATGCGCAGAGCACGAGCACCCCGACGCCTGCCGCCCCACCATCCGCGCAGGAGCCCGCGGTCACCGCTCCGGTACCCCGCGCCGAGGGCAGCATCGTCACCAACATCATCGGCGAAACCGTCTACAACGGCACCGGTGACAATGCCGAGAATATCGGCAAGGTCAGCGACGTCGTCTTCGACAAGAACGGCCAGGCGAAATCCGTCGTCATCGGCGTCGGCGGTTTCCTGGGTGTAGGGACGAAAAATGTCGCCTTCGATTTCGACAAGCTGCAGTGGGCCGAGAAGAACGGCGACCGCTGGCTGGTCGCCCAAACGACCAAGGACGAACTGAAGGCACGGCCGGACTTCGACAGCAACGCCTATGCGCCGCCGCGCGCACCATTGACGACCACGCAAGCTCCGTCGGCTTCCGCGCCGACCACCACCGCGCAGGCCCCCGCCACGAACACCGCCCCGGCAGAGCCGGTGAAGCGGGCCGATGGCAACCTTGCCACCAACATTCTCGGCGAGACCGTCTACAATGGTACGGGCGATGACGCGCAGAATATCGGCAAGGTCGAGGACATCGTTCTGTCCAAGGAAGGCAAGGCGCAGTCCCTGGTTATCGGCGTGGGTGGTTTCCTTGGTCTGGGCACCAAGAACGTCACCTATGATTTCGACAAGGCACAGTGGGCGGAGAAGAACGGCAACCGCTGGCTGGTGGCGCAGACCACCAAGGAGGAGTTGCAGGCGCAGCCGGATTTCAATCGCAAGGCCTACGACCCTGCACCGGCCACAACGGCATCCAATCAGCCGGCTGCAACCGCCCCAGCCGTGACCACGGCCCCTGCCGCCGCTCCCGCCAACAAGACGGCCGCGGCCCCTGCGGCCACTACGGCACCTGACCAGACAACGACCGGGGCAATCGACAAGTCCACGCTCAAGCAGATGCCGATTGGGGAAATCCGAGGTGACGATCTGAAGGGCACGACGGTCTACGGTGCCAATGATGCCAAGGTCGGCCAGATCGGCGATGTCGTGCTGACGCCGGACAAGAAGCCCGACGCGGTGATCGTCGATGTCGGCGGCTTCCTTGGCATAGGTTCGAAGGAAGTGGCGGTCGGCATGGACAATTTGAAATTCATGACCGACAAGAATGGCAAGAAGTATCTGTACACGACATTCACCAAGGAACAGCTCCAGGCACAGGCCGCCTATGACAAGGGCAGCTATGCACAGAGGCGTGACCAGCAGCGAATGGTCGTGCGGTAGCTAGAATAGGCGCCCCGGCGAGTACAGCCGCTATTTGGCTCCGCTCGCCGGATCTCTTACGCCAAGAGGGGTAGCAGTGCCGTGACTTTTCCACCGTCGTAGCACTTGCGGCATCCATTGTCCGACTTCTGCCAAGGACGGACGCGCGCGGCGACATTCACGGTCTGGCCGAAATAGTCGAGGTTGTCGTTGAGTGTCACGGCGATCGACCGTCCACGGTGGGCCCCGATCTTGAGGATGAACCCTGGCCCGTCATGCTCGTCGAACTAAACTTCGGGTCAGGGCCTGCCGCGCGGGATATATCCGGCGTTGCGTAAAGCGCCGATGAAGAGGCTTGCCGGGCCGGTGATACTCGTCCTGGCCTGCATGGGCAACGGCAGAGTGTTCCAGTCCGCCAACGGAGCGATAAAGGTGGAGAAAGTCCCATTGACCATGCAATGGCTGATCACCGAGCCCTGCTTGTCCAGCGCCAGGATGCCTGTCTGATTGCTCGGATATTCGATGGCGGCGATCCGTTGCATTTCCAAGTCGCCATCGATGCGCAAATCGAAAAGCAGGACGCCGTGGCTTCTGCTGGCGATTTCTGCGACTTTTTCGGTGAAGCCAACGGGAAGCGCACGAACGCCGTCGACCGCCATCCCGAAAACAAGCGCGTCCAGCTCTTCCGCCGCCATGCCAAGATTTGCTCCCAAGAAGATCAGGATTGCAATTGATCAGTTGGTTTGTGCACAACCATCCCACTCGCCTCTTTTCGACCAAACATGATCAAAGAATTACTCGATCGGCGGCGAGTCTCGACACCGGCTTGGGGCCAAGTTTAATACAGAGCGACCGCATTTGGCCGGTGCCGAATGTCGAGCGGACCCGCAAAACCGCCTGATCCAGTCGGCCCTCCGACCCCGACGTCCAGGCCGAACAGTCTTGCAAATCCATCGGCCGCAGTGCATTCCGGCTATCTGTCGACCGGAGTGGAACTGCTGACACAACTGCCTCGCATGCCGCGTCGGAGTGCTAACCGCCTTCGCCCTCGACCAGATCTCGCAAACCGATTGTGTTGGGGAATTGCAGCGGTCTTTCGGAACGATTCGGGCTTTCGTTCGTTGTTTCGGCGCCGACCGGCCAGTGCGCCACCTCCATCGCTTGGAAGGAGAAAGGGCAGCCGCAACGCTGGGAGAACAGCCGCCGGTCGGTAGGTCTGCGTAATCTTAGGGGCCGTTGTCGGCCGGCGAGGAAATCACCTTCACCATCCTGGTGGTATGGGTTCGTCTTCACAGTGGCAGTGGAGGCCTTTGTCGCCCGCCGCAGTGCTAGTGGGTGGGGAATTTCCACGAGAGCCAATCGCCGCCACAGTGCCAGTGGAAGCCCTTGTGAACTGTGGGGTAGATGCTAGTGGGCAACCTAACCCCATCCGCCCCTCACTGCGGACCAAATCGCCTGCGTAGTGCTAGTGGAGATGTTATTAAGCGGTTCTAATGTTCGACCGTCACAGCACTGGTGTCCCTATCGGAAAGAGCAGGCAGCGGCCAGGATTTGTGATAGTTCGAGTCACCGATTGTGGCTAAGTTGGCTAGCAAAATCAGCAGGTTACTGCGAACCGCCAGGTCGATCGATTGCAGCAGCGCATCGGATGCGGACTTCATCTACGACCTTACAGATTGTCAACAATCTGTAAAACTTTTGTTGACAAATAATAGATTCGAGCCTTCACTCACAAAAGTCGCGTATCGGTCGAGTTCTGTCGCAACAATGCGCGGCCTCCAAAGGGGAAAGAACAATGATCAATAGACGTTCAATAATCACATTCGCCGCGCTCGGCGCCGTCTCTGCGCTGGCAATCATGGCCGGCGGCACAATCACGGTGCACGCCGCGAACAAGGAACTCAAGATCGGCTTTGTCGGCGTCACGAGTGGCGCGGCCGCTGCGTGGGGCACATCCAACGTCCGCTCGATGCAGACGCGCGCCGCTTGGATCAACGAAACCGGCGGTGTGAAGATTGGTGACGAGACGTATGACATCAAAATTGTTACCTTCGACGATCAGAAGGACCCGAAGCGGGCGATCGCCGGCATGGAGAAGATGGCCCAGGAGGGCATCCACTATGTCGTCGGTCCGAATGTCGACGACGGCGCGGCGGCGGTGCGCCCCGTGGCAGAATCCAAGGGCATCATCTATTTTCCCTACGCATTCCCGAAGGAACTCTACACCCCGCCGGCGTCCAATGCCGTGCTCGGCATGATCGCCAACTACCAGTCAGCTCCGGCGATCTACAAATATCTCAAGGAAAACAGGGGCGTGAAAAAAGTTGCCTTTGTCGCCGCCAACGAATCCGATCCGCTGAGCCAGCGGGATGGCGGTGTTGCCGCGGCAAAGGCGCTCGGGCTTGAGGTTGTGGCTGCCACGGACGTCTACCAAAACGATACCCGCGATTTCACCCCGGTACTGACGCCGATCGTTTTGCAAAAACCGGACCTGCTGGTGCTTTCGGGTGTCGCGCCCGGCAATGCGCCGCTGCTGATCCGCGCCGCGCGCGAGCTCGGCTACGAAGGTCTGATCTCCACCGAAACGGCGCAGGATGCCAAGGTGCTGGAAGAGGGCGCGGGCGAGTTGGCCAACGGCTTCATCTCAGTCGGCGGCGCATCGACGCCCGAAATCGCGTCCGACATGATGAAAGAGTTCGTCGACCGCTATACGAAAATGTTCGGCGAATACAATGACGAGTCCAACACCAAGGTCTACGCGCTCGAATACATCATCGAGACGCTGAAGGCGAACCCGGCCGCGATCAACAATGTCGAAGAGTTCAAGAAGACGATCGACACTTTCTCGGCACCCAATCCCTATCTGAAGGGCGATGCCAAGCTGACCTATGTCGGAATGACGTCGTTTGGCCAGAAGCGCCAGCTTTCGGTCCCGATGGTGGTCACGGAATACCGCGACGGCAAGTTCGAGACGCTCTTCGTCGCTCAAGTCGATTGACGCAACTGCACTGAAGCGGATTGCCGCAGAGGCTCGTGCATTCGCCTTGAGCCTCTGAATGGCCGGGAACCATCCTGATGGAACAAGTCATCGCCAACGGGCTTTATCTTGGCGCGCAATACGCCTTGATCGCGCTCGGTCTGACCCTGATCTTCGCTCTGATGAACGTGCTGAACTTTGCCCATGGGCAGATGTACGTTCTCGGTGGCTTCGTCACCTACACCGTCTATGGCCAGCTCGGCATGCCTTTCGTCGTCGCCCTCGTCGCGTCCGGGATCACGCTGCTGGTCATTGGAGCGCTGGTCGAGAAATTCCTTTTCAGAACGGTGATTAGGCGAAGCGTGCGGGAGGAAAGTACGATGCTTCTCGCGGCGGCGGTCGCATTCTTCCTCGACGCCGTGATCCTCCTGCTGTTCGGTGAAAAGCAGCGCGGCGTGCCGAAGATCGTCAGCGGCGTCTTCGTCTCCGACGGCCTCATAATGCCTTACGACCGGCTGCTGGTCGGCGCACTCGCCATACTGTTCATCGCCTCCTTCGTGCTTTTCATGCAGTATAGCAAGCCGGGACGCGCCATGCGGGCGCTGGCGCAGGACCGGATCGCGGCGCAGCTTATGGGCGTCGACGTCGACCGCTATTCGATGATCGGCTTTGCGCTTGGCGCCATGCTTGCCGGCATAGTCGGCGGACTGCTGGTCGCCATCACCGGCGTCAATTCGGGCATCGGCGGGCCGATCTCGATCAAGGCGTTCTTGATGGTGATGATCGGTGGAGCCGGCGTCGTCAGCGGAGCGATCGCCGGCGGCTTCATCCTCGGCATGATGGAATCGGTCGGCCTGACGGTGCTACGCCACTATGGCGACGTCACCTATCTCGTCATCTTCGCCGCGCTGATGGTCTTTCTCAGCATCCGCCCCAACGGGCTCATGGGCAAACCGTGGGGATGATCGACATGAAGCGTACACGCAACATCTTCGCCGTCGCTGTCTTCCTGCTGGTCGTACTCATCGGCGTGCCCTGGCTGATCGAGGCGACCGGTCGGCTCGACCTCTACTACACGCTGACCTCGGTCGCTTTGCTGAGCATCGCCAGCGCCGGCGTGTGGGTGACCTTCTACATCGGACGTATCAATATCGGCCAGGGTGCCTTCGCGCTTATGGGCGGCTATGTTTCGGCCATCCTTGTCGTCCAGCACGGTTTGTCGTTCTGGCTGACACTGCCGCTGGCCGGGCTGTTCTGCGCCGCTGCAAGCGTGCTGATCGGACTGCCCATCCTGAGGCTCCGCGGCGTTTATTTCGCGATGGTCACGCTGGTGTTGACCGAAGTGGCGCGGCTGCTGGCGCTGGCGCTGCCGATCACCAACGGCGCCAAGGGCATGGTGAGCATTCCGCTCCCCGGCGGCATTTCGATCTTCGGCCTGACCATCCTTCCCGATTTCGCAACGCTCGCCAATCCACGCCCGGCGTTCTATCTCGTTTCGGTGGTGCTGATGGTGCTGTGCTTTGCCGGGCTTTACCGCCTTGTCCATTCGCGCATCGGCAAGCTCTGCCAGTCGCTGCAGCAGAACGAGGAACTGGCCTCCTCGATCGGCGTCAACATCGCCTATCTGCGCGTCATCGCCTACGCCATCTCCTCGTTCCTCGGCGGTCTCGGCGGCGCAATGTTTGTTGCCATTTCGCAGTCGATTTATCCGTCCAGCTTCACCGTCACCGACTCGGTGAACTTCATGCTGAACTGCTTCCTCGGCGGGCTCAGCTACGTCTTCGGGCCGATGATCGGCACCTTCGTGCTCTATTTCGGCTGGGATTTCCTGTTCGAGACCGGCGAGTTCCAGTTGCTGATCTTCTCGTCGGTGCTGATCGCGCTGATGCTGTTCCTTCCCAACGGCCTGCTCAGCCTGCGGCTGTTCGGCAAGAAGCAGGGCTAGGACCATGACCGAACTTCTCCAGATCAAGGCAATGACCAAACGCTTCGGCGGACTGATCGCGGTCAACAACGTTTCCTTCGCGGTCCGCGAACGCGAAATCCTCTCCGTGATCGGTCCCAACGGCGCCGGCAAATCGACGCTGTTCAAGCTGATTTCCTCTTTCCTCAGTCCGAGCTCGGGCGAGGTGCTGTTTCGCGGACAGCGGATTTCCGGCCTGGCGCCGCATATCGTCGCCCGGAAGGGCGTCGTCCGCACATTCCAGGAGACGACGATCTTCAAGGGCATGACCGTGCGCGACAACGTCATCATCGCACATCACCTGCGTTCCAATGCCACCCTTGCCGGCTTCTATCTTGGCACGATTACAGCGCGGCGCGATGAGGCCGAATTCGGACGATCCGCCGACGAGATCATCGATTTCCTCGATCTCGGCGCGCAACGGCATGAGATCGCGAGCACGCTGCCGCACGGGCATCTGCGCGCGCTGGGGATTGCCATCGGCCTCGCCACCAACCCGACCGTGCTCCTGCTCGACGAACCCTTTGCCGGCATGAACCACGACGAAACCGTGCGTGCGGTGAAAATGGTGCGCGGCGTACGCAAACGCGGCGTGACCGTGCTACTCGTCGAGCACGACATGCCCGCCGTGATGAACATTTCCGACCGTATCGTCGTCCTGAACTTCGGCGTCAAAATCGCCGAGGGAACGCCTAAAGAAATCCAAGAGAACGAAAAGGTCATCGAAGCCTATCTCGGCGCCGAAGACGAGACGATCGGATTTTAGCCATGAGCGAACTGCTGAGCGTCTCCAATGTCGAACTCTACTACGACCACGTCTATGCGCTGAAGGGCGTGTCGCTGAGCGTCAACGAGGGCGAGACGGTAGCGCTGATCGGCGCGAACGGTGCGGGCAAATCGTCAATCCTGCGCGCAATCACCGGCCTGAAAAAAGTCCGTAGCGGCGAGATCCATTTCCAGGGCCGCCGCATCGACAAAACGCGGCCGGACGAGCTGGTCAGGATGGGCATCGCTATGGTGCCGGAGGGCCGGCGCGTCTTTTCCTACATGACCGTGCGCGACAATCTGATGATGGGCGCATTCACCCGCACCAACAAGGCCGACATCGCCACGACGCTGGAGATGGTGCTCGGGCGTTTTCCGCGCCTGAAGGAACGCTATTCGCAGACGGCGGGCACGATGAGCGGCGGCGAACAGCAGATGCTGGTGATCGGGCGGGCGCTGATGGCCAAGCCGAAGCTGCTCTTGCTCGACGAACCTTCGCTCGGCGTCGCGCCGAAGCTCGTGCAGGACATCGCCCGCTCGATCGTCGCGATCAACCGCGACGAAAAGGTCAGCGTGCTGCTGGTCGAGCAGAATTCGCGCATGGCGCTGCGCATCTCGCAGCGCGCCTACGCACTGACGACCGGAACGATCGCGCTGGCCGGAGATTCGGCTGAGCTGCTTGCCGACGATCGGGTCAAGAAACTCTATCTCGGCGGCGAAATATGAAGGCGCAAATGGACATACTCGTCGTCAATCCCAACACCACTGCGTCCATGACCGAGAAGATCGGCGAGGCGGCACGCGGCGCGGCTTCGGCCGGCACCAGGATCATCGCGACCAATCCGAAGGATGGGCCGCCGAGCATCGAAGGCTATTTCGACGAGGTCTTCGCCATCCCGGGAATGATTGGCGAGATCCAGAGACATCCGGCGTCGAGCGCCTGCGTCATCGCTTGCTTCGACGACACCGGCCTCGACGCAGTACGCTGCGTTGGCGAGATGCCGGTGATCGGCATCGGCGAAGCGGCGTTTCACATGGCCAGCCTGATTGCCGGCAAGTTCAGCGTGGTGACGACGCTGTCGCGTTCGGTGCCGGCGATCGAGCACAATCTGGTGCGCTACGGCCTCGCCAGCCGCTGCGCCAGGGTACGAGCCAGCGACGTTCCCGTTCTGGAGCTCGAAGTGCCCGGCTCCAACGCCCGCCATCGAATTTCGGAGGAGATCGAGCGCGCCATCCGCGACGACCGGGCCGAAGCGATTGTGCTGGGATGCGCCGGCATGGCCGACCTCGCTGCCGCGCTCAGCCGCGAACATAGCCTTCCCGTGATCGACGGCGTCGCCTGCGCAGTAAAACTCTGCGAGAGCCTCGTCGGCCTTGGCCTGTCGACCTCAAAGCGCGGCGGCTACCAGGTTCCACTCGAAAAATCCTTCGCCGGAATCTTTGCGCCCTTTTCGCCCACCGGCCGTGCATCCTGATGCGTGCAAAATTGTTGACATTCCCACACAGGATGTTTGATGTGCGGCCGGAAACGCGGTGTTCGCGCCGCTATGCGATCCGGCCGCCGGGACAATGAGACGATGGACCTGCTTGGGCCAAAGCCACGGGATGGCGACAAGCCGACGATGCGCTGGTTTCCGGTCTATGCCGGCCTGCGCGACGCCATCGTCAGCCACCGCATCGCACCGGGCACAAAACTACCCGAGGACGAACTCGCCTCGATCTATTCGGTGAGCCGCGCGGTAATACGCGCGGCGCTGCAGGCACTGTCGCATGACCGCTTGGCTCGGCTCGAGCCGAACCGCGGCGCGTTCGTCGCCCAGCCGACCAAGCAGGAAGCGCGCGAGGTGTTCGAAGCGCGGGCGCTGATCGAGCCCAAGGTCGCGGCGCTTGCCGCCGAAGTGGCAAAGCCGGCCGAGGTCGCGCAACTGCGGCTTCATCTCGAAAAAGAGCACGAGGCCCTGCATGCCGGCCGCGACAGCGACGCCATTATGCTGTCGGCAAAATTCCATATCGGCATCGCCGAAATCGCCGGCCATTCTATCCTGACCGGCTTCGTCAAAGACCTGCTGTCGCGGTCGTCGCTGATCATCGCGCTCTACTGGCGCCGCCGCGACACCACCTGCGAAAGCCACGCCCATCACGCCCTCGTCGATGCCATCGAAAAGCACGACGCACAAAACGCGTCCGACCTGATGCGAAGCCATCTCGTCGAACTTCTGTCGGGCCTTGATCTGTCGCTTGGCGAGAAGAAGCCCGAGAGCCTGTCGGACATCTTGCGCTGATCTGCGCTGTCAAACTCTTCGCCAAGCTTCGCATTCGGTGCGCGTGCTCGGCAAGCTGTTCCGCCGCCTGTTCCTCTCCCGGTTGGTCGCGCTGCACGACGCTAGCCGGCTCGCCTTCTTCGGCGCAATTGCTCATCTCGCGGAACGGGGGCATTCCTGCGCCACCTGTCGCCGGTCCGGAAGAAGTGCTGGGTGGTCTACGCCAAGGCGCCCTCCGCCGGCCCGGAGGCGGTGCTCGCCTAGCCTCCATAACCAAAGTGGCGGAACTCGGGGGCGGCTATGGGATCGAGTTCCGTGGACCGGCCCAAGTGGGGCCGATTGAGCCGGAAGTTCCCATGAGAAGGTAGCGCAGTGTTCCCGCGCCGCTTCTTCATGCGGCTCCGGAGGGGCGCTCGATATTTCGCAACTGCTTGAAATCGGCGGCCGATGGCCTGACTTTTATGCTTTGAGCGACTGAGAACTGGGCCTGTCAGGCCCGGCGCGATGCAACGACCGCTTCGGCCAAGACGGTGCTGCTCTTGTGCCCGCCGAGCCGGCGCAGCGGTTCGTTTGAAATAGTATCTCATCCCAGTGTGTGTGTGCACGCCGGGATTTGTTCAAGGCCATTGCCACGCTACTCAGATTGGTGGGAGCAGGAAGCTTTGTCTACATAGGCTTGCTTGCAGGGTTTCTTCGCGGCATCGAGCGGTCCGAAAATGGCTGTCTCCTCATCTGACTTTGCGGAAACAGTTTCGTGGTTGCGAGCAGGAACATCTCCAATCTCCGGGCGCGGAATTGTGAGGGCGGTTGGTCACCTGGTGCCCTCATGAAGCAACTCTGACGTTTGATCCTTATCATTGTGCGATGCCAAAGCCGCTGCGTGAGCCAATGCGGGCGACGCTAGCAAGGTGGAACAATCCGACAGCCGGCGAGTTTCTAAGACGAAGGGCGATCTGTTTCGGAGGAAACGGGATGAAACGCGTCCTTGCCCAAAATGCGGTTCGACTGATGCTGAGCGGCGTAGCCGCCTGTCTACTCACGGTCGTCGAGATTCCAAACCCGATTACGCCATTGTTGCTTGTGTCCGAGGCAAGGGCTGCCACCGTTTCGATCAGCACATTCTACCAAGACTTGTCTCCCTATGGTGATTGGGTTTCGTACCACGGTGCGACCGTTTTCGTGCCGGTTCATGTACGTGACGATTGGCGTCCGTATACCCTTGGACACTGGGTCTATACCGAGCAGTATGGCTGGCTCTGGGTATCCGACGAGCCATTCGGTTGGGCGACGTACCATTACGGCCGGTGGGGCTATGCCGACGATATCGGTTGGTACTGGGTTCCGGGGACTCGTTGGGCGCCAGCATGGGTGAGTTGGCGTCGTGAAAGGGAGCACATCATTTGGGCTCCGCTGCCGCCGCGCCGCGATCCGGATCTGATTTCAATCGAGGTGACCTTCGACGCGACGCCGGATTTTTACTGGGTTGTGGTCCCTACCCGCGAATTCCTTGCTGCGGACATTTCTGTCGTCGTTATCCGTGATGAGCCGGAGTTTGTGCGCATTGTCGAGGCGGCCGAGCCGGCCGGCGACGTGACGATCCAGAACAACGTGGTGATCAACAAAGTCGTTGATGTTGATGTGATCGAAAAGGAGACGAACCAGAAGGTGACTGCCGTCAAGGTCAGCAAGACCGAAGCACCCGAGCAGTCCGGCAAATTGGAAAACGATACGGTCGCGGTCTTTGAAGGTGAGGTGAAAGCCGACCCCAAGGCCAAACCAGCCAAGCTCAAAGACATCGAGGAGGTGAAGCAGGTTCAGGCTAGCCGGAAATCGAAGCCGACCGAAGGCGCAGCAAAGACCGAACAGGCCCAGCCGGAACAGGCGGCCAAGCCTGAGAAGCCGACAACCCAGGAGCAGCCCGCGGCCGAGCAGCAGGCCGAGCCCGGCAAGGCGGCCAAGCCTGAGAAGCCGAAGGCCAAGAAGCAGCCCGCCGCCGAGCAGCAGCAGGCCCAGCCGGAACAGGCGGCCAAGCCTGAGAAGCCGAAGGCCAAGAAGCAGCCGGCCGCCGAGCCGCAGCAGGCCGAGCCAGAGCAAGCGGCCAAGCCTGAGAAGCGGAAGGCCAAGAAGCAGCCCGCCGCCGAGCCGCAGCAGGCCGAGCCAGAGCAAGCGGCCAAGCCTCAGAAGCCGAAGGCCAAGAAGCAGCCCGCCGCCGAGCAGCAGCAGGCCGAGCCCGAGCAGGCGGCCAAGCCTGAGAAGCCGAAGGGCAAGAAGCAGCCGGCCGCCGAGCAGCAGCAGGCCGAGCCCGAGCAGGCGGCCAAACCCAAGCCACAGAAGCAAAAAAACAAGGCGTGCGATCCGCAGACTGACGCGAACTGCTAGCTGTGCGCGGCACCGCGATTATTCCATCGCGGTGCCGCTGAATGCGCGAAAAGCCGCGATCCTCGCCACTTTCCTTCGCTGCCGCCTGCTCTCCTCTATATCGGCTGGAAGCGCGGAACGCCCGTCAACGAACACAGGGTAAGCATGCAAGCCGAAGAGGGTGAGACGTCACCTCGCGCCCGAGGCTATTTCGAAAAGCCTGACATTGTCTGTTACCCATCCTAGGTTTGTATCGGCAGAGGTCCTTATCCAGAAACGGCCATGAGCACCCGCGGTGCCGACTTTCTATACAAATGGATTTCCGAACACATGCCGGAAGGGCCAACCGACGACCCGGGCCGGCTTGTGACCGATATGGCAGACCAGGCCCTGCGGGCGGCCGCCGTCGAAGGCATCCCAATTCAGGAGATCGATGAAGAGATCGGGAGCGTCTATGAAGTGATCATTCATGCCGTTGAACATCGCGACGGCGGTCTCGCGGGTTAAAGATTTTGTGGTTGCCTCCGGCGGCTCGCGGTCGCGACGAGGCTGCAGATATGGACTATTGAGTTTTGAGCAGGTGGCAGCAGCGCGCCTGTCTTTCCCCCGACTCGCCATATCTAAAATTTTCTAAATTAGCTATGCCTTATGGAACTTTGGTGCGGGCGTTTCATTTTCATCCGCATGCGAGCCTCTGTGATCCAACGCGTCGGGACGGGAGTGAACGCGTCGCCGCGCTACTCGCTGGTCCTGCCGATATATAATGAAGAACAAGTGCTGCCGCGACTGATCGAACGGATCAGGTCACTGATCAGTCGGCTGGACGGAGAGACTGAGGCGATTTTTGTCGATGACGGTAGCTATGACGGCAGCGTCAAATACCTTCGGCGGGTGGTCACCGCCGAACCTCGCTTCCGGCTTATCGAGCTTTCCCGTAATTTCGGACACCAGATTGCGATCACGGCTGGCATGGATGCTGCCGCGGGTGATGCAGTCATCGTCATGGATGCCGACCTGCAAGATCCACCGGAGGTCGTTCTTGATCTCGTGGCGAAGTGGAAGGAAGGTTTCGAGATCGTCTACGCCCGCCGTGTCAAGCGCGAGGGCGAATCCTGGTTCAAGCGGCTTAGCGCCGATCTTTTCTACCGTTTCCTCGAGAAGATGACGTCGGTCAACATCCCACGCAACGTCGGGGACTTCCGTCTGGTCGGCCGCCATGCGCTGGACGTCTTCAAACACATGCCTGAACACGATCGCTTCGTGAGGGGCATGTTCGGCTGGATGGGATTCAAGCAAGCGGGAGTGCCATTCGAACGCCCCCCGAGGACCATCGGCCAGACCAAATACCCTTTCTGGAAGATGATGCACCTTGCTGTCCACGCCATTGTCAGCTTCTCGGAAAAGCCGCTTCACTTTGCGCTTTGGGGCGGATCGGCCATTTCTGCACTTGCGCTGGCCTTTGGCGCTTATGCCGTCTTCGCCTGGATTTTTGAAACCGGCGTCATTGCCGGCTGGACGTCTACCATTGTGATCGTATCGTTCCTGTGCGGCATCAATCTTTTCATGACAGGCGTGGTCGGCCTCTATGTCGGTAGCATCCACGCCGAAGTGAAACGCCGCCCTCTTTACGTGATCGATCGGCTTACCGGCTTCGACGAGCCGGTGCGTGCCATCGCTGGTGGGAGCCGGAGATCGTTTCGCAAGCCTAAGAACGGAGCCGCTCCCAGTGTCCGAACTCTTCGACAGCTATAGATCCAGTTATGGAGAGACGATCGATGCGTCGATCCGCTTTTCCGGACTCAAGCACGCATTCTTTTTGGTCGCAAAGGCCGACCTGCTGCGACGCCTAGTCGCCGAGCGAGGACTTCGTCGACGGGGAGCCATGCTGCGGGCGCTTGATGTGGGCTGCGGTGTCGGTTCGCTCCATCCTTATCTAGACGGCGCTTTCGAGCGCCTGGATGGCTGCGACGTCTCGCAGGAGTCGATCCAGCGCGCCAGCGAGGACAATCCGGGCGTCGTCTATAGGACATGCACCACGACGGCCCTGCCTTATGACGACTGCGTGTTCGACCTGGCTTTTGCCAGTTGTGTTGTTCATCATGTTTCGCCCGCATCCTGGCTCGATTTTTTTCGCGAGATGCGACGCGTCGTGCGGCAAGGCGGCGTCGCCTGCATCATCGAGCACAATCCCTATAATCCGCTGACGCGCCTGGCGGTGCTCCGATGTCCGTTTGACCAAGACGCGGTCCTGCTCAACGCGGTCAAAGCAGCGGCCCTCTTTCGACAAGCAGGCTTCAGGGAGGTTCGATGCGAGCATTTCCTGCTGCTCCCGTCGGCCGGCAGATTCGCCAGAAAGGTTGAGCGTGCCCTCGCGCCGCTGCCGCTTGGCGCCCAGTATGCGTGTAGTGCCCGTGTCTGAATATCCGCCTACCGCTGGCACCGTCCTGAAGCTTCTGGCGCGCTTCGGCCTGGTCGGCGTCGCCGCCACAATCCTGTATGCCGCCTTGGCGGATGTCTTTGTCAAATCGGAACGGTTCGGCTTCAGCCCCGTTCAAGCGTCCCTTGCAGCATACGCAGCCGCAGCCTTGTTTTCCTATCTCGCGCACAGGTCAGTAACCTTCATGTCGCGCGGATTGCATAGATCAGAGGCTCCGCGTTTTCTCTTGCTGGCGGCGATCGGCTTGGCCATCGCCTATGGCGCGCCGGCGCTCTTGACGGCGAAGCTGGGCCTGCCGCTCATCTTTCCCATCATGATTACCTGCTTGCTTGTGCCCGCGATCAATTTCGTCGTGCTCCACCGATGGGTCTTTGCAGAACACATTCCCGATCAGTCCGGCGATGGTTGACGCGTGATCGGCCAGAAAGATTCGTTCCAAAACAGTTCACCGTTTCACGGAAATGATGAACTGCTCCAAGCCGCTTGCTGAAGCACGGCCCTTACGATTGGATGATGCCGGGCTCCGTTCAACCGTCGATCGCTTTGCCTTTAAGCCGTTGCTGGCAGCACATGTTGAACCATCCAAATCGCAGGATCGGTCGAGCGCCATGCCCGGGAGGGCCTGGCTGGTGTCACCACGCAGGAAGAGAGGCAATGAAGGCGGCACTTGAAACCTGCGGGTGCTCACATTGACCAGCATCTGGACGATGAGCTGGCCTTGGCGCGCTTCGTACCGGCTCGCCGACATGGACGCCCAAAGCGTCACGGACATAGCCATGGATGCAGGTTACGATGCGCCCGATGTGTTCGCCCGCGCCTCTCGGCGACGGTTCGGGCAATCGCCTTCGTCGCTCCGAATATCTCCCAGCTGTGGGTCGTGGCTTATGGCCTTCGGGGCCCCTCGACAACGCAAGCAACGAGCCCATGCAGATAATCTTTGACCACGACGATCCGTGATGTGGCGCCTACGCCGGTGGTGGTGATCGAGTATCGCGGGGACCGGGTGACGCCCGAAGACACCTTCCGGCGGTTCAGGGCCTGGCCCAAAGCGAATGGCTCGTCGCCGCTGACAAGCTCTACTTTCATGGTCTTCCGTTCCGAAAGGGAGCCGCCGTCCCAGACCGATCAGTCGATCGAGGCGAATGACGCGCTAATGAAAGCTGGCGTGATCCCGCCGGATGCTGCGCGGTGCTGCGCTAAAAAACGATCTCGAGCCCGCCGCGCTCTACCTCTATCGCTTGACTATTGGCCAACTGCGGGGAGGCACGCGACTTCCCGATCTATTGCCAACGCCGGCTCTCCTCCATCCCGGAGGTGCAGGCACATGAGGCGAGCACGGAACTGTTGCTGCCGCTGAACTAGGGCAACTCCAGAAAGTTGTGAAGCGGCTTTCCGTCCGGAATTGCGTCAATACAAAGAGCTAGGGCACTTCGCCGTTTCAGCGGAAAAGTGAAGTGCTCTAGCCGGCGTCCAGCCGGAACGACACCAATTTAATGGCGCGTTTGTAGATCTTGCTGGCGGCGGGGCTTGGCGGAATCCCGTCGCGATAGTCGAAAGTCACTTCGAGTACCTTTGCGCTGGCAAATGCTGCGTGCGGGATCGCGAACGAGATCGTCGTCGGGTCTTGGCTCGACAGTGTTACCTCGTGTACCCGAACTCCGTTCACCGAGATCATTACCCTTTGTATGGTTTGTGGTGGACGAATGACGGCAGACATTTGTAGCGTGGCTGTAAACCCGTCGCGAAGCGAAGGTATTTCCAGCCTCAGCCGAGAGGTCTCGCCGAGCGAATGGGTTCCGTCGGCTACCGGCCCCGACCAACCGCAGACCATCATGCCGGCTGCTTGTTTGGCACCGTCGGACCGGAAAGATACCGTCTGCCCAGGAGTGTAGCTGCCAACCGCATCGCGATTGAGGCACGTCGTCGTGCGATCAATGTAATAGGCCCGATAATCAGCGTTGACATCTGGATTGAGAGCGAGTGCGAGGATGATGATCTCGGACACGGCCAAAACCACCGCCAGCGCGTAGCCGCCAGTCGAGGCAGCACGGCCATAGGATGACAGGCCGTCAGACCAGGGCAAGATAGCCTCCAATCCATGCCACAGTCATGAAATAACATGCGCTCAGGAAAAGAGCCAAAGTCACGAGATAGGTCAGCTTCGATACCGACAGCAGCTCGGCAATCAACATCATCAGCGGCGCAAGCCCAATGACGTATCTGATCATGGAAGCCAGGTTGGTGATCAACGGCAGGATGATGCTGCTCGCACAGAAGAGCGCAGCGCCATATCGCCTGCGAGCCGCCAGAACGACCGATAGGGTCAGCCCTATAATCGCTGCGAGCGCGCTCCATTGCGGCGCCGTGGGCAGCCATCCTTTTGTCGGAACAGCAGAGAGACCGTCCCATAGAAAAAGGAGCGGATCGCCAGCAATCCGCCCAAACGCGCGCTGGACGTGCAAGAACGCAAACCCGTCCCCGACAGTGACGTACAAAAAGAGCATGTAAGCAAACAAGCCGGCGGGCGAGATGAAGATAGCTACGAGCATATCCGGACGACCAAGCACCCATCGCGGGAAAGACACCGCCGACCCGCCCTGCTGGCGGTGCTGCTCGAACATTTGGATGACGCTTGCAAACACAGCAAGGACCCCGACCACCCTCGTTGCCGACAGCAAAGCGCATGAAACGCCAGCGGCCAGGTAGTTGGAGCGCTTGAGTGCCAAAAAGACGCACGAAGTCAGGAACACGAAAAGAGGTTCGGTAAGGAACGTGGTGAAGTGGAAGGAGAACGGGCCGCTAAGCAGGAAAGCGCAATACAGTGTATAAGCGCGCATGTTCTTCTCCAGCAGTGGCCATGCCACAAGGCAGGCGGCGTAGCTGCATGCCATCGAGGTGATCGTCGCGATCAGAATCGTGGGAAAAGGGAAAGCAAACCGAAGAGTCGTCACGAGCATGGGATACAATGGAAAGAAGCCCCAGCGTCCGACGTTGCTTTGGCCTGGAATGGGAAAACGCTCGTAGCCATGTTCGGAAATGTCCACATACCACGCGCAGTCCCACCTGCAGAGCGCACGCGCATAAGCTTCGAAGCCTGGTACTGCCGAGACTGAATGGAATGCAGCATACCGAATGACAAGCCCGCTGATCATGAACAGGAGCGGAACCGCAACGGCGATGACACAAAGGCGACGGCCAGCGTTTGCGCGAGCCATGTCTCCAAGCGCCAGTTGTGTCTCCACAGGGGATGGCGCCAGAGTCTGCGATGGCGAGCCCGAGTTCGCCGGCTCGATGGCGCTGCCAGCCATAAAATCGGTCCATCGGAAGCATCAAGATCATCAACCGACTTGAAGCCCCGTCTGCGACTTGATCTTGAGGATCAACGATGCCGCGCCGCTTCGGTTCCTTCTGCAGCAGGAGTTCGTTGCGGCCAGGTCGATCGATCACACCAGCCGAAGAAGGGAGCGATATTCGCGCTCCAACGGCACCGTTTCCTCGCAGCGGGCGGCCTTCTTCATCGACGGTCCGGCCCGCGTCTCCCAGTCGCGCTCGCGACAACGGGTTCTTCTCGCATAGGCGGGCGTCGGTGGCGGCCCCAACCTCCAGCTCGAGCGCGTCGCTCGCTACAGCGCTATCGAGACCGCTCTCGCCAGCGGCTCCGCTGCCGCAAGCTACACCTCCTGCGGGGACGCGAGCTGCGCCAACTCGCCGCAACGCTGCTTCCAGAAAAACGGGAACAGCGTGGTTCAATCCTTGCCGCGGCGCGGGTCTTTGCCGGCCGCCTGACTGCTTTTCTTCGGCTGTTCGTCGCGTTTGTCCTGATTGCCTGCACGGTTGCCTCCGTGCGCCCCTTGGGAAGATTTTGCGGTCTTGCCGTCTTTGAGATTCGTAGCCATGATTTCCTCCTGGGATCCTGATATTTCCAGAACCCTCTCGCCGCGTGAATGTTCCTCAGCATTTACTATCCACGCGCAACCGAGCGGCCGTGGAACGCAAGCTCGAATTCGGCCCGCAGTTCGTCCTCCCGTCCGAGATAGCGCGGCGAGAAATGCATCTGGTGAGCGAAGTCCACTGCTGCCAGGCGGGCGATCTCGCCCGCCTGCACTGCTGTCAGGTGCTTCTTTGAAGCGGCGAGTGCCCGATCGTCCTGCAAGAATCCACCTTCGATAAAGAGTTGATCGGCGCCGCACGCCAAGCTGCAAAGCCGGGTTATGTTCAAGGAATGGAAGGCCAGGTCAGTGGCATAGGCAATGCGCTGGCCCGGCGCGCAAACGAGCGCTTGGCTTTGCAGCAGTTCTCCCAGAACTATCTTCCTATCCTTGGTGGGCATGAACTCGGTTGCAGGCCCGGCACCGCTGCGAACGGCCCGTTTGGCTTCGGCCAGCCAGGGACCAACTGGAAGGCGGAGCTCGTCGAGACGCGCCTTGTGAACGTTGACCCTGATTTTCTCCTGGAATGAGAAGGCCAGGCAAGGAATGCCATGATCAAGCGTGACCGCAACGACCTTGAATTCCGGGTCGTCGAGCGGAAGCCGCGCTTCCGACGGCTGCTGGTCTTCGCGAACAAAAGCGTTGCGCGCCCTGAAGACGACCTCGGTAATGAAGCCTCCCTCCGCCCAGTCGGAGGCGGCGATCTCCAAATCATGGGACTGCTCGTCCAGCAGGTTCCAGGTGTAAGCCCGCAACTTGGCCTCGACGGCGTCAGTCAGACCGGGCGGTCCGACGATATGGACGCGTCTGTCCCGGTAAAGCGACAGCCTGAGCAGGCGATCGAAACCGCTGAAGTGATCCATATGCATATGCGTCACGAAGACATGCGAGATCCGCAGGATTTCACGCGGCGAAAGGGTCGAAAGATCTCCGAGATCGAACAGCAAGGCCCTGTTGCCGAAGCGAAAATCCAGTAGCACGCCCGGATCGGAAAAGGGTTCGTTTACCAAGCGTGGCTGGACGAAAAGCGTCACTGCGAGAAGACCGCCGCGAGCGATGCAGGCTTCATCCGTTCAGCTTCTCTTTGCCCGGCCGGCATATTGGTCGACCGCTCCGGCCATCTGGAGCATGAGTGTCGCCATAGAGATGGAATTCCCGCCATAGGGGTAGAAGTCGGATTTATCGCCTTTGTTCCATTTCTCCCGCAGCTCGGGTTCGGTGATGTCCCAGTCGCGATAGGTTCTTCGCGCCAGTTCGCGCAGCTCTATGTGCAATTCGACGGTGGAGGGGCGGCCCCAGTAGTAATAACCGTTGTAGACCTTGAAGACTTCGAGGTCTCGCCCCAGCACGATGGTGTGCGGGACCATCACGTCGTGCGTGGTGTCGGTGTATTCCTTGATGTCCAGGTCCTTCTGCACGAGGCGTTCCTCGTCATACAGAAAGGGCCAAGGCGCCGAGGTCTGCTGGCGGTAATTGTTGGTCGTATGCCAATCGTCCGTGGTGATCGTGACGAGCTGGGTGTAGCCGACGACCAATTGCGGGTGAAACCGCACCAGTTCGAGCACTTGCTGCCGGTCTTTCGGGCAGAACAATCCACGCGTCAGCATCACGATCATCAGCTGGTCGCCCTGCAGGTCCGACAGCCGCCGTGGCGTCTTGGTGTGGTCGGGTGGAACGTAATCGGGGAACTTCGCGCCAGCCACGATATCTTGTCTCATTTTCAGTCGCTCCATCAATCCGGTTCCTGTAACTCCCGAACAAACGACTCCTCCCCATGTTCCTTGATTCCAGGCAAGCCGAATGAGACGGCCGGCTCTAAGGGCCGCCCGCCGTAGCACCGACGACCACCATCACGAGCCCATCCAACTCGACTTCGCCATCGATGATCGTCTTGCCGCCCTTTTTTCGAACCTTGAGCTTCGACGGGTTTTCGGCGGCCTGTCTTTCGAGTTCGTCAATCACTCCCGTGATCGTCGCTAAGCGGTCTTCCGTGATATCCGCGTAACCGCCGTGTAGCGCGTGATGGCACCCTCGTCGGGATCCTCTCCTTGAAAATGCACGGTAGCGTTGGCCGGCGGCTGACAATTCATGCCAAAAGCTTTGACCGCCGAAGCGCATACGAACTGGACATCAGGGTATTGCTGCATGACATTCATGGCCGCAAGTTCGGCGGTGCTGCTGCCGCCGATCCGCCAGCAGGCTTCGAGCACTCCCGACTTCCACTTCCCAGACCAGTCGGTCCCTTGGCCGATGTCATAGTTGCGCCGCGATGCGAAAAATCCGGGACACTCGATCATCGCAGCGTCATATGTTCTCGCCTGCGCGACCGCCAGCGCTGAAGCAGATGAAAGACTGAGGCCTGCGAGTGCCTCCCATCCCCCGCGTACGGCGATGATATCGGACCCGCCATAAACGGGTTGTCCCGCATTATCCGCCGTTATTCTCTGCGTGCCGACGTACGCAATGGCGATCTCGCCTACATCCGCGATTCCGACGCTTAGCGTGGCGATGTCAGCTAGATTCGTCTCTAGAACGAATCCGTTTTTTTCTAGATTTGAGGCTTGATAGCGTTCCAGGAAAGCTTCGACTTCCGACACGGAAGAAGCGATCTGTTGTTCGCGTCCGCGCGATGCAAGCGGAGGCTTAAGACGAACTGGTCCTTGCCGCAGGAGCCGATCCGCCGCTTGCAAAGTGTCCGTTCGGGAGAATGTGCTGTAACCCGGCAAAACCGCACCGCTGACCCGTTCAGGGAATTCCGCTGGCCAGTCATCAGGCCGAAATGCGGACGCGCCGATCACGTTATGCGTGATGACTTTGGTCATTGCCAGCCGCGACGGAAGCACGCCGCCAAAAAAGTCTTTTGGTCCTGCGATCCCCATTCGACTCGCATCGGCGAGAAGCAGGCTGTCGTCCGGGACGTAGTACAAGTATTCTCCGTCCAACTTGAACGCGCTAAGATCGCCCTCGAATGCAAACCCTTTGAGTAGAGCGATCTGGCGGGCGACCGCATTGATCGCGTGCCGTTCATGGGCGAAGAGAGCTTCGCTGCCTGGCGCGGAGCATGCGATCACAATTCCTTTTGGCCCGTCCGGGCATGTATTGCTTGTCATCCTCAATCCACAATCCTGTTTACGTCCGTGCGGCCGCACGTCTCCAACTGCGAAAACGGCGGGGCGGCGAAAACGTTCTGTTCCGGTTTCAGTTAGCGAGCTTCCCTGGAAGGGGAGCGTGTCGAAACCCGCGCCATTATCCGCGTCGACGGGATTCGAAAACTGATCGAGAGATCGGTTATTGCGTGCTCGCCGCCGGGCAGGGGTCGGCACATTCGGGCGTGCCCAATGGCGTTTGCGGGGCTCAGCCAGAAAGCGATCTATTTTCTACAGACGTCACAGGCCATACCAAAAGAACTATCGAATCAAACGGGAACCGCGGAACAAGCTCAGGCCCATGAGCTCTGGAACAAAGTTGCGGCGGTCGACAGCTCTCGCGAAGCCGCGGCTCTACGAACTGTCATCGGGCAAACCTATCGAGGCATCTCGCGGCCCGTCGTTTGCGCCAGTGGAAATCTTTATGTTCCTGGTCAGGTCGCCTCCATGGAAGTTTGGAGAGAAATGCCAAGGCCGTATCAGAGTTGTAGTGGCTTCGAAAAATCGACGTGCGCCTTTTGGCTGGAGCGTTCACAGAGCTCAGCGTCGGTCACCATCTCCTGGCAGAGCGCCAAGCCGAACAGTCCGCCATGTCACCGGCCATTCTTCTTCAATACAGCAGCGAGCATCTGATCGAACTCCGACCGTGTGGGATAAGACGCCTGCGTGCCCTTCCGACCAACCGAGAAGGTTGAAGCCGCAACGCCCCAGCAGGCGGCTTCATATGCCGATTTGTCCTCCGAAGTCGCGGCAGCGAACGCGGCAATAAAGGCATCGCCGGCCCCCGTCTTGTCCACGACATCGACAGCGGGCGCTCGTATTGCGGTCGTCTCATTCCTCTCACAGAGGATGCAGCCACCGTCGGGGAGCTTAACGCATGCAATTTCAACCCCTAGCGCGTTGAATTCGGTTGCCGCCTGACTGGCCTGACTTTCATTGGCCACTTCAATTCCTAAAACATCCGCTGCTTCCTTTTGGTTGGGCGACACCGCATAAAAGCGTTTTAGATCGGTCTTCTCGATTTGATCGGCAAATGTTGGGTCGACGATGATCCTGAAGCCGCGCCTTTCCGCAGCTTTGAATGCGGCCTCAAGCACAATGCGAGGAACCTCGAAATCGGCGATCAGGACGGAAGATGCTGGGGCGTTGTCGATTGCCTGCACTACTTTTTCGACAGCGGGAGTTTGCCAGTTCATATTGGCGTTTGCGACTGAAAGGATTGACTTGTTGCCATCTGCTGGAACGACGACGACCGCTATGCCTGTCATCGAATTTGGAGCGACAAAGACAGCCTCCAAATCGAGATTCTCTTGCATGAACGGACCAATGGCCACCGTCGCGAGATCGTCGTCTCCGACTTGGCCGAGAAGCTTTGTTGGAAATCCGAGCCGCTGCGTAAAATAAGCCACATTGGCAGCCTTTCCGCCGCTCTTTCGAGAAAATCCGGATGCTCTGACGGTCGCGTCACTGCTGAACGGCTTGTCGACCTCGAACCTCAGGTCGGCATTAATGCTACCCAGAGATAGAACCGCCGGCTGTGCCAAACTTCAAACTCCGCTTTTCGGATTATTCGCTGGTGTGATCTGCAACCCAGCTTGCTTGGTCCCATACGCCTTGCTTCGCGGTCCGCGAGCGTCCGGGGCGATCGTCGACCGAACGCCGCAGTTTCGGACGCGTTGAACACGATAGTCGTTGCCAAACTGGTCTGGGCAAGAATGGTTCCGGGACAAAGCTCCGGAGATCGATTCACATCCCAGGCGACCGTCTTATGGCCGGATTCTGGACGAGTTCGTTAGCGGGTTCAGCGGAAAGTGCTGGGGAATACGGCAGAGGCGACGAGCAAATAAACCACCATCTTCAGCATTCAAGTGGACGCAAGCGCGTCCGCGACCTGCCGATCAGGATCGAGCAGTTGCTCGTTTGAAATCTATTCCTTCAATCCGGCTACGCGCTCGAGCAGGGGCTTTTGCAGAATGGGGAAGGAACCAATCGTCAACATGACGAAGTTCCTGCATGTCTGGACGAAGCTGTTGGTCGACTGCGCCGTGGACAGAATACGTTCGCTCAAATCAACCCAGCGACCTCCCACCGGTCGACGCTCGTCCGTGTAGCCCGCAAGCGTGCCATCGTTGAAACGCCGGGCGAAGCAAGCTGCATCCTCAATACCGAGATTCATGCCGCGCGCGCCAAGCGGCGAGTGCGCATGCGCGGCATCGCCGCCAAGGAAGACGCGGGCGGTTTGATAGCGGGACGCCTATTTTGCCGGAATGTGGAAATGATCGGTCAGCAGCAGCTGCGACACGCTATACCTGCCCGGCACATGCGCCAGCGCGTCGGGTGTGTTTGAGACCGCGCGAAAGCGGTTGCCGCCGATCGGTATGATGAAGCCGACGTCCCCGTCTCGATGCAGGAAAGCCTGTGCCGCGTCCACCTCGTAGGGCGGACGCGATCTCCGCATCGGTGATGCTCCATCGCCGCCTCGATTGTGACGAGCTCACGGGTTCCTGCATGGAAATGCGCGTGACGCACCTTGAGCCCCTCTGCGAGCAGCTTGCTGCTCACCCCCGACGCTTCGAGAACATCCAGGCTATGTGAACTGATGCCGACCGCCTTGCTGAGCGGCGTAGGTCCGTCCTTCTTGTCTATGACGCGGGGATGGGCGCCTCTTCGCGCAAGCTCCAGCGCCGCTGTCAGCCCCGTTGGGTCCGCGCCGACGATCAGGATCGAAGCTTCTTTTCCGGGCACGACCGCCGCCTTCTCCTAGCCTGTCCGCACCGTTCGGCACTTTGTCGCAGATGGAACGCATCCCAGGAACAGAGGTTGCGCGCCAATTGAGCCACCTACTGTCAGCTCGTGCCCCCGGTTTTCACGCACTGAGCGACATGGCCGGCACGACAGGCTCCTCATCGTCGGCCGTTTCCTCCAAGTCGCAATCGGCTTGCCGAATGGATAAGCCGACAGGCCGACAGATCGCAGCAGCTCGAATCTTGGCTGGGTTCACCCAATCAGAACTAGCCGAGCGATCGAAAGTCTCGGTGCCGACCATCAAACGAATGGAAGGCAGCGACGGTCCTGCAGTCGGAATGGTCAATAACGTCGAGGCCGTGTGCCGCGCCCTCGAATCTGCCGGCATCGAGTTCTCATCGCCGAGAATGGCGGCGGCGCCGGGGTGAGGCTGTGGAAGAAATGACGCTGAGGTTGCCCAAGGGTCGTCGGGTCCGCTCGGCCGCCCTCATGGTCACGCCGCAGGCGTTGCAATCCCTTCTAACGCAATGATTCTGGTACTTGCGGAACGTTTGCGGATCTCGATCAGCCGGGCATATTCAGGAGAATTGTACCAGCCCATCAATGACGCCATGTCGGGGAATTCGACAATAACCAGTCGGTGTGGATCCCAATCACCTTCCAGAACCTTGGTTGCGCCACCACGACCCAGGTAGCGCCCACCGTAGCGCTCTTCGGTGGCCGGAACGTCCCGCCGATATTCCTCGAACAAGGCAGCGTCTTTTATGTCTACATCCGCGATCAGATAGGCGGCCATATGTATTCCTCCGTCTCTTTGATCTACCTCCTCGGCTTCGGCGTGATCTCCTCGACCCGCACTTTCTCGCCGTCTCCCTGTGCACGCAAAGCCCGCGCCACTTGCGGGAGGCGCGGGCCGATCAGGAGCCGGTGAAGGTCGTCCCGATCATCAGCAGCGATGGGGTGAGCATCGTCTGCCACACCACAAATAGTTAGAGATCGCTAAAGTTCCGTCAAGCCGGTTTGCCCGGTGTTGGCTGCACCGGTCCTGTACCGTGCCACCTAATGAATGACGCATCCTTGCCGGTGATATCCTTGACCGTCTTCAACAGCGCCTCATGCGTGTTTTGCAGCGAGCGGTAATGCTCGCTGCTTGGCGACAGACGCGGCTGGACGATGCTCTTATGCAGCCGTTCTGCCTCGGTCAAAAAATGGTCAATCTCAGCATCTGAAAGGTGCTTGGATAATTTGGTCCTGGCCATTGGCGATCTCCGTTGAATGGGCGCCGCAACGGGAGGACTATATTCCTATCTCCAGCGAACCGCCAAGACCGTCTTCAGGACTCCTCCCTGAAATTCTGCACCGACGCATGGCGCAGCTTGCGCCCACCGCGTAGCGTCCTGACGCTCGCCTCGATGGGCTTGACCCATTCGACGTCCTGAGTGACTACCGCACTCGGCAGGCCTCCGGCTGGGCTGCTGCGGGCCTGCTGCACACGTTTCCATAGCCGGTCCTTGATTGCGTTGGTCGTGGCGATCACAGCCTTGCCGACATACTTCCCGTCCCGTGCGAACAGCCCCTCGGTCCACTTGCCGGCCTGTCGCTTCACGCCAATCAGATCAAACTCGGAGATGTCCCAGCATTTGATTTTCAGCCAGGCCTCGTTCTTGGCGCCGCTGCGGTAGGACCTTTCCCGTAGCTTCGATACCATACCTTCGAGCCCCATTTTCTCGGCTGCCTCGAAGAACTCGGCACCGCCACCCTCAACATGTTGGCTGTACTGAATGATGCCTTGTGCCGGCTTGATCAAATCCCACAGGATCGCCTTGCGCTCTCGCCGTCGAGGATGAAGGATTTCGCCTTTAGCTTCTCGGCAGCGGCGACAATCGGCCAGTGGCGCTTGGACCAATCGATCCCGGTGCGGGTGAAGGCGCGCGCCAGCCCAGTCGAGAATGATCTGGGTGCGAAAGCCGTCATACTTTCTCGTGCAGCCAGTCGTCGCTGACCGGCGGCGTCTCGACCAGGACCGGTTCCTGCGGCTTGATGAACTTCAGCCGGTCTGCGGCGTTACGCATGCACTCGATCCTCCAACTGCCAGACAAGGCGCCCGGGCTGATTTGGTTGCATTTTAGCGAAATTGAATGTGAGAACCGTCGATGAAGGAAACAACAGGTGATAAGGTGTCATCGGGACATTGCCTATGCGGGGGCGTGCGCTACGAAATCGCAGGCGAGCTTGCCCCGCTGATAGCCTGTCACTGCTCCCAGTGCGCGCGAACAAGTGGCAATTTTGCGGCCATGGCGGCCTGCCGCTCGGCCGATCTCATGCTGCTGACCTCGTCCACGCTCAGATGGTACCGCTCGTCGCGTTACGTCGAACGCGGCTTCTGCTCGCGCTGCGGCGGCAACCTGTTCTGGAAGGCGGCTCCTGGCGTGCAGACCTTCGTCGCGGCCGGTACTCTCGACCCGCCGACCGGCCTTCGGCTTAGCAAACATATTTTCGTCGGCTCGAAATCCGACTTCTATGATCTGACTGACGGCCTTCCAAAGGAGCAGGCAGGTTAGATGGATTAGAGAACGCACGATGGCCCGGCCACGCTGCCGGTATGATAGCTATAGGAGCGCCAGGGATCGATGCGCCTCTTTCGGGTTGTTGGCCTGGTTATCGACCACGGATCCCCCTCGATCTTGCCGGCAAGCTGTTCCCAGGCCTCGCATGTTGGCTTGGGCGTAGGGCTTGGGATGGCAATCGCAGGTCAGTGAGGGGGTAGCTTTCCGACTGGCAATCCGCGCCGAACGAGCCGTTCCCGCATCTGCGCGACGTCCGCATCCCCTAGTCGCCCTATCACCAACCCGGCATCTCGATGTAATCAGACGAGATAAAATACTCCTCGCACCAAATCAGGGTTTTCCGACTCTAGGGTCTAGGGCAAAGCGCGTTGGCTTGTGCAGCCCGCACCGTTTGAAAGCCTCCGGTCCCTGATAACCAAATCATCCTGGCACTGCTGCTCTGTAAACTGGCCAGACCCATGACTTCATCGCCGACCTTCGTCTCCATGAAATGATGCCCTCCTGGCGCGATGACGATGTATTGCTTGACGCCGACTTCATAGGTCATCGGCGTCGTCTGGCCGCCGGCCGGAAGATCGTCCTGCCAGACCTGCCTTCCGGTCTTGATGTTGAGCGCGCGCAGCTTGTTGTCGGTGGTCGCGCCGATAAAGATCAAGCCACCCGTCACCAGCGGACCGCCATTGTTCGGTGTTCCGATGGTTAGCGGCAGCATGGACGGGATGCCGAACGGGCCGTTGTTGTTAGCGCTGCCGAGCAGCTCGTCCCCCAGGGTCCTGATGGTGGAACCGGCTCAGGTCGTCGGTGGTGCTGTGTCCGGCGAGCGCCCGAGAAACGTCGCCAGGGCGCCGATGTCGCGGAGATAGTTGCGCCGCGTTTCCCGTGAGAAACGCCGCCTGTTCATGTCGTCGATCAGTCACTGACGAAGTGGACTTCAGTCTCCCACCCGCTTTTGCGTAACAGCGGAGAGCAATTCGTCATCTCGCGGCGGGTTGACAATCCGGCCTCGGCCGCCATGCTGCACTGCAACATTTCTATCTCGGAGTCCGCAATGACAGATATCAGGTCATCGCGCATCGAATGCCTGGACGGGCTTCGCGCGCTCGCGGCGATCTGGGTGCTTGTCGGGCATTGCCTGCTTCTGACCGGCTGGCGTGTCCCCATCGTCGGCGAGCCGGATCTCGGCGTCGATCTCTTCATCATGCTGTCCGGCTTCCTGATGGTGTTTCATTATCAGCTGCGCCAGGACAAGGAGCCCTGGCAAAGACCGGAAACGTGGCTGAAATTCTGGACGCGCCGCTACTTCAGGATCGCGCCACTGTTCTACGTCATGCTTTTGCTGGCACTCGTGCTTGGCCCCTATCTCTACGACTGCAGGATGATCATCGACGATTTCCTGTCGAGATCGCATCAGGCACCCGAGCGCTATCTCGACGGCGGGTGGAAGAACATCGTCGCCCATCTGACGTTCCTGTTCGGCTTGGTGCCAGATTTTGCCTACCGCACGCCGCTCCCCGACTGGAGCCTGGGGCTGGAGATGCAGTTTTACGCAGCCTTCCCGGCCATCATGCTGTTGGTGCGCAGGTTCGACTGGATCAGAAGCGCCGGGCTAGTCGCCGCAGTTGGCTGCATCACCGTGTTTGCGCTGGGCCGATTGTCGATCCATTTTCCGATGCCGTCGTTCCTGGCCCTGAAGATGCAGATATTCCTGTGCGGCATGCTTCTGGCGGGCGTCGTGCATCAAAGCCAACCACGGCCGATCCTGTATCTGGCACTGGCGCTGCTTTTGGCGGCGCTGCCCTTCGGCGGCGACTACGGACTGGGCAAGCTGCTGGTGCGTGAAGCGCTGGTGGCGGGGTTCTTTGCCCTGGTTCTGTATCGGATGCTGCCGGGAGCGGCGGGAACGCTGGCGAGGGCGATAGCCATGACGCTCAGCAACCGGTTCTTTCATCTCATGGGCGAGCTTTCCTTCAGCATCTACCTGATCCATCTCCTGGTGTTGCAGCCTGTCGCGGCATTCGTCATCAGCCAATATGGCCACGAACTGGCGGCGCCACTGCGTTTCGCGATCGTCGTTGCCGTCGTCCTGCCGACGGTGACTGTTTTGTCCTGGGTCACCTACAATCTGATCGAGGTTCCCGGCCAGAAGGCGGGCCGCTTCGTCGTCCAGCGCTTTGGCCGCAAGGGCGGCGCGCCGGCGCTGGAGAGCGTCAAGCGCAGCGCGTGATCCTGCGTGCCGATCGCAATCGCGTCGGCCAAATGGGCACGCTGCCATAACGCAACCGGCGGCGAACCTAATCCAGCTAGAACTGTGTCACCCCCTCTCGTGCGCGCCAAAGTGAAAGCCACTGACGCAGCACTGTCCGGATGTTCTTGTCGTAGACATAATGCGCGAATGCCGAGATCGCGATGATGACGACGGATGTTCCCAGAATGAACGGCAAGCCGTGCTCCTTCCACGAGGCCCCGGTCACGGATTCGACCACGGCGTTCGAAAGGCGGATGAGCGGCGTGTGAAGAACATAGAGGGCGTACGAGATATTGCCGGAGAAGAGCGCAATCCAGCGCCAAAACCCGGATAGCCGCAAACGGGAGGCCACCAGAACGAGCCAGGGCCAGACCAGGGCTATGATCGCCAGACTGTACAATTGCACATGTTCGACGGGTCTGAAGATCATGAGCACGCCGCATAGCGTCAGGAGAAACGGCATATAGAGATTGCCATCCCGACTCTTCCCGGTCGCATATCGATTGAGAAAGACCCCGAGAAAGAACGAGAACGCGATCCGGGCGGGAGCCGCGATCGTGTCGTCCCAATGGGCGCCGCCCCCAAGGACGAAACCCTGCCAAGCCAGAAGCACCAGGGCCAGGAAGGCAACACCGACAATGAGCGCAAGTGACCGAGCAGCCAGCCTTACGGCCAGCGCGGCAAATACGGCGTTGGCGACGAGTTCATAAAATAGCGACCACGCCGGGCCATTCAGCGGGAAAAGCACGTCGGGAAATGTCGAGAGCGACGGCGGCGTGGGTAAGAAAAGAACGGAAAAGCCAAGGCTTGCGAGCAAGTCCAGCCGCGAATACGAACTGAGCCCATGCGTTGCGACGATTGCACCCACGCCGATCACGGCCAGGCCGACCGCGGCAAAATATAGCGGGTAGAGCCTGAGAAGACGGATCTCCGCGAATTCCCAAAACGACATGCCTTTTCGGAACTTGTCGTCGTAGGCATGGGCGATCACGAACCCGCTCAACAGGAAAAACAGGTCGACGGCCAAGAACCCGGACGGCGCCAGATCATATCGCCGGCCCGTAAATTCGGTGAAGTGGCCTAGCATCACCAAAACAGCAGCGATGCCCCGGAGACCATGCAAAGCGTCGAAGTGGGCCGTTTCCGCCCTTGGTTCTGGCGTTTTGGTCATTCCGTATCCGTTACTTCGTCCATCTACGCACGGATTGCTGCAATGCACAAGATCGTTTTGCGACGCACACTCAACCCACATCCAGGAGCCAGACATGGGCATTGCAGAAGGCTCGATCAGCCGCGCCCGCGACTCCTTGTCCGCCACCCGGGGAAGCTTCGGTGCATGAAGCTGGCGGCGGGGTTCTTTGCGCTGGTTCTGTACCGCATGCTGCCGGAAGCGGCGGACGCTGGCGAGGGCGATGGCCGTGACGCTCAGCAACCGGGTCTTTCATATAACGGGCGAGCCTTCCTTCAGCCTACCTGTTTCACCTCCGGGTCTTGTCGCGGCGTTCGTCATCAGCCAACACGGCCATGGTCCGGCGGAGCCGCTGCGTCTCGCGATCGTCGTTGCTGTCGTCCTGCCGACGGTGACCCTGCTGTCCTGGATCACTTGCAATCTGATCGAGATTCCCAGAAGGCGGGCCGCTTCGTCGTCCGGCGCTTTGGCCACACGGGCGGGCCGGCGCTGGAGAGCGTCAAGCGCAGCGCGTGATTGTGCGCTGCCGATCGCAAGCGCGTCGGCCAAATGGGCACGCTGTCATGACACAACCGGCGGGCAACCAAATCCAGCTAAAACTGTGTCACGCCCTCTCGTGCGCGCCAAAGTGGGCGGCGTCTGGAGCTATGAGGAGCTGCTAGCCTTCTGGCCAATCCCACCCACCCCGAACACGCCGAACGGATCGACTGGATCGGCCAGGAGTTCAACCCGGCCGACTTCGATCTGCAACACGGCCAACACCGTGCTCGCCGCCCGGTTCACCAAAAAATAGTTGCCGCCTGATAAGCCATCCCCCGTCACCAAACGTTGGGACTTGAGCAATTACGCACGCTGAGGACAACGCTTACCGCTCCGCAAGGAATCGTGCATCGCATGGCGCATAATGCAGGGCCTATCGGAAATGAAATCAAAATCGGAATGTGAAGTGGCGCATGAACTTACCGCTCGGCGAATGCCCGCGCAAACGAGTCCATCATCGGCCGTGCGAGATACTCGAAGAAAGTCCGGTCGCCGGTATTGATGAAGGCTTCGACCGGCGTTCCGGGATAAAGCTGCTCGGCCTTCACGCCGGGCGGCAGGGCGTCGGCAATCTTGAGCTTGGCGCGGAAATAGGGTTCATGCGTGACTTGGTCGACCAGGCGGTCGGCGGAGATCTGTGTGACTGTGGCTGAAACCTCGGGCGTCAGGCGCATGTTGAGCGCCGACAATCTGAGTTTCGCTCGCTGGCCGACACGCACCTGATCGACATCCTTCGGCCGCAGCTTCGCATCGACGTTGAGACCCGATGCCGTGGGCAGAATCTCCATGATCTTTTCGCCGGGCGCGATCACGCTGCCCTTGGAATTATAGGTCGACGACACCACGATGCCGGCTACCGGCGCCTTGATCGTCGTGCGCTGAAGCACCGCCTCGGCCGCCCTGATCTGTTCCCCGAAATCGGCGAGGTTGGTGCGGACCTCGTTGAGCTTGGTCAGCGCCTCTTCCACGCGTTGCGAGGTCAGGCGCTCGACCTGCACCTGGGCTTCGACGATTTGGCTGTTGGCTGCGGCAAGATTTGCCTCCAGCGCGCCGGCCTGGCCGACGAGATCGGCCTCGCTGCGCAGTAGCTGCGAATATTCGGTGCGGTTGGTGAGGCCCTTGTCGAGCAGGCCGGTCTTGATGCCGAGCTCCTTTTTTACCACCTCGGACTGCTGCTCGATGGCAAGCTTCTGGGCGTTCAGGCCCACGACCGACTCGCGATCCATGGCGACCCGCTGCGCCATGATCGATTGTTCCGACCGGAACCGAGCGAGCCTTGCGTCGAACTCCTTTTGCTGTTCACGGATGAGCTTTTGGAAATCCTGCTGGAACGACGCCGGCGCTGCCTCGTTGATCGGCGCCAGCCTGTCCATCCCGTCGCGTTCGGCCTCCAGCCGCGCCATGCTCGCCTCGAGCGCGATCGACTGTCTGGTCAGCCGGTTGAGCTCGGCCTGTGCGGCTGTCTTGTCGAGGATGACAAGGTCCTGGCCCTGCTGCACGCGATCGCCCTCGTGGATCAGCAGTTGCTGGACGATGCCGCCTTCGGGCTGCTGGATGTGGATGTTGCCGCCCGTTGCGGAGATCGTGCCCTGCGTGATCACCGCGCCGGAGAGCGGCGCGGTGGCCGCCCAATAGCCGAAGCTGCCCGCCAGCAGCCCTATGGCAACGTAGCCGGTGAGGGCCACGCGCCTTATGTCGGTGCGCGGCTCGCCGTTCCTGGCAAGGCTCTTGGCCGTCATCGTGTGGGACCGAAGCGGATGTCGTGCGTGCGGATCGTCGGCGCGAAGGACCCGGTCACCACCGTGCTCGGCCGGGCCGGAACACCCTTGGCGACGCCATTGCTGACCACAGGCTGCCGCAGCACCTCGGCGCTCGGGCCGAAGGCCTCGATGATGCCGCCGCGCAAAACCATCACGCGATCGCAGGCCGTGGCGATGGACGGGCGATGCGTGATCACGATAGTCGTGACGCCCGCGGCTTTCGCCGCGACAAGCATCGCTTCGAGCGCCGTTTCGCCGCTGCCGTCGAGATTGGAGCTGGGCTCGTCGAGCACGAGGATCCGCGGGCCGCCATAGAAGGCGCGCGCCAGCCCGATCCGCTGGCGCTCGCCGCCCGAGAGCGTCCTGTCCGAAGGCCCGATCATCGTCTGGTAGCCGTCGCGCTGCGCCAGGATCAGCTCATGCGCCTCAGCGCGCCGCGCCGCCTCGACGATCGCGGCATCCGCCGCCTGCGCGTCGAAGCGGGCGACATTGTCGCCGATCGATCCGGGGAAGAGCTCCACCTCCTGGGCCAGGTAGCCGATCTGCTTTCCGAGCTGTCTTTGGTCCCAGTTCCGGAGATCGGCGCCGTCGATCCGGACCGAGCCGCCGGTCGGCTGCACAGCACCGATGAGCAATCGCGCCAGCGTCGATTTGCCGGCGCCACTCGGGCCGACGATCGCTATAGCTTCGCCGGCGCGAACCGCGAAGTTCAGCCGCTTGAGGATGGGTTCGGTGCCGGGCCGTGCATTCGGCGCCATGAAGAAAACGTCCTGCACGGAAAACGTCCCCGACGGGTCGGGCAGCGTCAGTTTGCGCGCTTCAGTCGGATGCGCCGCAAGCGCCGTCTCCAGCTGCTTCCAGGCTCGCCTGGCGTCGACGATCTGCCGCCAGGAGCCGATCAACTGGTCGAGCGGCTGCAGCGCGCGCGACGACACCAGCGAGGAGGCGAAGATCATGCCGGGCGTCATCTGCCCCTCGATCACCAGCCAGGCACCGGCGCCGAGGATCGCCAGCTGCAACATCATGCGCAGCGCCCGCGAGGCGGCGCTGAAGATCGCGTTGGCGCTCGAGGAGCGGTCATAAAGGGTGAGCGCTGCCCCGACATGCCTTCCCCAGACGCGTGCGGCATTCTCGACCATGCCCATGGCGCGCAGCGTCTCCGCATTGCGGGCAAAGACCTGCTCGGCGTGGCTGGCGAGCGCCGAACGCTCCGTGGACAGCGCATCCTTCCTGCCGATGGCAAGCTGGTTGGCCGCGACCAGCGCAACGAGCAGCGCCGTGCCGGCGAGCGTCAGCCAGAACAGGACGGGATGGATGAGATAGAGGAGCGCGAGGAACACGGGTGCAAAGGGCAGGTCAAACAGCACAGCCACACCGCGCGACCTGATGAAAGCGCAGACCGAGGCAAGGTCGCGCAGCGGCGATCGGCCGCTGGCATATTTGGGCGCCAGCGAAAGGGCGAATGTCCTCGCGCCGAGCTTCCTGTCGACGGCGGCCGCGACGCGCTGCGTGTAAACGGCACGCACCGCGTCGAGCAAGCCGAGGAAAGCAAGCGCGAGGACCGCGATGGCCGACAGATAAACAAGCGTCTCCACACTGGACGACGGCAGCACGCGGTCATAGAGCTGCAGCAAATAGAGCGGGATCACCAGAACCAGGATGTTGATCAGCAGCGAGAAGACGCCGACATCGGCGATGGCGCGCAGGAACACCGCGCGCAGGCTCGACGATCCAGTCATTTCTGCCGCCGCTGCATGATCCCGAGACATCGAACCGGTCGCCTGATCTTACACGTGGCCACCAAATTCGGAACCACCGTGGTGCAGTGTGCTGTTGCCGAAGTTGTGCGTGGCAACGCTGTGCGTGGTGGTGCTGCTGCTACTGCTGACGAGCAGGGGGTTGCCCTGCACAGCGTCCAGCGTATAGGCGTGGATGTAGTCGATCTTCATCTCGGCCGGCGTGGCGAGATGGTCCGGCGGCGCGCCGGCTTGACCGCCGATCGCAAGATCGACCAGCATGTACATGGGCTTGTTCATGTCGGACGGTGTCGCCGCTTCCGCAACCTGCACGCCATCATAGGTCCAGATAAGCTTGTCCGGTGTCCACAGCACACCATAGGTGTGGAAGCCTGTGGTATCCATGACGTTCACCGTGGTCGAGACCTTGGTGTGCGTTCCCGTCTCGTTGCTGTGCGCGGTCATCACAAGCGAGTTGGGCTTCTGCCCGTACATTTCCACCGCGTCCAGTTCCGGCGGCCACGAGCCGTCTTCCGGCAGCAGCCAGAAGGCCGGCCAGGCGCCGGCGTGCTCGGGCAGGTCGGCGCGCATTTCGAAATAGCCATAAGTCTGCGAGAAGGAGTCGTGCGTCGTCAGGATGCCGGATGTGTACTCGTAATTGTTGATCAGCGGCTTGATATCCGCCGGTGTCTGCGCGGCAGTGATGGTGAGCACGCCGTTGTTCACGCTAAACGGGTGGACGGAGCTCGTCGGGACATAACTCGCGTCGATATACCACTGCAGCTCGCCATTGCCGGTCAAGGTACTGCCGTTGGGCGCTCCCCACCAGAAGTTGGTGTCCCACGTGCCGCCTTGGCTATTATGAAGGCTCAATGCGTTGAAATCGTCGTTGAAGGACAGGGTCATTCCGACCTTGTTAATCGGCAGCTCGAACTGGCTCGGCTGGAATTTGTCGATGGTCCTGTCCTTGAACTCGAGGATCTCGCCGGATCCGAGATTCAAGATCACGTTCGGTCCAGCCTGGATCATGTTCGCGTGGATGGCGTCGAAGGACATGAACCCATAGCCATCGAGACGGACGGTGTCGGTCGCGGCGAAATTGGCGATCAGGTCGCTTCCGTTGCCGTTCGCGATGATGAAAGTGTCGTAGCCGCCGCCACCGTCGATCAGAACATCATTGCCCTTGCCGCCGTCCAGCGTCTGGTGGCCGGCCTTGGCGGTGATGATGTTGTCCAATCCATTTCCGAATGCATAGTTGTTGGCGTTGGTTACGACCAGATTCTCGACGTTGCCCGGGAGCGTGTAGCTCATCCATGTGCTGATCGTGTCGATCCCTTGGCTGCCGGCCTCCGCCACCTTGTTGCCCGCCGCGTAGAGGTAGTAGATGTCGTCGCCATAGCCACCGTGCATGGTGACATTGACGCCGGATGCTCCGTAGAAGGTGTCGTTTCCGGGGGTGCCGTACAAGTCCGATCCGGCCCCTGAGGCCGAGAACCAATGACTTGAAGATCCACTGTAGGGAAGAGGAACGCCTATAGCGTTGACGATCGTCGTCATAACCCAGACCCTCCTCGTAGTGCGTGACCTTGCCTGAAACCGTCGATGCGCGTTCGACCGATCACTGCCGGACCAACTTGTTATTCAAATGATAGTTTCACGGAATAACCATGTAGTACAGAGAAAAAATCTCCGTGGATCGATTAACAGATAGAATGAGGGAATTCGCCAATACAACTTAAGCGTGAAGCCATGTCAATTTTATACAATATTGCTGAATTTCTGCCTAACTGGTTCGGCAGGCCGTCGCGGGTGAATGCATTTGTTTCAATGTCGCCGCTCTGACCTGGGCGGCGGTTCGAATCAGCCAAGCCTTCGGAAGGCCCATAGCTTTGGAAGCGGCACAACGGTGAATGCCACAGGGGTCCGTGGCTGGGGAGCCAGTTCTCATCCATGTTGCCGTTGAGGTCGGCCGCGCCGAGCTACCCCTGTGAGCCGGAAACAGCCTTTCGCCTGTTCGACCTTTTCATTCATATGCCTCTCGAATATGCCCTCGAGCGTGCCGGCAGACCGCACAGGCGAGGTGTCGCAATCGGCGCATTGCCGCCTTCACGTCACGATGACCGGCGCCGCTTTCGCGATCCTCGTTGCAATCGTCCTGCCGACTGTGACCCTGTTGTCCTGGGTGATCTGATCGAGGTTCCCGGCCAGAAGGCGGGCTGCTTTATCGGCCAGCGCTTTGGCCGCAAGACCTGGCCAGCGCTCGAGAGGACGCCGGCCGAGTAGGGGCGCTGCCAATCTCCCCTTGAGGCGGAGATGTTGCCGATGGCGACAGAGGCGGTCGTGGCGCCGCGTTCCGGCGGCGCCGATGAGAGAGAATGCGCGACCAGCGCTTCTCGGGCTGCTCCGCCGCGCGTCCTTAACTTCCGAACCAAGGATTGCGACGATCAGATACCATCTCTGGTTAGTAGTCGCCGTTGTAATACCGGTCGTCGCAAGGCGCGGTGTAGATGCGGCCGTAGCGGTCCTGGTAGCGGCAGAGCTGCTCGCCGCGGCGCTGCGGGGTGGTGGCTGAGCCGACGACCGCGCCGAGCAGGGCGCCGCTGGCAGCACCAATGACCGTGCTCTTGGTGTTGCCGCCGATGGCCTGGCCGACGAGGGCGCCGCCGGCGCCGCCGATCAGCGCGCCGGTTCCGGCCCGCTGCTGGCCCTCGGTCTGCGCGCAGCCTGCCAGTGCTGCGGTCATCAGCACGGCGGCTATGGCTTTGTGAAAGTTCATGTGAGGTCTCCCTTGAAGGCCTGAAATCCCTATGGCTCGTCCCGTGCGGCCGCATTGCGGCGGAACGGGGGCACGGGGCCTCACGAAACAAAACATGGTTTCTCGGGCGTTGATTGAGGCTCGCCTTCGAGTTTCGAGCATCGTGCCATAGCAACAAGGCGCCATTTGACACAAAGTGTCCATGAAAATGTAACGAAATTCCAGCGCCAGTCGGCTAGGTTGGCAGGTTTAGGCGAACGTTCAAACTGCCTTTTAGGCGCTGGATGATGGAACAGGCCCATACGGCCCGTCGAGCTGCAGATGGAGCGCAACGCGTGCGCGCAGCCCAGTACGTGCGAATGTCCACGGACCACCAAAGCTACTCGATCGACAATCAGAAGGATGCAATCCGCGACTTCGCGGATGCGATGAACTACGAGATCGTAGCCACATATGAGGATGCCGGCCGCAGCGGTTTGAACCTTGAAGGTCGCGCCGGTCTGCAAAGGCTGTTGGCTGACATCGAGACGAAAATCGCCGATTTCGAAATCGTAATCGTCTACGACGTAAGTCGCTGGGGACGATTCCAGAACACCGATGAGAGTGCGTCATACGAGTACCGGTGCCATGCTGCCGGCGTCCGAATTGAATACTGCGGCGAGCAGTTTACGAACGATGGCAGCATCGGATCAGACCTGCTCAAGGCAATAAAGCGCAGCATGGCCGCCGAGCACAGTCGGGTGTTGTCGGTCAAGGTGTTTGCCGGCCAGTCCCGGCTCATTCGAAAGGGATATCGGCAAGGAGGCTCGTCGGGCCTGGGCCTGAGGCGTCTGCTTATCGACCGGCATGGATGCGCGAAGACAGCGCTCGCCCTCAAGGAGTACAAGAACCTTCAGACGGATCGGGTCATCCTCACGCCTGGACCACCCGATGAAATTGCGACAGTGCGCTGGATCTATGATGAATACGTGAAGGCCGGTCGGACCGAGCTTCAGATCGCGCGGTCGTTGAATGCCAGAGGAGTCGTCACCGATCTCAATCGGCCATGGAAACGCGAGTCTATTCGTCAGATACTCAGCAACGAGAAATACGTTGGCAACAACGTCTGGAATCACCAGTCATGCAAGCTCAAGAAGAAGAAGGTGACCAATGATGCGACCCGATTGGTGCGCGCCGATGGCGCCTTTGAGCCCATTGTCGACCGGAGAATTTTCGACCGCGCTCGAGCGATAGCCGATGCCCGCTCGTTTCGAATGAGCAACGATCAGATGTTGGTTGTGCTCTCCAGACTTTTGGAGAGGTATGGAACCCTATCGGGCCCGATCATGGACGCTGCACAAGACTGTCCGCCAAGCAGCCGCTATAGGAAAAAATTTGGCAGCCTGCTGCGAGCTTACATGCTTGTTGGATATGATCCGTCTCAGAACTATCGATTTCTTGATATCCGAAAGCGACTTCGTGAAATTCTTGAAGAAGTCGTTCAAACAACAATCGCGTCCATTGATCATGCGGGCGGCTCGGCGGTGCGTCAGGGCGAACTGGGAGTGCTTCGGGTCAACAATGAATTCACCGTATCCATCGCAATGGCGCGCTGCCGCAACACGCCATACGGCTATCCCCATTGGTTGGCCGCTCCTGAACAGTGTATTGCTCCGGACGTGAAGGTGGCCATTCGCATGAGCCCCGACAATCAGACAATCCTCGACTATCTGATAGCGCCAGCAAATGAGATTGGCGGAAAACCGTTGAATCTTGTCTTGAACAAGCGCCTGGCGTTCAACACCTTCTTCTTCAGATCGCTGGATCCGCTGTTTGCCCTGGCCGAACGCGCCGCCATCACGGCTGCACCCTGATGGACGCCACCAACAAGCGGATTTCGCTGCTGCGCCTGGACGCGATCAAGGTCACCAACCCGCGCACTCGAGGCAAGAAATCCTTCCGAGATATTGTCGACAGCATCGAGAGCGTGGGCCTGAAACGTCCCATCACAGTAAGGAAAAGAGAGGTTGACGAAGGCGCTTTCACGCACGACCTGGTGTGTGGTCAGGGGCGCATTGAGGCTTTCAGGCTGCTTGGCCAGACCGAGATTCCTGTGTTTGTCATAGAGGCAACCAAGGCCGAGGCACTGCTCAAAGGACTGGTCGAAAATTTCGCTCGCCGGTATCATACAGCATATGACCTTCTTCGGGACATCGGTCGACTCAAAGAAAGCAACTATACCGACGCCGATATCGCGGCAAAGATCGGTCTTTCGACCGAATATGTCAGAGGGATTGCACGCCTCCTGTCAAAAGGCGAACAGCGCCTTTTGCGCGCAGTCGACTCCGGCCAGATTCCGCTATCGGTGGCAGTCGATATCGCATTGGCCGACGAGCCCGGCATCCAGGCTGTGCTTCAGCTTGCCTATAAGAAGAACCAGCTGCGTGGTCACAAGCTTGCGATAGCGCGTCGCTTGATCGAGAATCGGCGCAGGCGTGGGAAAGGCCTGGGAACGTTCCTTCCAGAGCGCGCGAAGAACCCTTCTGCGGCAGCGTTGATGAAAGCCTTCAAAGCGGATACGGACAGAAAACGCATTCTGGTCCGCAAGGCAGATGCCGCGCGGAACCGCCTTCTGTTTGTCACCCACGCACTGCGGCAGCTCATGGCAGAAGAGGCATTCCAGGACGTTGTTAGAGCGGAAGGGCTGGACACCTTGCCACGGAATCTGGCGGCTAGGATCAGCAGAGTTGAGCCCGCATGACATCGAAGTACTCCACAGTTCCGGACATAAAATCCGCGTTTGAACGCGACACAATTCGCCTCCGGCTAGAGGACATTCAGCCGCTTCACCTGTTCACCGAAAGCGCCAAGGAAACTCCGAAATACCAACAGGTCAGGTCGTCTGTTCGCGAGATCGGACTTGTGGAGTTGCCCGTAGTTGCAAGGGATAAAGACACCCCGGGCAAGTACCTATTGGTCGACGGCCACATGCGTATCGAGATCTTGCGCGAGATAGGCGTTACTGAGGTTGAGTGTCTGGTCGCAAGCGATGACGAGGCATTCACCTACAATAAACGGGTGAGCCGGCTCGCGACGATCCAGGAACACTTCATGATCCTGAAGGCTATCGACAGCGGTGTGCCCGAGGCGACGATAGCAACAACGCTCAATGTCAATGTCGCCCAGATCAGGCTCAAAAAGCACCTGCTGAAAGGGATTTGTCCGGAAGTGGTCGAAATACTCAAGGACCGTTTCGTCCCAACGAACACGTTCATTGAGCTACGAAAGTTGGGCGCCGTGCGTCAGATCGAGGCAGTGCAGCTGATGGTCGCCATGAACAAGTTCTCGATCAACTACGCGAAATCCTTGGTCGGCGCGACGCCGCAGTCGCAGCTTGCCGACACGTCGCAGCCGAAGAAACTGGCTGGCCTCAGCGATGCCCAAATCGCGTTGATGGAGAACGAGTCGGCCAACCTCGATAGAGAGTATCGGCTCATCGAGGCGAGCTACGGATCTGACCATCTGGATCTGGTGGTGGCCACAGGGTATCTTGCCCGGCTCCTGGAAAACGCCCGCGTTGTTCGATATCTCGCGCAGAGCTTCCCCGAGATTCTTGCTGAGTTTCAGAAAATGACCGAGGCCGTTCGAACGCCTGTCTAGTCTTGCTAAGCTCGTCGGCATACCACCGACGTTTCAGCCATCCGCCTCATATGAGCATGATGCGTGCTTGTCTCTGGTGTTCCGGAGCGGTCCTAGCAGCGCCTCACCTCGGGCGCGTATCGGCAGCATGGCCCACAGAAAAGCGTTTACCAGACCTGGACTTTCGATGAGCGAGTGCTCAAGAAAATGTTCATCTTATTACGCCAAAGTTGGCAGTTAAAGCAGCAACAGCAGATGATAACTCATGCAACGCGTCGTTAAATTGTTGCCTGAAAAGGTGCGCGGCAGCAGGGTGGCATTTGGTGTCTTGGTTTATGCAGTGATCACATGTGCTGTAGGCGGCTGGGCTTACTCCAGCGGTCATAGGGCTGGCCGAGTGTCTCAATTGAGGGACCAAGTGTCGGCCTATAACAGGCGGATGGGCCTGGATGACAAGTCGAATGAGTTGGGCCAAGTCTTTCTTTGCCAGGAACTCGGCGGCATGCTCGAAGAGTGTCAGAAAATCGGCCGCTGACCGCACGTCCCCCTCAGGGTGCCGGCTCGTCTATAGCCGTTCGATTGCCTTGTGACGCGGGGGCGCTGACAGTTTGCCCGACTGGCGCCGATCTGGCCATTTTCCCAACAGCGGAGCCGTTTCGTTTCCGCTTGCCGAGGTGCCTATGATCGGGATCAGCGATCCTTCCGCCTTGTTGGTGGTGCTGGGAGATTTCAGCTGCTCTATCTCGTCATCACGCCGCGCAATACGGCTTTCAAGATTGGCGATGCGTTCTGTCAAAAAGTAGCGGCCCACGGCGAACCCTCCGCTGCCAAAGAGCATGGCGAAGATTGCAAAGGGTGCGGGATTGGCGATTACGAACGTCGCATTCGCCTGAAAGAAATCGATCAAGTCATGCATGTCCAAGTCCTCTCAATTTCTCGGTAACCTGTGGACTTCTAACCTCGCAGGACCGGCCCCCGGTCGCCACTGGTGCAGAAAAGCGCAAGCTGAACAGAGCCCTTTTCCATAGCGCTTGATGAGTCCGGCCGGCCTCTCACCTCAGCATCCTGTGAGCATTTTGGTACGGGGCCTGCATAACCGTTTGCAGCGGCCCACCGTGGGCTCGCCTGGTGTCGGGATCTTTTCCACGCCATGTCGGCTGTTGTAGTAAACCAACATCACCCTGGGTCGGCGTCGGACGACAGCGTGCAAGCGGCTGCAGACCATCGCATCCGGAGAACGGCCCCGGTTCGATGCGCGTTCCCTCCCGGCCCTAACCTCCGTTCTGAGAATGTCCTCGGCGGGTCCACATTTAGCAACGACCCTTGTGTCAGCCGCGCGAATTAGCCGTTCGACAGGGCTATACGATACAAAGCGAGTTGTCGGCGAAGCGCCTCATTTTAGGCAATGAGGGGCAGCAACGCGACAACGACGTCGCCGCGAGCCTTATCAATCGTCCACCGATCCGTGTTACCAATTCAGGCAACCTCACCAGTCGGCGTGCCTCGGCGCTTCCGGCATAGCCTTTTCTGCTCAGATACTGCCATGAATAAGGAACATATTCCTCTCTGGTCAAGGCTTCATTTTAACTAGCTGTTCACTTTTTGTTCATGTTTTCAGCGGCGATTGTCCCTTTGACCAACCCAGCCAAATCATAGGCCGGCAGATCACCAAATCGAGGAACCGCGCACAATCGCCAACGTTGGGGCGAATGGACCAAGAGACCCATACGCTTCAAAGGTCGCATGGCCTTGAACTGGCTCATAGGCAGGCGGTGCACGAGGCGAACGCGCCGCAGATGCGAAAGGTTATTGACGAAGGGATAGCCGGCCTAGCTACTCAGCCGTAGGGAGCATGACCAGTGCGGCGCGGCTTGTGGAGAGGGCTGCCGCACTGGTCACTCTTTCACGGGGACAACCGCAATCTAAGGGCACGTCAGCGCCCGCGCAATTTCCCCAAAAGGATTACCCAGCCGTAGGGGAATGACTATAGCGGCAACAAAAACCCCGGATCATGCCGGGGCTCTTTGTGATCTGATCGCGATTTGGCGCCAGCTTGGGAGCCTTTACGACCTTTTTCAACGCGCGCTCATTCGGCTGGAATGATGTTTTGGTTCATACGAAATAGATTCGTGGGGTCATAACGGCGCTTCACATCTTGGAGCCGAGTGAGGTTCTTGCCGAAAGCTGCGGCAACCAGGTTGCCGGCATCCTCGCCAAGCCCGGGAAAGTTCAAGTAGACGCGGCCTGTCCCGTGCTTCTGCATCGTCGACCAGAACCGGCGCACCCAGCCGATGTTGCGTTCATCATCACTCCTGTTCGACCAGATGCCATCGATGCTCAGCATCCATGGCATGCCGCGGTTGCCGAAGGCGGTCGCCTCCGGAGCGACACGCGTCATAGCGCCGCCGAAGCGCCAGACGGACACGAACGTCATTTCGGAAGGGCGAGCTGCCACCTCGCTGAGGACGGTGTGCATCACCGCGTCATCGAAGGACCTTAGATAGAGTGACTTCCAGTAGCAGCGATCGCGGCCCTTCGGAAACAGCGCGTCATAGAGGCTCTGGATCGCCACGTAGGTCATCCGGCCGCTGAAATCGGCCAGACATTCGCCATAGCCGCGCAACGGCGCGAGCACGCGCTCACCCACATCGGCCGGACCGTCAAAGACGGTCGCCAGCGCGATGACCCGCCGGCCCCTCGCCTCGACGGGCAGCGATGGATCGTCGGGCAAGGTCGAAAATTCGGCGAGGCCGCTCACTGCGTCGGGAGCGTCTTCCATGAACTGGCGCCAAAGCGGCAGGACTTCCGCGGCACGCTCCTCCGGATAGGCGGGCGCGCAGAACATCAGCTCCGGCTCGATCGCGTGCAGCGCGAACTCGAACTCAGTGACGACCCCGAAATTGCCGCCGCCACCGCGAAGCGCCCACAACAGATCCGGGTTCTCGGTTTCGCTCGCGCGAACCAGCCGGCCGTCTGCAGTCACGATTTCCGCCGCCATCAGATTGTCGACACATAGTCCATGCCTGCCCCTTAGCCATCCGATCCCTCCTGACAGGGTAAGGCCGCCGATGCGGCCGTCGCGCCAGCCGAAAATCCCATCAGAAAGACCTTCTTGGGGTCGATGTCGGGCATTGCCTTGACGACCTTCACCGCCGCTACGGCGTCTTCGCCGCCTTGCGTGATCAACTGAAGAACAGCTTGGTTTCTATTCTGGACATCCGCTAGCACAGTAACGAACTTCGCACAGTTATCGTTTTCCCCGCGCGGCGTATGCGTATCGACTATAAAGATCGCAACGCCCTTCGACAGCAGTCTTTCGGTCACGAACTTCTCCTGCTGAAACTCAGGGGGAAAGTTCGGCCCGCCACAGGGGGGCATGTAGACTACTACCGGGAACGGTCCCGTGCCCTGGGGCTTGAAAAGCGCGCCCGCAATTTCCTTGACCGCCGGATCATTGACCGGGATCGGAATGACATTGGTGTAGCCACCACCCATCGGCGGTGCCGCCGCCGACCATGACGGCCGAACAAGCATCACACCGGCCGCACCAAAAACCACAGCGGCCGTAATCAAGGCAGCATGCTTCGTCGCGCTAGCTAAAGTCATCGAGCACTCCCATTGCTTGCCGTTTGTTCCTATTTTCCCAAGCTTGGGGTGAGAGAGGATAGCACAACCTGCGACGGAGCGCCTCTGACCGACCCTAGATCGTGCGACCCGCAGAGAACTCAAGGGTGCCGTTTTTTGACCGGGGGTGTCCCTCCTGCTGGTCGTTGGTGCACGCGGCACAGCTGAAGGTCAAGCGGCGCTACCCCAGAGGCAGCCTCCCTTGCCACTTCTATAGGCGTCTTCTCGCAGCTAACCTGGTTTGATCACGCCGATGGAGACAGGGGCGGGGCGCTGCCGGTCTGGCCGGTCCGGGCCCGCGGCAATTCTTGCTCTTACCTGTCTCTCGACCGACTCTGCCTCGCGTTTAGAATAAGAAAATGATCGGACCCAGCGGATCGGTCGTATCCTCGGGCGCTGGGCTCAAGTTTCTGGTCGGGCGGGCATTGGCCAACGGACGAGCTGCAAACGCCGAGAAAACGCGACGCCCCAGCGCTCCCCGAGCGAACCAGGAGCGACGCCGGCCCGAGGCTCGGCACGGGATGGGAGGCCCGGACCCTAACCTTGGCTGCGCAGGAGTATGCTGTTCGTATCCGTCCCAAAGATACGCCTCAAAGGCCCCGCCGCGCGGTCCGGTCGCTAGACAATTCTTCCTGCCTTCTAATCTCGCAGCGGTGTTTGAGGCTTTTCCCCTAACGCCCTCTCGCGGCCGAGGCCGCATCCACGCCGTAGACTTGAAACACGGACTTCGCAATATCCAGACCGATCGTCGGTAACGTTGCTCATTATAGCGCTCCTCCAGCTCTAATCCCGCGATCATACCGTAGGAGGGAGGAGAGCCGTCCACCGCATCAGAAGCGGACTTGCGGCTTGGAATGTGAGAAGCGGACGTTCACGCGCCCCCATGCATCGACGCGATCTGACCCGAAGCCGGTCGTTCCCCGGGTCAACATGGACGTCGCGGAACTGCGGGAAGCCGTCATTCAGACAGTTCAGTTAGCGATGGCTTCGGCAGCATCACTTCGGCCAGTGCCGTGCACCGGCACGCTTTGGAGTACGAGCGGTGCTGAGCACTTGAGCACCCATTCGTTCGCATCAGTGCTAATCTGTTGCAGCAATAAACCCGGTCCAGATGGGGATGAACTCGTTTCCAATCGACCGATCGTGCCCCTGACCGCTAACGACGAAATTTTGCCGGTCCGCATCTCTCCCACCGGAGCGCGCGTGATGGTACTCAATCACGGAACCGCAGAGCGAGACTAAGCTGTTTGATGCACGAGGTGGCAGTCATATCAGCTGTATCGGATCACTCGGCGCGCAGGGCTTCGATAGGCTGAAGCCGTGCAGCCTTGCGGGCGGGATAATAACCGAAGAAGACGCCCACGCAGGCGGCGAAGCTGACGGCAAGCAGCACCGCGCTGAGATCGATGACGACCGGCCATTGAGCGAATGTGCCAATGGCAGCCGCCGCGATGATCCCGATGGATACACCGAGGATGCCACCCATCAAAGCAAGGGTGATGGCCTCGACGAGAAACTGAGCAAGAATATCTCTTTGGCGCGCGCCCACCGCGAGCCGCAGCCCGATCTCGCGGGTGCGCTCCGTAACCGTCACAAGCATGATGTTCATGATGCCGATGCCGCCGACCACCAGAGACACCGACGCGACCGTGAAAAGAAGCAGTGATACGGCGTTCGTTGCCGTTTCCTCAACCTCCGCCGCCTCGGCCAGATTGCTCACCATGATGGTTTCTTCCTGGCCCGGCTGCAGCCGGTGCCGCTGACGCAACAGGTCATGAATGGCCGCCATAGTGTCCTCGGCCGACACGCCCTCTGCGAACTTGACCGTGATATTGTGGACCTGCCAAGGATTGGCACGGCTGGTCCCAACGAATTGACGCCGAGCTGCCGTTATTGGAACCAGCGCAACATCATCCTGGTCGTCGCCCCACACGCTCTGGCCCTTGCGCTCGAGCACACCGATGACGGTGAACGGCACATCGCGTATGCGCAACGGGGCACCAACGGGGTCGGCCTGGCCGAACAGCTTCTCCCGCATTGTGGTCCCAAGAAGCACCACATTGGCGGCGCGCCTGTCATCTTCCCATATCATTTCACGCCCGGCCATGACGACCCATTCGCGCGCGATGAAATAGCTTGGAGTGACACCGCGAAGAGCACCCTGCCAGTTCGAGTTCCCGACCGTAAACTGAGCCCGGCTGTAAAGGAGCGGCACCGCAACAATGACGCCGGGGATCTCCGATTCGATCGCCACCGCATCGCCTTCGCTCAGGCGCGGAGCGGCACCACTGCCAAGCTGAACGCTGCCCATGCGTGCGCTGCCTGGAGTGACGCTGATAAGGTTGGTGCCGAGGCTGCGAATCTGAGCCGCGATGCGTTCGCGAGCGCCATTGCCGATGGACATCATTACCACCACAGCGGCGACACCGATGATGATGCCCAGCATGGTAAGGGCGCTGCGCAGGCGGTGGGCGCGCATCGATCGCAAAGCCGCTCTCGCGCTACTGGGCATTGTTGTAGATCAGCGACAGACGGCCTTGGGAGCCCGAATGCCATGCGTGCTGCGTAGCAGGATGGTCGGCCACCATGCGCCCGTCGCGGAAGGTCACGATGCGACCGGCATTGGCGGCAACCTCCGGCTCGTGTGTCACCAGCACAATGGTGAGCCCTTCACCATTGAGACGGCGGAAAATCGCCATGATCTCTTGCCCGGTCTGACTGTCGAGCGCTCCGGTTGGCTCGTCGGCAAGCAGGACCAAAGGCTCGGTGACCAGAGCGCGGGCAATGGCAACGCGCTGCTGCTGTCCGCCTGACAACTCCGCTGGTGTATGGCTCGCTCGGTCGGCCAGGCCGAACTTTTCGAGCAACGAGAGAGCGCGGCGACGGCGCTCGGCGGCGCGCATGCGACGATAGACGAGCGGCAGTTCAACATTTTCCAGCGCACTGGTGCGCGGCAGTAGGTTGAAAGACTGAAATACGAAACCAATGCTGCGGTTGCGGATTGTCGCGAGCGCATCCTGGCGGAGGCGGCCGACATCAATGCCGTCAAGCCGATAACTGCCTTCGGCTGGCCTGTCGAGGCACCCCAAAATGTTCATGAACGTGGACTTGCCGGAACCTGAAGCTCCCATCACGGCGACGAAATCGCCCTGTTCAATGTTCAGGCTAATGCCGTCGAGCGCCCACACCAGTCCGCCGCCGATGCGGTAGCTGTGACGCAGAGCCTCGACCGCGATCAGGACCATCCCCGGTGCCTCACTGCAGCCGGAAGCGAACCAGGACCGAAGAGGCCTCGGCATCCCGTCCTGGTGACGCGGCGAGCCCGGTAATGACCGGCTGCCCCTCGGCCAGCTCTCCAGCCAGAATCTCGCTCATTCGGCCGTCGCTGATCCCGATTCGAAGCGCAACCGGTGCCGGCCTGCCGTCCCGTCCCAGTACAAAGACTTGCCCAATCGATCCCGACTCCACGCCGTTCTCAACCGATTTTAATAGGGGAGTCTCATTCAGACGGGCCTCCTCTAGGGTGCCGCCCCGTGGCCGGAAGCGCAGAGCGGCGTTTGGCACTTTCAAGGTATCTTTCCGCTGTGCCACCACCACCTGCAAATTGGCAGTCATACCGGGCAGCAGCAGCTCGTCGGGATTTTCGGCAGCGATCACCACTACGTAGGTGACGACGTTCTGCACGATCTGCGGTGCTTTGCGGATCTGCTTTACGGTGCCGGCGAAGACGCGCTCGGGATAGGCATCGACTGTAAAGGTGACCGGCTGCCCTATCGAGAAGCGGCTGATATCAGCCTCCACCACTGAGGCTTCGACCTGCATCTGCGCGAGGTTCTGTGCGATTGTGAACAGGACCGGGCTTTGGAGGCTGGCCGCCAAAGTCTGGCCACCGCTGACGGCTCGGTTGACCACCGTGCCGGTGACTGGCGAACGGATATAGGTACGCTCAAGATCGATCTGCACCTGACGCAGGATAGCCTGCTTCTGCTTCACCTGCGCCAAAGTGTTCGCAAGCTGCCCCTCTGCCATGTGGAGCGCCGCCTGAGCCGCGCGGACCGACGCTTCCCGCGACAGCTCATCCGCACGGGCCGCAGTTGCCTGCGCCTCGGCCGATCTGTAGGCGTTCTCAGCATGCTCCAACTCGCCGGATGCGATGACCTTGCGTTGAGCGAGGGGGCGCTTGCGTTCCATATCCTGTGTCGCACCGTCAAGCCCAACTTGGGCGCGCAGGCTTTCAGCCTTCGCGGAGGTGCGCCTTGCCTCGGCAGTTTCCACCTCAGCCAATGCCTGCTCAACCTGCGCTCGCTGCACCAGTACAAGCGACTCGGCCATCTCAAGCTCGGCTTGGGCCTGCGCCACCTTTGCCTCGTATATTTCTGGCTCCACCCGAGCGATGACCTGGCCCTCCCTCACGCTGGAGTTGAAATCGGCATAAAGCTCCTTGACCAGGCCGGATACTTGCGAGCCCACCTCGACCAGAACCAGCGCGTTCAGCGTGCCGGCAGCCTGCACGGTTGTAACAATGTCGCCCCGCTCCACGGCTGCTGTGCGGTAGGAGTGTGCGTTCAAATCGTCGGAGGAGGAAGACAAAAAAGCTGCCAGCCGATCAAGCCCTGGCGGCAACTGGCCGAGCACCGACGACGGCGACGCTTGGCTCGACGGTATCGCGGCCGCGCCCAGGAACGCCGTTGCTAGCAACACAATGCGCATCATCTTCAGAACCAATTGGAGACGCAGAGTTGATCGGCCAACAGGCGAAGCGTGGGTCGATGCTCCCGTCTCATCCCATGTCTGATCATTGAGGTGCCGCCATGGGGCGGCACCTCAAAAAAGGGCCCGTTACTACTTGCAATGCCCCGGGTTGCCCGTGCACGTGGTGACGGGATCGTTGCCGAGATTGCCTTGGCCGGTCGTCGTGTCCTGCGATGCCGTTCCGTAGGCGTTGCCATTCACATCCTTAGTGGTTTCAGGGTAAACGCAGATAGAGTTCGGGCCGTCTTTAGTGTACGTTCCGCCGGCGGCTTCGCACTCCGTTGACGACCCAGAGGCGAAAGCGGCACCCGACCCGAGCACAAATGCACTGCCCATGAATGCGGCCGCTGCCGCCAAAATCAACCAATGTCTGGACATTTGATCCTCCCTTCGTTTTGCCAGAGCCAAAGTTGCACAACGCGCTGCACAGGCCCTCTCTGGCACCAGCCCGCAGCGCAAGGTAAGGATTGCCCGCCGATCTTTGATCAGCCGGTCAGTGGAAGCCTGGATCTTTTAGATTAACGAATGCGAGGCAGCCGGCAGCGGTACTCTGTCACCGCGCTTCCGAAGACTCTTGTGCATGTGTCTGTTTGTCGGCAGCGCTGCAACCGACAGCAATGCGACCCGACGTAACCGTCGACGTTGCTTAATTCCCCATTGCCAACCAAACTGGCAAGTCGGTCATTGGAACCAAGCCTCTCACTGAAGATAAGCGTTAACTATTTATCGCGCCATTGCAACCGATATTTTTCACGTTAGACCGAACTGTATTTTGTTATTATGTATAGATGTTGAGTCTACGCCTTATGCGTAGACTTGTAGGCTAAAAGAACTAGTTACGCCCCCTTTTTACTCCCTGCGCAGGACGCAAGCCGTCATCTCCTTGGCACGCGAGTGCCATGTATCTGGGCCGTCACAGTCGATGCGCGCTGCCCCTAACTTGGCTTGCTATATCGTCCGGGAGCGCAAGCGATTTGAAGTGAGATGAGCTTGTCCATCTCACCAACATCCACAAGAAGCGTCGCCGGTCCCTCGCCGCAGGGAAGGTTAAGCGAAGGGCTCTCCGCGCTGTCGAGGCCGGCGATCTGCTCGGATACAGGGCCGGGCCTTAGCAGCGAATCTCCTCAGCAGACAATGTCCTCAATGCGGATCGGAAAGCGGCGCGCCCTTACACCCGTCGCGTGCCAGATGGCGTTGGCGATGGCGCCGACCGTGCCGGTGATGCCGATCTCGCCGACGCCCTTGATGCCGAGCGCGTTGACATATGGGTCGTCCTCGTCGATCAGCAGCGCTTGCATATCAGGAATGTCGGCATGGACCGGGATGTGATAGCTGGCAAGGTCGGCGTTCATCGGCCGGCCGCTGCGTCGGTCGTGGACCGCCTCTTCATGCAGTGCGAAGGAAAGGCCCCAGATCATGCCGCCATAGAGCTGGCTTTTCGCCAGCTTCGGGTTGATGATGCGCCCGGCGGCAAAGGCACCGACAAGCCGCGTCACCTTCACCTGGCCGAGATTGGCGTCGACCTTGACCTCGGCGAAGACCGCGCCGTGCGAGAACATCGCCCGCGCCTCTGCGTCCGCTGGATCACGCCCGCCGGCGCCCATGCCTTCCAGGGTCTTCAGGCCGGCCCGCGCCAGAATGTCGGCAAAGCTTTCGCTGCGGGTTTCGTCGGCGCGATGATAGAGCCGCCCGCCACGCGCCTCGACGCCGGCATTGCCGGCACCAAACAAAGGCGAGTCCGGGGCGTTGACGGCAAGTTCCGCCAGCTTGGCGATGACGTCGGTGCCGGCGTTGTGGAGCGCGGTGCCCGCCGTGGCGGTATGACCCGAGCCGCCGGCGACGCCGCCGTCGGGAAGCTCCGAATTGCCTGAGCGGAATTCGATTTGATCGATACTCAGGCCGAGCCCGTCGGCGGCGATCTGGGCCAGCGCCGTCCACGCGCCCTGGCCCATGTCGGCCCCGGCGGTCTCGACCAGCGCTGTGCCGTCGGCGCGCAGCGTGGCACGCGCCTCGGCCTGGAACATCGGTGCGTGGAACAGCGCCGTGCCCATGCCCCAGCCGACAAGGTTTCCGCCCTTGTCGCGCATCCGCCTGGGCTCAATCGGACGCCCGGCCCAGCCGAATTTCTCCGCGCCCCGCGCATAGCATTCGCGCAGCGACTTGGCCGAGAACGGCTTGCCGGAGGCCGGATCGGTCTCGGCATAGTTGCGCAGGCGGAATTCCAGCGGGTCGAGCCCGCAGGCAAGTGCTGCCTCGTCGATGGCGCATTCCAGGGCCGCCGAGCCGGTGGCCTCGCCCGGCGCCCGCATCGGCCCCGGCGTGCCGATATCGACGCGCACCGCCGAATGCCGGGTCGAGATTGCCGGGCTGGCATAAAGGTTCAGCGAGGCGTTGGACGCGGGTTCGATAAAATCGTCGAAGCTGCTGGTCATTGCCACCGTGCGGTGTTCCAGCGCGGCCAGACGCCCTTGCGCATCCATGCCAAGGCGGAGCTGTTGACGCGTCGCGCCGCGATGCCCGACCGGCCCGAACATCTGGTCGCGTGGCAGCGCCAGCTTGACCGGGCGCCCGAGCATGCGCGCGGCCAGGATGGCCAGAATGTAGTGGCCGTTCATGATCGCCTTGGAGCCGAAGCCGCCGCCGAGGAAGGGGCTGCGCAGCAACACGTTCTCGGCCGGGATGCCGAAATAGCCGGCAAAAGCCGCGCGCGACATGACGATGGCCTGATTCGGCGTGTCAATGGTCAGCCGGTCGCCATTCCATTCGGCGACGATGGCGTGCGGTTCCATGGCGTTGTGATATTGCGGCGGCGTCTCAAAATCAGTGTTGATCCTGTGGGCCGCCGCGGCATGACCGGCGGCGATATCGCCCTTGTCGAAGCTCGGCGGGCTGCCGATTCCCACCGCCGGCGGATCGTAGGGCTCGCCGTCGTCGAAGCCGACATGCGCGGTCTCAGCCTCATAGGTCGGCGCGAGCAGCCGCGCGCCTTCGGCCGCGGCCTCCAACGTCCCGGCGACGACCAGCGCGATCGGCTGCTTGGCATAGCGCACGCGGTCGTTCTGCAAGGCGTCGAAGCGGAAGTCGAACAGCGAGTGTTTGTCTTCCGGGTCGAGCGCCAGCGGCGGGCAATTGGCCGGCGTGATCACCTCGACGACGCCGGGATGGGCTTTCGCCGCCGCCACGTCGAGCGAGGCGACGCGGCCGCGCGCGATGGTGCTGACCGCGACCACGGCATGCAGCATGTTTTCCGGATGGTTGTCGGCGGCGAAGGTCGCGGCGCCGGTGACCTTGAGCACGCCGTCGCGGCGGCTCAGCGGCTGGCCGCTCGAAGACCCCATGCGGACATGGGGGGCGGAAAAGGGAATGGTCTCAGGCATGGGAGGCAACTCCGGTGTCGGAAGCAAAGACGGATCCGGGCAGCGCCGGCATGCGGTCCGGCGTTCCGGCCGCCGCAAGGAGCAGTGCGCGTTTGACCACACCCTTCGCCAGTTCGATCTTGTAGGCGTTGTCACCTGAAGGTTTTGCGTCGGCCAGCGCGGCCGCAGCCGCCTTTGCAAAGGCGTCACCGTCCGGCGCGGCCCCCACCAGCAGCGCCTCTGCCGCGCGGGCGCGCCACGGTTTCGCGGCAACGCCGCCAAGCGCCAGGCGCGCCTCGCTGATCCTGCCATTCTCGATCCGCAAGGCTGCGGCGGCCGAGACCAGCGCGAAGGCAAACGAAGTGCGCTCGCGCAGTTTCAGATAGCGTGAGTAGGCACGGAAACCGGCTGCCCTGGCTGGCAGGCGCAGCGCGGTGACCAGTTCGCCCGCCGCAAGGTTGGTTTCGCGCTCGGGCGTCGCGCCCGGAAGCAAATGGAAATCCTCCAAAAGCGCCTCGCGGCGGCCGTCCCGTCCCTCGATCTCGACCACGGCGTCGAGGGCGACCAGCGGCACGCAGAAATCCGACGGGTGGGTGGCGATGCAGGCGTCGGACCAGCCGAGCACGGCATGGCTGCGGTTTTCGCCGCCCAGCGCGTCGCAGCCGGCGCCGGGGTCGCGCCGGTTGCAGGCGCTGGCCGCGTCATGGAAATAGGCGCAGCGCGTGCGCTGCATCAGATTGCCGCCGACGGTGGCGGCATTGCGCAATTGCGGCGAGGCGCCGGAGAGCAGCGCCTCGGCAACGGCCGGATAGGCGGCGGCGAAGGCCGGGTCGCGGGCGAGATCTGCATTGCGCACCATGGCACCGATGCGCAGCGATCCGTCGGCAAGCTGCTCGATGCGGTCGAGGCTGGGCAGCCTTGTGACATCGACGAGCTTTCCGGGGCGCAACGCGCCGCCCTTCATCAGGTCGAGCAGATTCGTGCCGGCGGCGAGATAGGCGGCACCGGGTTCGGCGGCGGCTGCGACGGCTTCGGCCACCGAGGCCGGGCGGACGTAATCAAACAGGTTCATGCGACACTCCGTTCTTCGGTGGACAGGTGCTGCTGTGCGTCGAGCACGGCCTCGATGATGCCGGCATGGGCGCCGCAGCGGCACAGATTGCCGCTCATGCCCTCGCGGATGCGCTCCGGGTCGTTGCCGGCATCGCCCTCGCCGATGAGGCCGACCGCGCTCATGATCTGGCCCGGCGTGCAGAAGCCGCACTGGAAGCCGTCATGTTCGATGAAAGCGGCCTGCACCGGGTCGAGCCGGTCGCCATGGGCGAGGCCCTCGATGGTCTGCACATCGGCGCCGTCGAGGCTGACCGCCAGCGCAAGACAGGCGTTGATCCGCCGCCCGTCGACGAGCACCGTGCAGGCGCCGCATTGGCCGCGGTCGCAACCTTTCTTCGTTCCGGTAAGATGAAGCCGCTCGCGCAGAAGGTCGAGCAGTGTCACTCGCGGGTCTTCCAGCGCAACGTCCTTGCGGACGCCGTTGACAGTTAACGTGACGGACAGAGTCATGTTCGCTCCGATGGGTTATGTGTCGGAATTTTATCGACGTGGTGGGTCGGCTGTGCGACGCAGACAGCAAGCCTTTCGGGAGGCAGGGCGCGAGGCTACAATCAACATAATCCACACCGGCTGCCCGGAATGTGGTATACGGAGGGTGCCTCCGTTTTGCAAGCAAAAAATTGGGAATGAAAGGTAGATGGGCGAGAAAACCGAAAAGGCAAGCCGGAAACTGCGCGCCGATTCTGTCCGCAACCGGGACCGCCTGCTCGTCGCGGCGCATGACGTGTTCAGCGCCGGCGGCCCGGACGCCAGCCTGGAGGCTGTGGCCCGAACCGCCGGTGTCGGCATCGGCACGCTCTATCGCCATTTTCCGACGCGCGAGGCGCTGTTCCAGGCGGTTTACCGGCGCGAGATCGACCAACTCGTCGATCTGGCCGTGACGCTCGCCGCCGAGGCGCCGCCGCTCGAGGCGCTGCGCCGCTGGCTGCATGCCAATGTCGGCATGGTCGCCACCAAGAAGGGCATGCTCGCCGCCCTTGCCCCGGCCGCCGGCAGTTCGACCGAGCTCTACGCCCATTCCGCCGCGCAGTCGGCCCGCTCCGTCGGCAATCTGATGGCGGCGGCCGTCGCCGCCGGCGAAATCCGCGACGACATCGCGCCGGAGGACGTCATGCGCGCCCTGATCGGCATGTGTTACACGCGCGACCAGCCCGGCTGGCAGGCCACCGTCATCCGCCTCGTCGACGTCTTCGTCGACGGCCTGCGCGTGCGCCGCGACGAAGCCGGGTGAGGGGCCAGGGACGGCATCGCATACGAGGGGGAGCGCTGCGTAGACGACCCCCTCCTTCTTGTGGGAGGAGCGCCAGCGAAGTGGCCGGATGAGGGGGTGCCTAGGCGAGACCGGTGTGGACAAGGGGGGTGGAAAAGGCGGTGGGTCGGGGCGGGAAGCTTTCAAGCCGGAGGCCGATCTGCGGCAGAAGCCCTCATCGAAGCCAATGCCCTGAACGGCCGGACTTGGGGCCGCAAGCTGACCGTCTGCGATTGGGAGCCACATGGGGTAAAGCAGCTGTTCCGCTATTGATCCTTGAGTATCTCAGCTCACGCGGTCGGCTAATGCAGGCCTCCTTAACAGCGTTGTTGTCGCAGCCCCGCTCCGCGCCAGCTTTGTCGGTACGGATCTGATTACAGTCGTCGTTGCGGCCTTGCTGTTGGTTGTGTGGTCCAATTTTATGACATCTTGCATCCTTTCCAACGCGAGTGGAACTTTCGGTGCCAGAGCAAAAAGATGCCGCCGAGCCTTGCGGCACGGCAGCGTCTTTTGCTTTTCGCGATGTTGTCCCCGATCAGGCCTCCAGGATAGCCACGATCTCGTAGGTATCCGGATCGACGATGACGATGCGTCCGTCGGCCAGCACGAAATATTCGTACTGTTCATAAGCCGGGACGATCTTGACGATACGCGGTGGCAGCCGATGCAGGCGGATCTTATGCCGGGGCACCTGGACGCCGACTGAGATGTCGAAGCCGACATCGCGAACCGGCTGGACGTGGGTCTCGTGGATGATCTGCGTGATCTGCGTCTTCTGCTCGACCGTCACGTTGTTGATCGAGGCCGTCTTGTTCTGGTCGGTCTGGACGTTGGCGTTGCCCTGGGCGTTCTGCTCGGTGGTTGTACCGGTCTTACCCTGGGCATTCTGCTGGGTCGGCATCTTGGTCGTACCCTGGGCGTTCTGCTCAGTAGTGGTGCCGGTCTTGCCCTGGGCGTTCTGCTCAGTGGTTGTACCGGTCTTACCCTGGGCGTTCTGCTGGGTTTGCATCTTGGTCGTACCCTGGGCGTTCTGCTCAGTAGTGGTGCCGGTCTTGCCCTGAGCATTCTGCTCAGTGGTCTTCATCTTGGTCTTGCCTTGGGCCTGCTCATTCGTCTTCGAACCCTTCGGGCAGTTGGTCATGCCGGTCTGGCACTTGGCCGTATCCTGAGCCTGCTCCTCGGTGTTGATGCCGGCTTTGCCTTGGGCCTGCTCATCGGTCTTCACCTTGGCTTTACCCTGAGCCTGCTCCTCGGTGTTGGCGCCGGCCTTGCCCTGGGCCTGCTCATCGGTCTTCACCTTGGCCTTACCCTGGGCCTGCTCCTCGGTGTTGGCGCCGGCCTTGCCCTGGGCATTCTGCTCGGTCTGCGACTTCATCTTGCTTTGGGGCTGCTCGCCCGCCTTGCCGCCCTTCTGGCAGTCGGCCTGGCCGGCGGCGCAATTGTCGCCTCCGCTCGGCTGCGCGGATTCGGTCTGCGCCATCGCGGCGCCGCACCCGACGCCGAGCGCGATCATGCTCGTGATCAGAAGATGTTTCATCTGATTTCTCCTTCGGAACTCGGTCCCTTCCTCCCATAAACCGCAGGCGAAAGGCATAGTTCCGAAATTTGCCCACAAAACCGGGTGATGTGAAAAACGCAGACAGCAATCTTGTCAGGAACAAGGCTCGGCCGTGCTCGATGAAGCCTGGCCACGAACGCCGGCTTCGGCGAGTACTACACGCTCGGCGGCGTTGGCGAGCGCCCGAGTGGCAAGAGGTGACGGCAAAGCGCCTGCCCTATCCGGTCGGCGATCTGCCGCGCGAAGTCATTGGATCACATGCGGCGTGGGCGTCACTGACTGCTTTTCCCTGTTTCTTATAACTCGTCAGGGGGGAATCGATGATCACGGTACCTTGATGCGGCCGGTTATTCTCCTGGCAGTAGCGGCCCCTCCACCGAAATTGCGCCGGGCGCAAATTTGGCCGAAAATGGTTATCGAAGCGATTGCGCAAACGTTTCGACAGCGCTACCTTAGTCCCAAATCCGCCAGAACCAATAAGAGCGGACCGGAAATGCATCATCAGGGAGGAGCGCTTGCCAGCACTCCAATTGAGCCGCCATGCCGACAATGGCTGAGGTCGCGCGCCGCGCCGGCGTGTCGCTTTCGACCGTCTCGCATGTCATCAACCGGACCCGCTTTGTCTCGCCGGAGAAGGCGCGGCTGATCAATGACGCGATTGCCGCGATGGGCTATCAGCCCAACGAGCTGGCGCGATCGCTGAAGATGGCCTCGACCAACAGCGTCGGCCTGGCGATCTCGGCGATTTCCAACCCCTATTTCACCGACATCATCTGCGCGGTGGAAGCCGAATGCGCGCGTCTTGGCCTCATGGTGTTCCTCTCCGACACGCAGGAGGATCCCGATCGCGAGCTGTCGGTGGTGCGCGCCTTCCACCAGCGGCGGGTCGACGGCGTTATCCTGGCACCGTCGGGCGCGCCGCAGCGCGCCATCGACTATTTGGCCGAGAAGAAGCTGCCCTGCGTGCTTATAGACCGCTTCGCAGATCAGCGCTTTGACCAGATCGGTGTCGAGAACGAAACGGCGATGCGGACGCTCATCGACCACGTCGCCTCCTTCGGTCACAAGCGCATCGGCTATCTCGCTGGCCAGCCGGGCTTGGCGACGACGCGTGAGCGCATCGAGGCCTTTCGCGCCTCGCTTGCCGCCAATGGACTTGAATGCCTGCCGCAGTATGTCTCGTGCGAGAACGTCGACACGGTGAGCGCTACGGCGTCGACCCACGCCATTCTGTCCCTGCCGTCATCGCCCACGGCATTGATCACCGGCAACAATATGACGACCATCGGAGCGGTACGGGCAATCCGCGAAAGGGGTCTCTCGATACCAGGGGATATCTCGCTTGCCGGTTTCGACGATTTCGAATGGGCCGATTGCTTCGAGCCGCGATTGACACTCGTCGCCCAGCCCTGCACCGAGATCGGCCGGCAGGCCGCGGCCTTGCTCTGCGCCCGCATTGCGTCGAGCGGCCTGGAGCCGCAGGCGGTCCGGCTGCAGGCGACGCTGCAGGCCCGGCAATCCTGTGCGAGGCCGGCATGAGCGCGCCGCTGCTTTCCGTCACCGGTGCGGTCAAGCGCTTCGGCGGTGTCCAGGCGCTGCGCGGCGTCGACTTCGATCTTAAGGCCGGGGAAATCCACGCGCTGCTCGGCGAGAACGGCGCCGGCAAGTCGACGCTCATGAATCTCTTATCGGGCGTCTACATCCCGGACGAGGGCAGCATCCTCATCGACGGCAAGCAGGTAGCCTTCAACAATCCTCGCGAGGCGCAGGCGGCCGGCATCGCCACCATCTTCCAGGAACTCGACCTGGTGCCGACGCTCGACGTCGCGGCCAACCTGTTCCTTGGCCGCGAACTGATGCGGCCGGGCGGTTTCCTCGACGTGCCGGCGATGCGCGGCGAGGCCCGCAAACGCTTGGAAGCCATCGAGCTTGCCATAGATCCGGCCAGCATGGTCGCCGATCTGTCGATCGGTCAGCGCCAGGTCGTGGCGATCGTCAAGGCGCTGTCCTACGCCTCGCGCGTTTTGATCATGGATGAACCTACGGCGGCACTGACGGTCGGCGAGGTCGAAAGACTGTTCGACATCATGCGCAAGCTCGCCGGCAGCGGTGTCGGCATCGTCTATATATCGCATCGCCTGGAAGAGGTGCCGCTGATCGCCGACCGGGTGACGGTGATGCGCGACGGCCGCGTTGCCGGGGTCACTGAGCCGCGCGCGCCGCAGGCGGAGCTGGTTCGGCTGCTGGTCGGGCGGCCGCTGGAGGAGCTTTATCCCGAACGCGCCAGGACGGCCGGCAAGACGCTGCTCAGCCTGCGCGACGCGAGCTTCCGGCTTGCCCATGAAAGTGCCGGATGGCAGCCGCCGACCGGCATCTCGCTCGACGTCAATGCCGGTGAGATCGTCGGCCTGGCCGGGATCATGGGGGCAGGGCGCACGGAACTGCTGAGCGCGCTCTATGGCGCCGGTCTGTCCGGCCGTTGGGAAGGCGAGGTCGCCATTGACGGCCGGCCGGTGAAATTGAATTCGATCAAGGCCGCGCGCGACGCGGGGATCGCCTTCGTCACCGACGATCGCCGAGGCAGCGGCCTGATGCTCAGAATGGCGGTAGGCCTCAACCTCGTCATGTCGGTGATCCGCCGCATCTCGCCGGCAGGCCTGATGTCGCCGCGCCGCCAGGCTGATGCCGTCAGGCAGTCATTCGGCCAGTTCGACATCAGGCCGAAGAACTCTGACATCGCCGTCGGCGCGCTTTCGGGCGGCAACCAGCAGAAGGTGGTGCTGGCCAAGGAGATTCTCGGCAATCCCCGGCTGCTGCTGCTCGACGAGCCGACACGCGGCGTCGATGTCGGCGCCAAGGGCGAGATCTATGCGCGGCTGCGGCAACTCGCGGCGCAAGGGCTCGGCATCCTGGTCGCCTCCAGCGAGATGCCTGAGTTGATCGGCCTGTGCGATCGCATCGTGGTGCTGCGCCAGGGGCGCAATGTGGCGGAATTCATCGGCGGCGTCGACGAGCACACGGTGCTTGCCGCGGCAAACGGCAGGGAGGCCTGATGGCGCAGGACAAGATTTCGATCGCAGGGGCGCCTGTGGTGCCCGTGCCGGCAGCAAAACATCGCGACCCGCTGGCCCTCATCGTGCGTTTCCAGAGCTTGATTGGACTGGTCCTGGTGGCGATCGGCGGCATCATCTTCTCGCCGCGCCGGCATGGCGAAATCCTGTTCCTCAACCCCGACAACATCGCCAACATCGTGCGCGCCGTGTCGGAAACCGGCATCATCGCCATCGGCATGACCTTCGTCATCATCACCGCCGGCATCGACCTCTCGGTCGGCGCCGTGCTTGGCCTTTCCAGCGTAGTGACCGCATCGATGATGATTTCGGGTGGCTTTGGCCTCATCCCGACCATCCTTGCCGTGCTGGTCATGGGCATCGTCTTCGGCACGATCCAGGGCACCATCTCCAGCCGCTTCCGGCTCGAGCCGTTCATCGTCACGCTGGCCGGCCTGCAGGCGGCGCGCGGGCTGGCGCTGGTGGTGTCGGGCAATCAGTACATCAACATTTCCTATGGCGACGGGCCTGGCCTGGCGCCCCCGGTGTTCGCGGTGCTTGGCGAACGCCTGTTCAGCAACACCGTTCCGGTGGCCACCATCGTGTTCATCGCCTTTGCCGCGATCGCCACGGTGGTGCTCAACACCACACGTTTCGGCCGCTATGTCTTTGCCGTCGGCGGCAATGAGCGCGCGGCGCGCATTTCCGGCGTGCCGGTGTCGATGGTGAAGATCTCGGTCTATGCCATCACCGGCTTTGCCTCCGCACTTGCCGGCATCGTGCATGCCGGCCAGTTCAATTTCGGCAGCGCCAATGACGGCATGGGCTACGAGCTCACCGCAATCGCCGCCGTGGTCATTGGCGGCACCAGCCTGTTCGGCGGCGCCGGCTCGATGGTCGGCACCGTTGCCGGCACCATCATGCTCGGCGCGCTCGCCAACATCCTTCAGCTCAACAACATCACCCCCGCCATGCAGCTGCTCGCGACCGCCGCGATCATCGTGCTGGCGGCAGTGCTTCAATCCCTCGTTCGCCGCCGCGAGGGTTTGGGCCGTTAGGACGAAGCGGCGGCAAGTAAGTGTCAGTCAACCAAGGTCTGGCCCCCCGGCCCGACGAGGAGGAGAGTGAATATGGAAACCACGAGAAAAAGGCGTGCCCTCAAGGCCGCGCTTATGGCAGGCGCTGGCCTGTGCATGGCGGGAGCCGCCCAGGCTGCCGGCCCGATGGTCAAGGCCTGCGCCAAGGACGGTCAGTTCATCATCGGCTTTTCGCAGGCGAACAATGCAGAACCCTATCGCCAGCATGTCAATGACGAGCTGACCGCGGCAGCGAAGCAAGTGCCAGGCTTCACGCTGCAGATCGCCGACGGCGCCGGCAACGTCAACACGCAGACTTCGCAGGTCGACAACTTCATCACCCAGAAGGTCGACCTCCTGCTGATCTCGCCCTTCGAGGCGGCACCGCTGACGCCTGCCGTCAAGCGTGCCATGGATGCCGGCATCCCGGTCATCGAACTCGATCGCAAGACGGTTGGCGATCCTGGCAAGGACTACACCGCCTTTATCGGCGGCGACAACTACAAGATCGCCATGGAAGCGGGCAAATACACCGCCAAGACCTTGCTGCCGGACGGCGGCGAGGCAGCCGTGCTCGAGGGACTGCCAAGCTCCACGCCGGCGGTCGAACGGCTGAACGGCTTTAAGGACGGGGTGAAGGCGAATGCCAAGATCCAGGTTGTGGCTGAGCAGGCGGCCGACTGGGTGCCGGACAAAGCCCAGACCGCCTTCGCCGCCATGCTGCAGGCGCATCCCGACATCAAGGTGCTCTACGCCTCGAATGATATGATGGCGGCGGGCGCGCTGCTTGCCGCCAAGGGCGCCGGCAAGGACGTCAAGATCATCGGCACCGATGGCTTGCCGGGACCTGCGGGCGGCATCGAAGCCGTCGCCAAGGGTGATTGGGCGGCGACCTTCACCTATCCGACCGGCGCCAAGGAAGCGATCGAAATGTCGAAGAAGATCCTGGTCGATTGCGCCTCGTCGGTGGAACCCACGGTCACCGTCGACACGACGGCGATCACGGCCGAGAACGCCAAGCAGCTGTCGGATAAGTAGCCACGGCTGCAACTCACGAGAAGAGGGCGGCCGCGACCCCGCCCTCTTTGCGTTCGCAACTATCAAAGGCAACTCAAAAGAGGGCATCGCGCTGAAAGTACGCCAAACAGGCTAAGGCGATTCCATCTTTGACAGACCCGGCAAAACGGCCGGCGCGGTATTGCCGGCGAGACAACAGTGAAACCCGCGTCGGCGCTGCGGCTAGTCATAGCCGCCCCGCCAACCTAGCGCTCGCCCGAAGCCGGGCAATCCAAGCACTTCGGTTTGGTTAAAAACGTACGGTGGAATCCCATTGTGCCTACGTCGGATGTGCTTATGAATCGAAGTCGTCACCAACTGGGTTACAGGGCGTCGGTGCTTGAGACTTCGCAAAGCTCCCGCCCTCTGATGGGGAGTTGGCATCATGGACCGGCCATGTAATCAGGTATCGCCTTTTGTCTGCGACGTTCTGCGCAGCGCCTTCATAAAACTCGTCATCGAAGAGAAAATCCCTGAAGATCGATGGCGTACGTTTGCTGAGCAGTTGATAAGCGACTTCACGGATAGCGATGACATCGATCCTGAGTTGCTGGAATGGATCATACGCAAGTAGCTGCGTAACCCGGAAACGATAAAAACCCGCCGTTGCGACGGCGGGTTTTTACCGTTCAGGCGAAGCCGTGGGGACATGCACCCATGCGGCGGCGGGGCTTTGGGGGGCACATTGTCTGCGCCGCACATGGCGCCTTTCCCCACGTAAGCCGAAGTGTAATTTTACTTCAGCGCTCACGCAATTGCGCCAAAAGGATTACCAGCCGTAGGGGAATGCAGGGGTGTTACCCTGCCAAGCGCCGCTGTCGGTCTCTACGTTCGTCTTCGATTGTAGCACGAACGACGAGAACAGATGGTGATTCTGATGGCGGCTCGTTTCGCAGGGCTGCAGCCGAAGAGGGAAAATGAAGCGCCGCACCCCACGCTTCACCCCACATTTTTCATGGACGTTACTGGACCTTGCCGGATTTCTGTAGCCTTCCTCGCGGAGATAGTTCGCGACAGCGTTCCTCACGTTACTTTCCCAAACCAATCAAGGTGGCGTCGAGAGATCCTGCCGGGTGCTGCTCTTTCTGCTGGGTGGTTGCAGACCCTCATAGAGCGACGATTGTGACCCCCGCCGCCGCCGGGATTATCACTCGAGCATCATACTCGTCATGAAGACGGACCCAATCGCCCAGAGTATGGGACGGCCCATTTTCATTGCGACCGAGCGGGGTCAGGTCGAGATAGCTGTATGTGCCGATCAGGTTCTCGCCGCCACGTCCTCGCACCTGGAAAGTGCAATAAATCTCGCCATTGCCATCTTTGTAGAAGACGGTCGCTCCAGCGCGGTCTCTCCCTGTCATCGCGACCTCTTCAAAATTGAACAACACCCTCCCCGAGGCGATCTGATCCTCCGTGAACGATACTTGGAAGTCGAAATTGAAATCGCTTCCGAATGACGACACCCAATCGAACTGCCAATTCATCCGCGCCTTGAAGTCCAGCAACTCAGTCAGAGGAGCGCGCGAGCATACGACCAGGGAGACATCGTGATGCATCAAATGCTGATTGGCGGCGTCGATGTGATCCGAAAGGAATGAACAGCCGGTGCAGCGATAATCCGCATTAGGCGGAAACATGAAGTGATAGACGATTAACTGGCTACGGCCCTCAAAGAGGTCAGCGAGCGATTTTCTTCCTTGGGTCGTAGTCGTATCGAACTCGTACGGCTTTTCGATCCGCAGCCAAGGCAGGGCTCGCCGGTCCGCCGCGAGTTGTTGACGCTGGTGCGTAAACGCCTTTTCTTTCTTGAAGTGCACCTTATGCGCTTCAAACCAGTCCCGGTAAGGCGCGATGATGTGATCCGTCATGTCGTCCTCCTTGTTCGCGCCGACGCGCGTTGACAGTCTCGTTGCTTGTCTGAAAGACGTTGTCGAAAGCCACGATCCGACACCAGCGGCGAGATTTCCACGGAAAAGAGCACAGGTGACAACACCGAACGCCGGTGGGCGTCTCGGAGATAGCGAAGACGGTGAAGTGCTCGCGGTTGCAAATCTACCGGACCCTCAAAGGGTCGTCAGAGGACGTCGCCTGAGGCGACCACTACACACGCAAAACCATCAAATCACCGCGTGACCCGAGCACCAGACAGCGGGGTTTCGGAGCCGTCCAGCGACTCCCCAAATCGGCAATAGTGCAAAATGTACGGTTCGCGGAATTATGGTACAGTTTGCCATCGTCTGCATTTGCCACGGGCGCAGGCGGCTGGGAGATGACAAGCGCTCTTGCCTTTATGGGAGGGCGCCATGGACCAGGAAGTTACCCAGAGCAGAAGCGAACTGTTAGGTCGCCTCAGCCAAGCCGATTTCGAACTCCTTCAGCCCTACATGCACAACCGACATCTTAAATTGAAGACTCCGCTGGAATCGGCTGCCGAGCCCATTGAGTGCGTCTACTTTCTCGAAAGCGGCATCGCATCTGTCGTGGCGAAAATTCGACCGGAAGCGAATGCGGAGGTAGGTATTATCGGCCGCGAAGGTATGACCGCCTGCGCCTTGGTCATGGGCGTCGACTGGGCAACCCACGATTGCTATATTCAGGTGACGAGTGAGGCGGTTGGCATCGACGCGGAGCCGTTCAAGGCTGCGCTGGAAAGCAGTCCAACTCTCCGGCTCTTGCTGCTTCGCTATGTTCACTACCTGCACATCCAGACCAGATCCACGGCGTTGATCAATGCCCGCGCGAGGCTGGAAGATCGGTTGGCTGCTGATGTGCGACGACCGGATCATCGGCGACGAAATCGCGATCACCCACGATTTCCTGGCGGTGATGCTTGGCGTCAGGCGTCCCGGCGTAACGATCGCCCTGCAACTGCTGGAAGGAGACGGGCTCATCAAGTCCCGCCGCGATGAAGTCACCGTTCGCGACCGAGAGGGCCTGATCGCTGCCGCTGGTGGCTTTTATGGCGAGCCTGAAGCAGAATATGCCCGGCTGCTCGGCAAATCCGGGCCACGGGTGGCGCCTCGATAGAAAGCTGGGTGGTCGGCGCTTCGAAGCATTGCCACGGCCCGCCGGTACAGGGCTGCACGTCCGGACGGCAAGCCAAAGTTCGCCTTCATCTAAGTGGCCGATTTGAAAGCGATCAAGCACCGCCGAAGCTATGAGCTCTGCTTGTTGGCTTGTGTGGTCGAAATTTCGCTCGGCACAAAGCCGGTCGAAGACCCGTTGGCAGATCTGCAAATCAGCGGGACAAAAGCAAGAATTGCCGAGCTGGTTCAACATCGAGCGCCTCCCAGTACGCACGTGCAAGAACGTTCCCTCAGAAACGATTTAGAGACCGCAAGCGGCGAGAGTCAATGAACGGTTAAGGGCGTACATTTCGTGGTAGGCCTCATCCAGAAGAATGGCCCCCGCAGCAAGTTTCGAGCATCGCCAGTTTTGATCAACGCCGCGCTTTTTCTATCTCTGGAACCCGCGCGAAGCCCCTTGAGAGTTAACTTGATGTCAAAAATCCTCGCAATGCCCACAGTTATCTCCCGCTCGCGGCCATCAGCGGGGACAATACGCTGCCAGTTCAACTGCGGACAGCTCGGCCGGATATGTTTTCGCTAGTCGGGCAAATCGCCTCGCTTTGGTTTTTCATTATCCAAAGCGGACAGCTTGCGCGTGGCCTCGTCAACTGCCACGCCAACCAGCGCGTCGAACTCCGGCACAGCCTCAATGTGACCGCCCGATGAGACGGACCTTCGGATCTGAAGCAGGAGAAACCTAGCATCGCGCAGGACGACGGACAGATCGTTATTGCCCATGGCTCGCCTCATCGCAGGACCAGTCGAGAGGCCGTCCGCAGGCCATCTTACCCAATGTACGCTACATCGCAAGAGATTTGTCGGAAACGTACAGAACTCGACAAGGTACAACGAGCTTCAGTCGATTTGGTTGCAGCCGCTGATTGCCCGCCATGCGATCTCAGGTGGCGAGGATCAGGTGATCCTGGCTTCCGCGTCGCTGAGGTTCTTGTTCTTGAGCATATAGAGCATGTGGTTGGCCTCCTTGAGCGCCTCCGCCAAACCGACGAGCGAGACACCTCCCAGCCCTATGTCCCGCCGCCGTCCCTGGACGACGACCCAGAGTATCCAGGCGCTTGGCGCCCGATGGGTCAACAACCAGATAAAGTCCATTTCCATCGGTGTATCTGCCGGGAGATAGCTTCTGCTTGAGCTGGAGAGCGCTAAGTTGCTTTTCCTGTGTGCTGGCCCTGACGCTTTATCGAAGATCGCGAACTCGCCCCAAAACGTAGACGGATTTGGTTGAACCTCAATCGACATCGCTGGACAGTTGAAACTTCATAACCGTTTGTTTTGATTGAAACACAGGGCATTAGAGGATGTCCCTGGCCACCGCATTGGCGGGCGCTCTCTCCGTCGCTTAGCAATACCTGCTCCGCGCTGGAAAATTGGAGGCGGCTGCGGTCGACTGAAACGCGGAGATATTTAAGAGGCTTTCGACCCTTCTTAGTGCTTCCAGCGGCAAAGGCGCTCACAGCTAGCTAATTTCATCAGGTATGAAGTCGCCTGTTTGGCGTTTCCACAAGCGCGCAAACGTTTCTCCCAACAGTGCGACAAATGACGCCTCGAACTGGGCGAGGCGGTCAGAACGTCAGAACCGTTGCCGTGGCAACTCAGACCTAGGTCCAGTCATTACGTGGACTAAGGTCCAGGGGAGGAACATTTTGAATTCAATCAAGTTCGGCGGGGCGGGGCAACGCACTCCATAGGAGCATTGAAACATGAGAACCAATTTCAAGATCGCCGCTGCTGCGGTTCTGCTGCTTGCCGGCGTCGGCGCAGCTGCAGCTCAGGACGTTGTGATCACGCCTGAACAGGACACGGTCGTAAGGGAATATGTTAAGAAGCAGCCGCTCGCTTCTGTGAAGGTTCCCGGTGTCGAACTCAATGTGGGTACGGCTCTGCCCGAAACCGTCGAGGTTCACGAAATCCCCAATGTCAAATATCGCTATGCGGTGATCGACAACCGAACCGTCCTTGTGGATCCGGGAACCCGAAAAATTGTTAAGGTCTACGATTGACGAACACGTAGCGCAACGTAGCACTCCTTACCCGTCCTATTGGCCCGTCACCGCTTCTAAGGTGGCGGGCTGCGGGCTTTGACACTCGGCCAGGACGAGGCACGCTGCAGGCGTGTTTCGACACCCTACAAAGTCGGCTTGACGAAACATTAGTGATCTCTAACTATTCGTGCTGCGGCAGACGATGCTAACCCCATCGTTGCTGAAGATCGGGATCTTCACCGGGCTCCCGATCGGCCCGCGCTTCCTGCAAGCGGCGCGGGCTTTGCTCTCGCATAGGAGATGCGATGCCCGACAAGCCGGGTCAGTCGGACTACCCGATCTTCTTGCCTTTCAGATGCCAGGTGTCGCTTGCGACTTGGAGCGATGCTTTCACTTGCTCGAACATCAGCGAAGCTAATCGTCCTGCCGGGACCGCTGTTGGGCCCGGCTGGCTGAACCACCCATGTGATCTCGGCAAGCGCATCAGGCACGCAAAGCTTCAGTGCACCAAGATGACCAAGTCTGGTGGCCTACCGGCATGTCGTTGAAGTCTCACCTTTACTGACCTACATGCGCGGTGCGTCGGATGTTTCCTCCCATCGTCCGGCGCGTTCCCCTCTGGAGGTTTTTGACCTTCATACTTGGCCGGACCTTTGGTCCGGCCTTTTTCTTGCGCGCGAGAAACGGGTAAACTGACGACGACGCCCAGCGCTGATTGGTGGGCGATCTCGCTGCCAGGATTGTGCAGTCTCGCGTTGTGCCGCTTCACCGGTGAAATGAGAACCATGATGACAGGCTGTCAAGCCCATGGCTTATCTTCGCCAGCCCGGCATGCGGAAGACTGATCCATGGCCGTTTTCTCGACCTGCCATTCTTCCCGCTCATTCGAAGGCAACGACAATTCGCCGCCCGCCTTTGCCGATATTTCCAAGTGTTCTGGAAGAATTGACTATGCTGGCTTGTCGAAGACCATAGGCAAACCACGTTTCGACGCCATCTCGACCACCAGTTCTTCGATTGCTTGATCGGAAAGGCGGGTCTGGAGTGTCGTACGAATCCGCTTGACCAGTTCATGCACCGGCAAAGGCGCGAGATCCTCGGCATCATCGAGGAACCGACTGACTTCGATCACAACGTCCGCATCGATGTCGCCCGGCAAATCTCGCATATGTTATCTCCGATCAACGCAAATATTGCCGTCTTCCTGGCGGTTGTCGAGTCAGGCAGATGAACATCGGGTTGTTTCCCATGGCGGCAGGACTCGGCGCTCTGCTTCGTCTGCACAAATCCCGGTCTCAGCTTCGTCTGCACAAATCCCGATCTCACTGTGCGACGGCGTGAGGCTCTGCTTCCCCAGTCACTCTGGGAGCCATTGAGGCTAATATCATCTGGACCTCAGTCGCTGCGTAGGATTTTCGCTTCTAACGCCGCTGAAACAAAGGCCCGTCTCGCTACCGGCGTCCGGGCTTCACCACGCAGAACCTGAAGGCATGCATCCATAGCCAGTTTTCGCTTCTTCGTCTGATGAGGGAAACTCCGCAGCAGGATCGTGGCTGCGTCGTTCACATCGAATACGACGCGCTCACCGTCATGCCGGCCAATTTGCACCACCACGGGCCGGACGAACCTGCTCGACATGCAATTACTCTCTCAGTTCCGACTTCGATCCCGGTCTTCGCGTATCATGACGTTGCGTCAATTCATACATGTATGGCTAAACTCGAAGAGAACTTGCAGTTGCTCAATCTCAACACAAATAGCCTGTGCAATTTCAGCAAGCCGCCATATCTCGGTGGGTTCCGGTTTTCTTGTGGACAGCGGATTCCGGAAGGTGAAGCGGCGCTGGTCCCGTGGGCGCACTTCCTGAAGCCCAAGCCTTCCCCTGGCTGTCAGCCCTGACGTGGCCGCTGCCGCAATGCCGGAGCTTCTGGGGCACGCGATCCGAGAGAGGAAGAGTGGGTGGAGGTTCGGGAGAGAGTCTCCCGGCGCCCGTCGAGGAGTGACAGCCATGACCCCGATGGAAATTCACACGCCCAAGCTAACGAGCGGGCCGGTTACAAGGTCGACGTCGGACGCTACCGCGTAGTCGGAAGCTTTCAGACTGGCTTTTCCAGGCCATCATTGCGCTCGGCAGGCTGCTTTAGAGCGTTTCAGCCTCCAAACGGCCACAACTTGTCCCGTTCCACCGGATGAACAGCGCATTCTGCCTATGAAGTCCTTGGCCGTCTTCAAACGCCAAAGTCTCGCAGCTAGCGTTGCAAGCTACCGCTTTCGTCGGCCCGCTCTTCGCCAAGGGCGGTGGGGGCTCTACAGGGGAGCATGCGGGTGGTCGGCCATGTTGCCAGAGCAAATCCTGCGCAGCTTTAATCACGGCCTTTCGGTTGTTGCCGTATTTTAGGATCAACTCCCAAGCCAGGTCCGTAGTCAAACCGTTCTTTGAAGCGAAATATCCGACCTGATGGTCGTGAATGGCACCATGCCAGAGCTTGTCATCGCCCATTCGAGCCTCCACTCTGTTCTGTTTGAGCTACGAGCGCTAGGATTCGCCCCCTCGCTGCTAAGCTATCGGCATATTAGCAATAGCTCAACTAAGACTGAAGTCCTGATGTTTATGCCGCGACGAACGGCGTCTTCGAGCACGGCGATTGCGCGGGCAGGTGGACGATCGGCGGCCGTCGAATCGCTTGAAACCATGGGAGATGCGGAACCCCTTGCGAAGCCGCACTGAACGAACCGAAGCTGCTTCGTGAAGAGACCGAACTGGTCTCGCTGTCGTTGCGGCTGCTTTTACAAAACTCAGCACGCTGCCGCGCTGTGAATAATCGCGCAACGCCAGTCCGTGGACCAGCGGTCGCGAAAGGCGGCTCAAGCAGCCAGACAACAAAACGCAGTCGCACCCTACGACAAAACTCGAGGTGGCCTCGAGGTTTGACTGGCAGCGCAAGATTAGTATATTAGATACTTATAATATTAATGGGCGCGAGCGATGCCAGAGGGAAAAAACGGCGAAGCCCCGTTATTGCTGGCGGCCTAGCGTGTCCTCACACCCCAAACCAGGGGTGCCAACGCCGTACCCGCTGCATGGCTGCACGCTCTACTCTATGGATCGAGGAGGCGTTGCAGGTGCGTCGAGGAGGTCAGGATCGGTAAAGTGACCCTAATGGGCAGGGGCCCTTACGAGCCGCTGTGCGACCCCAGCGGAGAATGGCTGGTTTGGGATGCCGTACGAGAGAACGTGGCCGAGTTCGGCGACTGCATTCTTCTTGGCCTCACACTGAGAGAGGCCCTGAGGTTCTCGACGGTGTTGAACAATATGATAGGGCCTTCGACCGGCGGAGGTTCACGATCCCCCCCGCACGGCAGGCGTGAGATTAGCCTGACATTTTGATGTAACGGCGATCAGCGCGGAGACAATGCGCAGACGATCTACGCTCACATGCTCGATTGTCTTTCCAAGTGACCGTCCAAGCCGACTGGCGCACGGGCTTAAGGTTGAACCGGGCAAGAGCCGGTGTCGCTGAAGCCGAAGGCATGGAACAGGCCCGGCGTCGCGACCATCGTCTCATACATGTCAATCCGATGATGGGGGCGTTTCACGAAGTCGAGTCACCAGCGGAAGGGACAGCACACAGAGTGCCGCCATCATGAGGAACCCGGGCGGGCCATAGGCTCCGTAAAGCTGACCTGAGACCCAGACGAGACCCGCGGTGGCCAGCCCCGGGCCGATCGCGTAAACGGCCTGCGCAGTGGCGGCAAGATGTGCGGGCACGCTGCTGGCGATAATACGCATACAGGCAAGATGCAGCAGGGCGAACGTAATGCCGTGAAGCGGTTGCACGAGCGCAAGCATCCAAATCGTCGCCGTTTCTGCTTCCACGACCCAGCGAAGAATTCCGGCCACCACGGCCAGAGCAGCGGCCCCGGCCACCCCAAGCCGGCGCAGCAGGATCGGCCCGACCACAACGAACACCACCACCTCCGCTGCGACGGCTTCCGACCAAAGTATGCTGCTCGCCGCCGTACCGACCCCGGCCGCTGTCCAGCGGATGACCGAGAAGGTGTCATGCATGGCATGGCTGCCATAGATCAGCGCCGCAATCACGACGATGCGCCGGAAAATCGCAAGACCGAGCAGCTCGCGCAGCCCGCCGATTACGCTTTGCCCGACAGGGTCCGCTGCCCGCTCGGCGCCGGTGTCTGATTCCGGCACCAGCGCGGCGGCAGCCAACGCGCCGGCGAGCAGCGCAGCGTACATCCATATGATCGCACCCAGTTCCAAAACTCCGAGCACCTGGCCTGCCACGAGAGTGCCAGCAACAAAGGCTGCTGATGCCGCACCCCGCACCCAACCATATTCAAAAACCGGCTCGCGCACCGATGCGCGCGCCGCAAGGGCGTCGGCGAGGGTCGTGATCGGTGCCAGCCCGGCTGACTGGGCCAGATAGACGACCAACAGAAGGAAGAGGCCTTGCACGGCGGCCAGCCCAAGCGTCGCCGCCACCGCGATCCCGATGCAGACCGCCAGGGTGATGCGCAGGGCGCCGAGAAGGTCTGCTATTCGATTGGCGAGCGGTCCGGCAATCAGCCGGGCTGCGTTGCCTAGCCCGAACAGAACGCCCAGCTCTTCAGGTGTTAGACCGCGCGCCTCAAAATACCGTGGCCAGAACGGGGACGCTGTCCCGAATGCAGCATACATTGCAGCATAGAGCGCTAAAAAGGCCAGCAGCGGGCGAAGGCGTGCCATGCCAAAGTTCTGCCACGAACGCGCATCGCGTTACAGGGGCAATTGGGATCTGGAGAATGATGCTTCCTGTGCGAATGGGGACCTCGGCGTTGATGATCCGATCCGCGACCATCACCCGCGACAAGCGTATTGCCGCGCCCACGCTGCTTGCCGCCGCCCACGAGGCTCTCTTTTAGCTCGCCTCCACGCCGTGCGCCGACATCGCCCAAATGGCAGCCGGAAATGAGGAGGGCGGTCTCCAGCACCATCGCCCGACGCATTCCTGATTGGGTAGAGGTAGGAAATGACGATTGCAATTTGGCAGGGGCATCGGCGTTGTTGCCCGGGCGACGATGGGATCATCGTCTTCGCGAGCGCTGAGGTTCGGTCGCACGACGTTATTCCTTTACCGCGCCCGTCATTGAGGAAACGTAGTACTCGACAAAGAATGAATAGAGCACCACCACCGGCAGCGAGCCGATCAGCGCGCCTGCCATCAGCGCGCCCCACTCATAGACGTCGGAACGAACCAGCTCGGTGAGCACGCCGACCGGTACCGTCTTCTTTTCCGACGATTGAATGAAGGTCAGCGCGTAAATAAACTCGTTCCAGGATAGCGTGAAGGCGAAGATGCCGGCCGAAATCAGGCCAGGTACTGACAGCGGCAGCACGATCTTGGTGAGGATCTGCCAGCGGCTCGCGCCGTCGATCAGAGCGCATTCTTCCAGTTCGAACGGGATCGAGCGGAAATAGCCCATCAGCAGCCAGGTGCAAAACGGGACGAGGAAGGTGGGGTAGGTGAGGATCAACGCGAACGGTGTGTCATAGAGGCCGAGGTTGAACACCATCAGCGACAGCGGGATGAATAGGATCGAAGGCGGCACAAGATAGGCCAGGAACACCGCGAGGCCGACCTGGCGCGCGCCCGAAAATCTCAGGCGTTCGATCGCATAAGCCGCCAGCACCGCTGCCAACAGCGACAGGAAAGTGGCGGCGGTCGAGATGATGATCGTGTTGAGCAGCCAGCCAGGATAGGAGGTCTCGAACAGCAGATAGCGTATGTGCTGCAATGTCGGATGAACCACCCAGAACGGATTGTGGTTCGCGTAGTCGGTCATCTCGGCATTCGGCTTAATCGCCGTGATCGTCATCCAGTAGAAGGGGAACAGGAGCACGATCATGAACACTAGTAGCGGCAGATAGACCGTCACCACCCGGCGCGGCAGGCTTTGCAGGTAGCCCATGCCGCCTTCGTCGGTGTCAATGCGCTCGGCTTGCTTGATCGCGGTCATGTCAGTCTCCGCCGCCTTGCTGCCATCTGCGCCGTTGCAAGCCGAAATAGCTGAACAGGATCGCCGCCAGCAGGAAGGGGATCATGGCGACGGCGATTGCCGCGCCTTCGCCGAGCTGGCCTCCGGCAATGCCGCGCTGGAAGGATAATGTCGCCATCAGATGGGTAGCATTTACCGGGCCGCCACGAGTGAGCACATAGATCAGTTGGAAATCGGTGAACGTGAACAATACTGAGAAAGTCATGGTGATGGCGATGATCGGTGTTAGCAGCGGCAGGGTCACGTGGCGGAACAATTGCCAGCGGCTGGCGCCGTCGAGGGTGGCGGCCTCATAGAGCGATTGCGGGATGGTCTGCAGGCCGGCGAGCAGAGTGATTGCGACGAATGGAATGCCGCGCCAGACATTGGCGGCTATGACCGAGGCGCGGGCATTGGTCGGGTCGCCGAGGAAGTTGATGCGATGGTCGATCAGTCCCATCTGCTGCAGCGCCCAGGACAGGATCGAGAACTGCGAATCGTAGATCCACCAGAAGGCGATCGCCGAAAGCACCGTCGGCACCACCCAGGGCAGCAGCACCACCGCGCGAAAGAACGACTTGAAGGGAAGGTTCTGGTTGAGGATGAGCGCCAGCCAGAGCCCGAGCACGAACTTCAGGATCGAGGCGCTGACCGTGTAGAGCAGCGTGTTGAAGACCGAGAGCCAAAAGACGCTGTCGCTCCACAGATATTCATAATTCTCGATGCCTATGAAGATGCCGGGGCGGCCGATGCGCGCATCGGTGAAACCGAGCCAGACGCCGAGCCCGAGCGGGTAGGTCAGGAAAACCAGCAGCAACGCCGCCGCCGGCAGCATGAAGCCGAATCCGAGGACATTGCGGCTTTCGGCCAGACGCGACAGGATCGACGGGCGCGGCCGAACCGCAGCGGAATTCACGGCCATGGGTGGCTCCTTGTGAAGTCTGGTTGCATGGCGGTGCAAGCCGCCGCCGAAACCGAGCCGGGCAGCGCGGTCGGCCGCCCGGCTCAGCTGTGGTCAAACGCGATAGTAGCGGTTGGCGCGCTTTTCCGCCTCTTCCATCGCTTCCTGCGGTGTGGCCTGGCCAGTCACGGCCTTGGCGAACATGTCGACCAGAACATAGTCGGCCATGGTGGCGGCCGAGGCGTAGCCGAGCGGCCCGGCATAGCCGTTGGGACGCAGCGTCTCCGAGGCCTTCGCGTAAGCCGCATTGTTCGGATCGGCCTTCCAGACGGGATTGTTGGCGAAGGCTTTGAGCGTCTGGCAACAGTAGCACGCCGAGGAGGTGATCCAGTCCGACATTTGCGGATCCTCGAACATGAACTGCAGATAGGCCTTCGCCGCGTTGGGGTAGGGCGTGTAGTTGAAAATGACGGCCGTGGTCACCTGGAACAGCTCGACGGATTTCCCGACCGGACCGATCGGCATGTTGGTCGTGCGCATGTCCTTGGCGATCTCGGTCAGCTTCGGATCCTTGTCTTTGTTGACCTTGGCGGTGTTGTAGACGGAAATCCCGTTGGCGATGACGCTCACTTCGCCGGCCAGGAAGGCGCGGTTGTTGTTGACGTCGAGCCAGCTCTCGGTCCCGGGAATGAAGGTCTTGTAAAGCTCCTGCGCATATTGGATCGCCTTGAGCGTCTCGGGGCTGTTGATCGTGACCTTGCCTTTCTCGTCAACCATCTGGCCGCCATGGCTCCACAGCAGCCAGTGCGCGTAGTTGTTGCCGTCGCCGACGCCATGGCCGTGGGTGAAGCCGGCCGGATGGCCTTTGGCCTTGAGTGCCTTGCACAGCTCGAGGAAGCCGGCCGTGTCCTTCGGAAACTCCGCGAAACCGGCCTCCTTCACCCAGCTTTCCCGGTAGACGATGGCGTTGCCGATGGTGGCCAGAGGCAGGCCGATGAACTTGCCCTCGTGCGCTGCATACTGTTTCGGCCCATCGTACCAGCCGCCATATTTCTTGCCGAGATAATCGCCCAGTTCCGTCACGTCGAGCAGCTTGTCGGGGTACTGGTGCGGATCGTCGAACCAGACAAACATCACGTCCGGACCGGAGCCGACATTGGCGGCGACCGCAGCCTTGGGGCGAATGTCTTCCCAGCTCTCCTTGTCGACGCGGACCTCCACCCCCGTCACTTCGGTAAACCGTTTGGTGTTTTTCAGCCACTGGTCCTCGTCGCCCTGCACGAAAGGCGACCAGCGCAGCAGCCTGAGCTTCGCGCCGTCCTCTGGTTTGTACTTCAAGCCCTCCTGAGCAAAGGCCGGGGAGCCGACGAACCGACTCCCCAAGGCGCCAGCGGCGGCGCCGGCGGTCGTGCGGATCACGTCGCGTCTGGTGAATTTCATGCTCGTTTCCTCCTGTCTTTCCTCGTTGCGTGTCGCTTACCGCTGCGGGGGCTGATCGATGCGCTTGCCGGTTTCGCCGTGAAAGAGATGAACGAGACCAGGCTCGACCGACAACCGGATGGTTTCTCCCGGCGCGAAGGAATGGCGTTCCCGGAAATTGGCCACGACGTCCTCGCCTCCCGCCGTCCGGCCGATGATCTGTACTTCCGAGCCGGTCGGCTCGATCACCACCACGGTGATCGGAATGCCATTGTCGTCCAGCCGCAAATGCTCGGGCCGTATCCCCAGCACGACGGGCTCGCCATTGCCGATGGAGGACAGCCCGGACAAAGGCACCGAAATCCCTCCTTCGCCCTCGAAGCGCTGCGTGCCTTCGGTCAGGATAGTTCCCTTGAGCATGTTCATGGCGGGAGAACCGATGAAGCTTGCGACGAACAGGTTGTTCGGCCGGTCGTAGAGCTCCAGCGGCGGCCCGATCTGCTCGACGATACCGTCATGCATGACCACGATCTTGTCGGCCATGGTCATGGCCTCGATCTGGTCGTGCGTGACATACACGGTCGTGGTCTTCAGCCGTTGGTGCAACTCCTTGATCTCGGCGCGCATCTGCACCCTGAGCTTGGCATCAAGATTGCTGAGCGGCTCATCAAACAGAAACACCTGCGGATTGCGCACGATCGCGCGGCCCATGGCGACGCGTTGACGTTGGCCGCCTGAAAGCTGCCGCGGATAGCGCGACAGCAGAGCAACCAACCCGAGGATTTCGGCTGCCCGCTTGACACCTGCATCGCTATGCGCCTTCGGAACACCCTTGAGCATGAGCGAGAACGCCATGTTCTCCGCAACCGTCATATGCGGATAGAGCGCGTAATTCTGGAAGACCATGGCCACGTCGCGTTCCTTCGGAGCAACGTCATTGACGATCCGGCTGCCGATCGAGATATGGCCGCGCGAAATCTTTTCCAGGCCGGCAATCATCCGCAGAAGTGTCGATTTCCCGCAGCCGGACGGTCCGACCAGCGTGACGAACTCGCCGTCTTCTATATCGACGCTGACACCATGCAGGACCTCGGTGGCCCCGAACGATTTGTAGACATCGCCAATCGCGACAGACGCCATCGAACTCCTCCCGATGGTCCCCTGCGAATGTCGCGGGGAGCCGTTTCTACCAGGTGTGGTTTGAAACGGATGCCGGCAGTGCGGCAATCCACCACTGGCGTCGGCGACGTCTGCCCCAGATCCCCCTGGGTCACGCGACTTTGAAACCGTAGCGCTACCAATTCCACCTGTAAAGCGGCCATGCACAGGGCGAAATCATGATCGTTAACCTGCAAGGACGGCTTGGCGGTAGGTCGGGTTCATGAGGGCTTTGAGGCGCTTACGCTTGAGCGAGGTCTTTGAAGGCTCGCGTCGCTCGATTTCGCTGCGTGATCCTTCCGACGCCTGGCGTGGAGGACCTCCGCGCGCCGGCCGCACATCTGTCATCTCCATTAATCCCAGCTCCGTCCTCAAAAGCACGAAGACGGCGCCTTTTCTTTCCGGACGGTCATGTGCCGGGAGATGGACCACGCCAACACCCTGGGGCCCTCGGCGTCGTCGTCGCGAAGAGATCAGCAAGCCAAAACCATGGCGGGCATCATCATTTCGACCCATCAAAATCTGCGGCAGGCGGCAGGCGGCAGGCGGCGGCGTGAGGCCTGGAGACAGAGGAGGGAGGGAGTTTCTAGACGGGTTTGGAGGTTCAGGGAGAGGCCCCGGGCCGCCCGTCACGGAGAACCAGACCATGGCAAAGAACGCCATTCAGAAGATCGCGATGAACGCCGCCGAGAATATTCCCTATGACAAGCTAATGCTGTCGCAGAAGAATGTTCGGCGCATCAAGGACGGCGTGTCGATCGAGCAACTGGCCGAAGACATTGGACGGCGGAAGCTGATCCAGAGCCTGAACGTTCGGCCCGTGCTCGACGGCGAGGGCGAGGAGACCGGCACGTTCGAAGTGCCCGCCGGCGGCCGGCGCTATCTCGCGCTCGGTATCCTCATCAAGCAGAAGCGCCTGGCCAAGAATGAGCTGATCCCGTGCATCGTCAACCGCAGGCACGAGACGTCGGCCGAAGAAGACTCGCTTGCAGAGAACCTGCGTCGTGCAGACCTTCATCCGCTCGACCAGTTTCGCGCGTTCAAGACACTCAGCGATCAGGGCCTCGATCCGGAAGAGATCGCCGCGCGCTTCTTCGTGTCGCCAGCCACGGTGACGCAGCGCTTGCGGCTGGCATCGGTCTCACCCAAGCTGCTCGACCTCTACGAGAAGGACGAAATCCGGCTCGAACAGATCATGGCCTTCTCGATCTCGGACGATCACGCGCGCCAGGAGCAGGTCTGGGAGCGAATTGCCAGCTCGCACATGCAGGAGCCGTACTACATCAGACGCCTGCTGACGGAGACGACGGTCCGGGCCGATGATCGCCGGGCCGTCTATGTCGGTGCCGGGGCCTATGAGGCGGCCGGCGGCGTCATCCTGCGCGATCTCTTCGAGCAGGATTCCGGCGGCTGGTTCCAGGATGCGGCGCTCCTCGAGCAGCTCGTCTTCGACAAGCTGAAGATGGATGCCGAGGCGATTCGCGCCGAAGGGTGGAAATGGGTCGAGGCGGCAATTAGCTTTCCCTACGGCCATACCTCCGGCATGCGGCGCATCTATGCCAAGGCGGAGGAACTCAGCGCCGGGGAGATCGAACGCTACGATGCGCTGAAGGCCGAATACGACAAGCTGGATGCGGACTATGCCAAGGCCGACGATGCCGACGAAGCGATCGAGGCGAAGCTCGACCAGCTGGGTGCCGAGCTCGATGCGATCGATGATCGTCCCCAAAGCTACGATCCCGCCCACAAGGCCATTGCCGGTGTGTTCGTGACCCTCGCTGCGAATGGTCAGCTTCAAGTCGATGCCGGTTTCGTGCGATCGGAGGACGAGCCGCGGACCGAAACCGGCGACGTCGATGAGGGCGAGGAAGGACGCGCCGACCGCGGAACCCGATCCAGTGGCGACGACTGTGGCGATGGTGTTGTCGTCAACGGCAATCCAGTGAACGACAGCGCTAGTGACGACAGCGAGGACGATGGCATCAAGCCGCTGCCTGATCGACTCGTCTTCGAGCTGACCGCGCAGCGGACGCTGGCACTGCGCAACGCACTCGCCGGTGACGTCGACATGGCCTTCGTCGCCGCACTCCACGCCTTCGTCCTGCAGGTCTTCTATCGCTTCGCGCCGGACACCTGCATTGAGATCAGCCTGAAGAGCGGCAGCTTCAGTCAGGTCGAGGGTCTTGCTGAGACGCCCTGGGCCAAGGAGATCGCCGAGCGGCACGAAGCGTGGGATCGCGATTTGCCCGATGAGGCAGAAGGCCTGTGGGACTTCCTTCTCGGCCTCGACGACGCAAGCCGCAAGGCGCTGTTGGCGCACTGCGTCTCGCTAACCCTCAATGCGGTGGTCGAACCCTGGAACAGGCGAGCGAAGGCGCTCCAGCATGCAGACATGCTTGGCCGCTCGCTCCAGTTCGACATGGTCAACGCCGGCTGGACGCCTTCGGTCGAGTTCCTCGGGAGGCTCACCAAAGCGCGGATTCTACAGGCTGTCAGTGAAGCTCGTGGCATAGAATCTGCGCAGCTGATCGACCACATGAAGAAGGACAGCATGGCGCGTGAGGCCGCCCGTTTTCTCGAAGGGTCCAACTGGCTTCCAGAGCCGCTGCGCGTTGAGGTCGATGAAATTGCTACCGATTCTGGCGATGCGGTCGCCGACGACATGTCGCACGAGTCAGCTCTCGACGGCGATGCCACCGAGCTGCCGGCCTTCCTCGCCGACGATGCGGATCCGTCCCGCGATGAGCCGGTGACCATCGACGGCGACAAGGCCGACCACCTCCAGACCGCCGAATAATCGGCCTCACGCTCGCACCGGGCCCGGCATTCCGCCGGGCCTTTCCGGCTGTAACTCACTCTCAAGCCCGGGACCGCCATAGCGTGCCCGGGCCCTCCTTTCACGGGGATCGACATGTTCGACTGGAACAGAAGTTGGTCAAATGAACCATCGACCGGGGTGACGTCCCGGCGGACGCCGATGAGAAAGCCAACTCTCCAGAGTTTCGCTCGCCGATGCAACGCTGGATTCGGACAGGTCGAATGGCATAGCGAGTTCAATGTTTACAACGATCAGCCGCCGACTGCGCTTACGCCCCGGATCTTCGCAAACCCGCAGCATGCTCACCGAAAAGGACGATCGCTGGTCACCCCTCACCATAGCGTCATGGTCCAAGACAGCAGGGTTCCTTGTCCAATGCATTGTCTGAATCGATTGCCGCCAATCGATTCACGACATTGATGGAAATTTGAGATGCCGTTCACAGCCATGGAAGGGCTGGGATCTCCTCCTCACCGATCCGCCAGGTCCACTCACCCATCTCCGGTCGGTTCGCGATCTTATCCTGCAACGAAGCCTCCAATGCTTCGTCCGCACCGGCCGGGACGACAAAGAGCGCTATCGGCTCGTCGCTGTTCTGGGGCAGAGCGTTGGCGATCGGCTGGTCCGTCTGCAGGTCATATCGCAATCCCTTCACGGTCTTCCCGCGAAGGCGGGCGAGCGCGTCAACGAGCCTCTTTTCCGGCACCGTCTCACGCGGCTGACGGGCCAACCAAGCAATCCGCGCAGGCAGCGGTCGGCCCTCGGGATCCGGCTGCCTTGACGGAACGCGATAGGCATTTCGCATATTGGCTCCGATCAGCAGTATGCTCGGCGCAAGAGCACGGGAGAAAAGTCATGTCCCGAGAGCGTGACGTGCGTATGTGGCGCGAGGCCGGCAAGCTTGCGGAATCTGGCGACTACGAAGGGTGGCAGGTCATCGAATGGGAGCTTCGCAAAAGAGGATTCCCACGCGCCAAGCTATTGCTTGATAACGATCGGATCCGCGACAAATTGGATCAGCTCTGCAAGAGCGCACAGGCGAAACGCGCCTATCCCAACCGGACCTAATGGCCAGAAGCGCCCCCGCCACTGTGATTGGCAATGCGTCCGCGGCATGCGCATTGCGACGAGTCTAACGATCTGCGAAACCAAGAGGCGGCTCTGGTTTCGGCATCGCTTTGCTCAGATCGAAATTGCGAGGCAGCTGAACCTGGGTGTTCGCAATCGCCGTCGTGGTCGTCCTGTCAACCGGTACGATTATCACCATCCGGACCTGTTGTTCAGGCCACAGTGGTTTTCCGAAAAGGAAGAGCACAACGGTAACAACGCAGATCAGGAGAAGCGTTGCAAACGTGTTCGCGATGATCTCACCAGGCAGCATCCGACCTCCAATGAGAGCACCCGCCACTCGGGGACATACAATGACGGGCGCTCAACAACCGACGATGAAGGGACTCATGTTCGCCGGCAGGCATTCAATGAGTGACCGACCCTGATGTTTCGCGCTTGGGACTTTTGCCGTTCAGCACAGGACTTAAGTCGCAATCTCACCGACGGCATGGCTACCTCCAAACGCGATAGAGCTCTCGGATTTGCTCATTTGCTTCATCGGCGAGGACAGTTTTCCGTTCCATTAGCAGTTGATGAAATTTGTCGGAACCTTCGGCCCGTTACGCTGTTCTGCGGGAGGTCAGTGGCGGGAAGGGTCGTTGTGCAAATCCTTACATCAGAGCAGTCGCGAGCAGCACGGGCCCTCTTGAACTGGTCTCGTGCGCGACTAGCCGGCAGGTCCGATGTCAGCGAAGACACGATCCGCGAGTTTGAGAATGGCAACAGGGTTCCACGTGCCGGCAACCTCGCTCGCATTCGACGAGCTTTGGAAGCTGCAGGTGTGATCTTCACCGCTGAAGGGCTATCGCTGGCCAATCTCTCGGAAGATGCTGTCCGACGTAATCGGTTCAAGGACGTTGGGCCGCATTCGGCAGAAGCCGGTCGAGCGCAACAATCACAAGGGCGGAATGAAGGGACGAGCCCTACCGATTTGCTTGATCCTTTGCCACGACGTTGAAAAGTACAAGGCTTATCGTCGCGCGGCCGATATTTCGAGGTTCAGTCAATGCCGGGTCTTGCCGTCAACATCTTTGATGGCCTGGGTCCGGTGGCCGTCGAACTTCGTGGCCCCGGCCATCGCCCTTGGCTGCTCGACCAGCTCCGGCTCAATCGGACGAATGAAGGACAACCGGACGCCGCCAGCGGAGTTAGGCACGTACAAGCACTCCAGCCAACAATTTGCTGATATCGCACAGCCATAAGCGTTCCGTTAGCACTTGCTGAAAAAGCAATGCGGAACATTCCTGCCGCGTCGCTGTTTTCCTCACCAGGAGGAACAGCGATGGGCGACCACAAATACAAGCGAGATTTCCGGGACCGCGATCGCGTGTCCGCGGACGAGGATTATGAGGTCCGCTACTTCGCCAAGCAGCACCGAATTACGCCCGAGCAGGTTCGGGAACTGATCGGCGAGCATGGCAACGACCGCAAAACCTTGGCGCATGAGGCCAGGAAGCTGCGAGGGTGACGAAGCTTTCCGATTTGGGGCCGCCGATCATCGGCAGTCGGCATGGGAAAGAGCCAGCCGACGAGCGCGACCATTTCCACACGTGCCCGGTGTGTGGCCAGGCGGTCGACCGGCGCGACCTCCGACAAGTGCTCTGGCACGAGCAGCCGTGGCACAAGCCGCTCGATCCAGACGCCTAGCGGTCAGCGCTCGTCGTCGCCTGAAATTCGACGATACCGGAAGTGATTTCGAATGTGGTCGTTGAAAAAGCGGCCCTTGGCGAAGGCTGCCCGGAACGCCGCAAAAGTCTCCGGCGGCACACCTTCAAACTCGTAGCGCTTGCCACTGGCGACAAACCACACGGACAAGACACGGCTCTCCGGATCATAGTCTGTTTTGCTTATCGAGGTGGAGGGCATAGACCCTTGCTCTTTTTACGAAACCACGCGCCTGTGCATCAACTTCGCGATTGCATTAACGTTCCTCGGCGCGTTGTTTGGACTACAGCATTTGGGCGCATTCTCCCCCGGCAGAAGGGCTTGCACAGATCACGGCACGACACCCGTTCGACAAGTGGCGCAACCGCACAAGTGCCAAGCGCTTCGTGCACCCAACGATTGGTGAGCGTGCCGGGACCATCGCCGCAGCCGGCGCGCTGGCCCTTCAAGCGGCCATGCAGAACGGCGACAGCCTGCCCGAGTTCAACGTGTCGAACTTGATCGGGCGAAGCCGGAACCGATCATTGGCATCGCCTCCGTCGTCGACGGCGGCACGATCGACGTCCATGGGCAGCGCATCCGCTTCAACGGCATCGATGCGCCGGAGAGCAGGTAATACTGCCATGGCGCCAAGGAATTGAGAATAGCCGTGCGGCCGGCGATCGGTAGGAGCGGTCGACGCGTTCCGCCTCGATACCCATGCAGTGCACGTTCGTAACCCGGCCTCACTATTGCCGTTTAGTCGGAGAGTCCCGGCGCGCAGACGGGGCCAGCGGGCGGCATGGATGGTCCAGCATGGCCAGTCACTCGATTGGCACGCTATAGCCACGGCGCCTACGCGGAACAGCAGGCGAAGCCCAAGCGGCAAAGCTCGGCATTCGGATTGGGACATTCCGTCCGACGCTCAAGGCGGTAGCGGCGGCATATCGCCTTCGCCGACCCGCCACACCCAGGAGCCGATCTCGGGACGCGCGGCCATCATTTCCTCAAGCGACGCTTCGAAGGTCTCGTGCGCTCCGGCCGGAACGACAAAGAGCGCTATCGGCTCGTCCCTGTTCTGGAGCAGTGCGTTGGCGATCGGCTGGTCGGTTTGCAGGTCGTAGCGCAATCCCTTCACGCTTTTCTCGCGAAGGCGGGCGAGCGCGTCGACGAGCCTTTTCTCCGGGATCGTCTCGTAAGGAATCCAGTTCTCGGACACCACCATCAACGCGACCTCCTCGACAATGGCGAGGCCGGCCGCGTTCAGTCCAAACGTCGCGATCGCCATCAAATGTGAACTGGAATCCGCTCCCCACAGTGACAATTCTTTCTCGAAACGCATCTGCAAACGCCGATCCAATGCATTGTCGATGTAAAAGGGAAAGCCGGGCAAATGTCTGATGACAAGTTTCTGACCGGAGCGGGCAGAAACAATCTCTTTCACCTCGCCGACCAGAACGAGTAACTTTCGTGGGCCGGATTTCGGCGGGAGCGCCATGCCGAGAGCCGCATTGCGACGATGTTCGATCGCTTGCCTGTTCTCGGCGCGAAACGGCTCGGGCACGAACAGGATATCCGCGAGGCGTCCGCCCCTCACCGTCATTTGCCCGGCAGCCTCGATCAGATGCCAGCGGACATTCCACCAATGTCGCTTGCCGGCCCATCGGGATGTCCAGACGGTCAATTCGGCCTCGTGCCAGAGATAATGAAGGAGGCCACGCAGCGACATCTTCCTGGGGTCTCCGGTTGCACTGGCGGAGCTCTTGCCAGCAGGCTCGGATGCTACTCGGCTCCCTGTCTTCGACAGGCTGAAGTCCAGTTTGAGGGCCGCCAAGCCACTTTGCGGATCGAGCTGGATCGCGCTGCCCATCAAGGCGCCCAGGCCGGACAGTTCGTAAGGCGATTCGTAGGAATCGCAGGAGGGATCATGCCCGCCGCCGCTGAGCGGCATGCGCTTGATCAGGTGAAGGCCGCCGATGCGGGCGATGTACATCGGGCAGCCCGGCTCGCGGCACAGGCATAGCGGGCGCTCGGTGCGGGCATGGGCGTTCGCCAGCGCCGCCTGCAGGTCAGGCGCTCCCTCCTCGTAGACCTCACTGCCAATTCTGAACCGTCGCATCACCTCCGCAGCTCCAGGTCGCCGCCGCATCCCTGTGCGCGCATTCAAGTCATGGCTTTGCGCAGAGTGCAACCCGTTTGGTGCATCGGCGCGAGAGGCAGAGGGGAGCCGGGAGCAGTGCGGCCCGGCTGGCGCGCAGAGAGTGCCGGCGCGGGCGCCACTCCCCTCTCGCGAAGGACATCTCCATGAACATTGTTTCGACCACACCGGCCGTTGCCCGGACTGCTGCTCCCCTCGACGCGCCGACGCCTGCCTCCATCACCAATGCCCAGGCAATCCATCAGGCGGGAACGCTGGTTTTGCCTTTCCTCGAACACGGCAAGCCTGTCACCACCGCCGCACTGCGCACCGCCATGACGACAAGTTTTGGCGGCAGCGATGCGCAAGGGTCCTGGGTCTGGAAAGACGCCTATGAGGCGCTCGAAACCGCCCAGGTGCTGTTTCTGCGCCGGTTCGGCCCTCCGATCCTGTCCCGGTCGACCACGCCGCGGGCAACGCTGGCGATGATGAAGCGCATCGCCGAACTTCTTCCCACCCATACGCGACGCTCCGAAATCCCCGTCTCGCGCTACGACGCCGCCCATATCGACGATCATCTCGCGCTTTGAGGGAAGGCGATCATGACCGGCTCGGCCTCCGAGCTGGCGCGCCGCCTTGGCGAACACGCCGAGGCAGTGTGCCGCGAATATCTCTCCAACGGCCATCGCTCCGGCAATCACTGGATCGTCGGCGATGTCCGCAACACGCGCGGTCGCTCAATGCATGTGCGGCTGAGGGCAAACGCCAATGGCCCGGCGGGTAGGTGGGTCGACGAGGCGACATCTGAATTTGGCGATCTGCTCGATGTCATCCGTGAAAGTTGCGGCCTCGTCGACTTCCGTGACATCGCGGATGAAGCGCGTCGCTTTCTCTCTATGCCGCCGCCACCGCCCCAAGCTCCTGGCGCGCAACGCCAGCCTGCCGCGGCACCCGCCTCGCCTGACGCCGCGCGTCGCCTGTTCGCCATGTCGCAGCCGATCGCCGGCACGTTGGCCGAACGATACCTCGCCGGCCGCGGCATCCTGCTTTCCGCGCATGAGCCCGCGCTGCGCTTCCATCCCGGCTGCTACTACAGGGATCTCGTAACGGGCGAGACGCAGACTCTTCCTGCGCTCATTGCCGCTGTCACCAGCCTCGACGGGCAGATCACCGGCCTACAACGCACCTGGCTTGATCCTTCGGGTCAGGGCAAGGCGCAACTCGCGGATCCACGCCGCTCGCTGGGGGATCTCCTTGGCAACGGCATCTGGCTAGGCCACTTGCCCGGAGCGCCCGTCCCGGTCATGGCCGCGGGCGAGGGGCTCGAGACGATCGCCTCGCTACGGACTGTGATGCCGGTGCTGCCGGTGGCCGCGGCCACCTCGGCCAATCACCTTGCCGGCCTGAGGCTTCCCCCCGGCTGCCGCCGCCTCTACATCGCGGCCGACGCTGACGCCGCCGGCCGGCACGGCATCGAACGTCTCAGCCAGCGCGCAGGCGAGTCAGGAATCCTCGCCCTGGTGTTGCGGCCGCAGCTCGGCGACTTCAACGACGATCTGCGCCATCTCGGCCCAGCTCATCTCGCCGCATGGCTAAGCGATCAGCTCGTCCCGAATGATGCCCGTCTCTTCCTGCCACCAGGATGAACGGGCGGGGCCGGCAGGCGGGCACGGTCGGCGTCACCGGAAGCCTTGCAGGCATGGCGACGGTCCGCCGGAGAGGCTGCGCCCGCGGCCTGCCCGAGAGGCGACCCCTGCCACCCTCCGGTCACGGCCGCAACGGCTGCGCCGTCCTCCGCTCGCGCTTCGGCCTTCGGTGCGGCCCGCGCCCGCGGCGCGGCCGGGATGCGCTGTCAGGCCGCGATAGGCGCGGCCACAACCGACGGAGACACGCCATGACCTACGAGCTTCCTTTCGACGACGCCTACGAGCCCTTCCACGTGTCCTCGCCGACCGACCGCGTCATCCTCGAACTGCAGATGTACGGCTATCGCCCGCATCAGGACGATCCCGACCCTCGGCCCCTTCCCGACGACGAGGTGATCCGGGCCGGCCTCGCCGGGATCGTCGAGACCTTTGCGGGCATGCTCGGCGATACCAGGCTCGAACCCGATCTTGACGACCTGCTCTGGTCCTTCGCAAACGTCTTCCACCGCGCCGCCGAGCGCGTCGCCCGCAGCCTCGACCGCAATGAGGAGGCCCAGCGCTTGAGCCAGCAGGAGCAGGACGGCTCGGAGGTGAAGTCCGTCGAGCTGGAACGGCTGACCGCGGAAGGCATCACCTATATCGAGCGCCGCAACGTGCTGGAAATCATGCGCGATGAGGCCGCCGACCTCTACGAGGCACAAACAGGATCGGCATGGCGGCCGCGCACCGGCTCCAAGGTCTCCCACCAGGCGATGACCGCGTCGGTGATCGACTCGAGAGACTTCCTCGCCGCCCGCCGCCATGCCGAAACCGAGGTGCTGGTGCCTGCCGGCACCAAGATCGCCTTCGCCGGCGGCCTCGACTGCAACGATCACGACCGGATCTGGGAGGCGCTCGACAAGGCCCGCGAGAAGCATCCCGACATGGTCCTGCTCCACGGCGGCAGCCCGCGCGGCGCCGAACGTATCGCCGCCTGCTGGGCCGAGAACCGTAAGGTCACCCAGATCGCCTTCAAGCCGGACTGGAACCGGCACGCCAAGGCGGCTCCGTTCCGCCGCAACGACCAGCTTCTCTCGGTGGTGCCCTATGGCCTGATCGTCTTTCCCGGCTCCGGCATCACCGACAACCTCGCCGACAAGGCCCGTCGGCTCGGCATTCCCGTCTGGCGGTTCGCGGAGGGCGGCGCGTGAGCGCCCTTTTCTTCCAAATCCAGAAAATCTGGATAATATAGAGATCGAAAAGGAGTCCAGCCATGCGTCAGTTCACGACGGGGGATCTCAACAAGCAGGTTGGCGACGTCACCGACGTTGCCAGCCGCGAACCCGTTATTCTTACCAAGCACCGGAAACCCCGGTTCGTGCTGATGAGTTACGAGCACTACGAACGGATGCGCATCGGCGGCGATCCCCGCCGCGCATACCGTGTCTCCGAGATGCCGGAGGAACACACGGAACTCTTCGACGCCGAGATCGACCGATTGGCGCGCGGGGAAGGATACGATGATGAGCGGTAGATTTCTGCCCGGTCAGGTGATACCCGTATCTTTGGGCATGGCAACACGAGCGCGGCGAAACGGAAGGCCGCAAAAGCCGGCCGACCTGCGTGGTCATTGCTGTCCGCAGCGCAAGAGACGGCCTGACCCATCTCGCGCTCCTGGCGATAACCACCTAGCCACCGCCCGCCGATCGAGTCGGCTTGGAAGTCTCTGCTATCGAGTGCCGCCGCGCCGGTCTGACCGATCTCAAGCGCTGTTGGATCGTGGTTGACGAATACAAGTACGATATTGCCGAACTGGTACATCGAATCCGACGGTAAGCCCCTCGGTCTGATGAAGATCGCAGCCGCCTTTATCGAAGCGCGCAGCGAGGGCCGCCGCGTCAGCCGTCTGGATTGACGTTCTCTTTTTGCGGCAGGGGGCTTGCGTCGGATCGGATCAGTCCGCCGTTTCCGCATGCCTGTACGCCGGTCGCAGGAACAGGAATGTTCGTCGCGCAAATCCGGTGTCATGCTGCTTTGCGCCGACGTATTCAATTCCAGCACAGGAACGCAGCATGGCCGCCGCCGCAAATAGGAAGATATCCGTGTCGATGCGGTTTCGTAGCGATGATCTCACCATCATCGACCGCGGTGCTGAGCTGCTCGGCCTGTCGCGCGCGGAGTTCATGCAGCGCGCAGCACTCCACGAGGCGCGGGCCGCCATCCTCAACGAAACCGTCATCCGCGTGTCCCCGCAAGCCTATGACGCCTTCATGCAGGCGATCACAGCCCCGGCCGCTCCGTCCCCGCCGAAGGCGGCCGAGCGGCTGCGTCGGTCCCCGCCCTGGGACCGCTAGGTGGCGCTTTCAAGCATCGAACTCCTCGACGACGCGCGCCGCGTCGACAGCTTCGATTGCGGCAAGCCGGCGCTCAACGCTTGGCTGGCCGACTTCGCGCGAAGGAACCAGGCCCGCGGGATTATCCGCGTCCTGGTCATTCACGACGAGGGAACAGTCGTCGGCTACTACGGCCTCGCGCCGGACGTGATCCAGCCAAACAGCGCGCCGCGCGCGATCCGCACCGGACGGCCGCCCGATCCGATCCCTTGCCTGCTGATCGGACAACTCGCCGTCGACCACCGCTATGCCGGACAAGGCATCGGCAGCGGCCTGGTCAAGGACGCGCAGCATCGCTGCGTCGCCGGCGCCGACATCGTCGGCGGCCGCGCGGTGGTGGTGCGGGCGATCGACGCCGAGGCCGAGCGCTACTTGCAGAGCTGGGGCTTCATTCCCGCGCGGGACAATCCGGCGGGGCTCATGCGCTCGATCCAGGACGTGAGCCTCTGGCTGGCCGACAAAGGCCACTGAGCTCCACGCGCGTAGCGCCTCGGGCAGGGTCCGGGCGCGCCGGCCTGCCGCCGGCCGGGCTCTCGTCGCGGCGTTCTTTCGCTCCCCGAGCCGGCTTCGCCGTCTCGGCCTTCGGGTGACGATCCCTCGCGCAGGGCCAGAGGCAGAGGGCGGCCGGAGCCGGGCGGGAGACGCTGGAGAGAAGGGAAAGTCACGATCTCGATGATATTCATAGGTGGATCACGCGAGATATTCGAGCTGCCGGAACCTGCCATCGCTCGCATCGGCGCAATCGTTGCTGCCGAGCACGGCGTGCTGATTGGCGACGCGCCCGGAGCCGATGCCGAGGCGCAGGGCCTGCTCGCCGGCTACGGCTACGACCATGTGGGTCTTCCATGCGGGCAAGGAACCCCGCAACAATCTCGGCGACTGGGCAGCCTACCATATTCCTTCTCCTGAGGGTGCCGAAGGATACTGGGTCCACGCCACCAAGGACCGGGAGATGGCGCGGCGCGCCGACTTTGGCATGATGGTCTGGGACGGCGCATCGCCCGGCACGGCCGTCAACGTGCTTCGGCTCGCCATCGCGAACAAGCCGTGCGTCATCTACGATCTGGCCAGGGGCAGCATGGCGACGACGTACAATGTGGGAGACTGGTGCGCCATGCTCCGCCATGCCGGTCCAGACATTCGCCGCCAAGCCGAAGCCCGCATGATGCCGGACGAGCGTCTGGCGTTGCCAGGATGATGTACGCGCGGTCCCGCCGACAGCCCGGCGGGTCCGATCCGATATGCTTGATCCGACCCCGCGCCGCCTACTCCACTTGTACGAAAGCCAGGGCCGGCCCTCTCGAAACCGCTCCACGCGCAGAGCCGCGGGGCATTGTGCGGATGATCATCTTGACGCTTCTCGCCTCTCAAGCGGGTGCAAGCGTGCCGGACAATATCCTGGCTTGCCGGGTCATCCAACCTGACTTCGCGGCATCGTCCGCGAGGGGCGTGAAGTTCGCTGCCAGCCGGCTCCGATCTCGAAACCGCTATGCCGCCATACCGAACATGCAAGGCGGTTACGCGCCAGGCTGCTATTCGATGTGTTGGCGGTGCCGACGACATGACCGGAGAGGCTGCAGCCTGTTCCTGCGATCCGGCAGCGTTGCGTCGGCCGTCAAGCGATGGCGGCCTGAGTTCTTGTCCATCTGCCGCATCCGGGGCCATTCCCGTTTCATGTCGCCTTTGTAGACGACCGCCTGCTTTGTGCGGTCAACCCCCGTTGGGGGTACACTCGACGAATATTCAGGAAAATTCGATTTCTGTTTTTTGTCTGCGGGCAGGCGAAGGGCCTGCCCGCTATTTTTCGGCAAATAGAATTTTCCAGAATTTTCACCGAGATGACCGCAGCAGGAGGGTCCTCTCCTTTGGCGCCATCGGGAATGGTCCCGATGCAACCGAAGGAGAACCACCATGGCCACCACGATCGCAAACCTCACCACCAAAGCCGACGGCTCGATGGAAGGCGTCTTTGCCACGCTCCGGGTCAACGCCCCGATCACCCTCATCCCGAACACCAACAAGTCGCGCGAGGACGCGCCCGACTACCGGATCGTCAACAAGCGCACGGGCTTCGAGATCGGAGCCGGCTGGCACCGCACCTCCCAGCGTTCGGGCGAGGAGTACCTCTCGGTCAAGCTGGAAGCCCCCGAGATCGGCGTGATCTTCGGCAATCTCGCTCCCGCCCCGGGCGGCGAGGAAAACAAGAAGGTCATCCTCTGGAACAACCCCCAGTGAGGCATCGGTGGCCGGCCCCTTCCGGGGCCGGATCCCCACCGGCAAAAGGAGGTTGCAATGAGCCGCTACACCATCACCGTTACTGGCACCGTCAGCGGACGGGGCCGCTCGGATCCAGACACTGTCATCGGTTACGACCCGCCACTTCGAACCTACTTCCTGCAAGCGTTCCCGCACGACGTGACCGACGACCCTGCACTCTGGCTCGGCACTCACGGTCACGCGTTCGAGAGGCTTGAGGATCTTCACGACGCAGCCGTCGCTCACGGCTATGGCTTCATGCCGCTGTCGGCCGATGTCGCGGCGAAACTCATCGAAGACAAGGCGGCTATGGCTGATCGGGCGCCGCCTTAATGATTCCGACTGGTCGAACGCGTCCCAAAAAGCCCGGCGACGGATCGCTCCGTCGCCGGGCTTTTCTTATGCAGAGTGGCTGGAGACTAATGTCTATCAGCCAGTGCGGCCGGTCGACGGCGAAACGGAAGGGAGTGCCTGGCCGAGATTTTCAGGATTGCGGAATTGAGAACCGCCAAGCCCGCTATAATCGATAGGCGGCGGAACTGATTTCCGCCAGACTGGCGCCGATCCACTGTCAGCTGGGAGCGTCGTCATTCTGGCCTATGGCGCGGCAGCGCAGCGCGCAGGACCGGTTTCAATGCCTCCAGGAGAGCGACTGGACTCGGCTCCTGCTCCTCGACGAAACCTTGTCCACGGCGTATTGGCTGTGCTCCTTTCTGGTTCGCGTCATGGCCTTTACGACCCCTGGTGCAGCAATTCGCCGCTGTCGATCATGCGCAGGTTCATATCGCTAGGCGTCTTGATGAGCAGTTGGGCGTAAAGGGCTCGCAGGTCACGCGGCTCGGTGCAGGCCAGCCAGGCGCGAAGCTTGTAGAGACCGGGCTGAAGGTCGGCGCCGAAGATGAAGGAGACGCTTTTTTGCTCCCGTGCAGGCATTGGGATTTCGCCGTGCTGGGAGCCGATCGAGCGATCTTCAAGCCAGAGCGAGGCAATGCAGCCGGGTTTGGCAAAGACGTTGTATCCGGTGGTGGCGCGGTACTCCACGGCGAGCTGCGTGCGGCCGGGCTCAGCAATCTTCAGCCAGCCTTGGAGTTCGACTGAGGTGAGGCCGGTGTAGAGCACACCGTTGCGTGACTGCTCACTGAGGGGAATGGCGCCGCCGATATAGATAAAGCTGCCGACGCTGTCGGCGGGGATCTCTGGAAGATTGTCTTTTTTGGCTGGCGCGACGCGGGCGATGGCGAGCGCGCCCCGCTGGTAACTTTGGCTCGCACCACCTTCGGTGGAAGCCTGCTTCGCGGCATCGTTGCCAGTGGCGGGCAGGCTGTCGTTGCTCTTTGCCGATGCGCCCCCCTGTCCGGTGATGCCGAGCTGCTCGATCAGCGAATCGAGTTTCCGCTCGATGCGGTCCAACTGCATCTGGGTTTCTGGCTGCCGGTCTTGCGCCAGGGCGAAGCCGGGGCCCTCAACGAAAATCAATGCTGCGATCGCAATGCCGAGCGCCAGCCCGCCCACACTTTTTCTTTGCATCATGGTGATGATCCTTCCATCGGCACGGTTCCAAAATTGTCGTGCGGCGCTGGCGCCACTTCTATCCCCTGTAGCGGCCGGCCTGGAGCGACAGCAGGCGTTTTCTCGTGCGCCGGCTCCAAGGTTGATCCAGGTGCAGGCGGTTCCGTCTGCGATCTCGCGGCCGAAGACGCATTGCCCTGTTCGAAATTATCACGACCCGTCGGCGGGGTGCTGGCGTTCTTTCCAGCGTCGGTGGGGCGATCGTCGCGCTGGCCGGCGACATCATGACCGATACTGACAGCCAGAAAGATCGAAGCCAGGACAGCGGCGATCGCGGCATAGCGGAACAGCGGATCGCGCCGGAACAGGGCGGGAACAAGTCTGAGCCAGCGTAGAAGCGTGGCTCGCACAGATGAGAAGAGCGTTTCATCCGTCATGTGGTTGACCCCTGCCGCTCGTATGTCGCCATCGCCGTCTCAATGTCTTCGGGCCCTATGGTCATGATGGCGTCGCGGCCGGCATTTCCGACACCCTTTGTCGCGAGGCGCATGGCCTGCGCCTCGCGCGTGCCTTCCCAAAGCGTGCGGATTGCGCGGGCATTGCCAAAATGGTCTCCACCTTCCGCCTCCATGCGGACGCAGGCAAGGTTGGCCTGGGCCTTGGCCGCGGCGTCGAGCACAAAACCTTCGTGGTCGGCGAGATTGCGAAAAATCCCCGCCAGCTCTTCAGCCGAATAGTCCTCGAACATGATTGTCCTGGTGAATCGGGAGCGCAGGCCGGGATTTGAATCCAGGAAGCGGCGCATTTCGCCAGTGTAGCCGGCGGCGATGACACACAATCGATCCCGATGGTCCTCCATCAGCTTCAGCAGCGTGTCGATCGCCTCGCGGCCAAAATCGTTTTTTTGTCCCTCCGGCACCAGGGCGTAGGCCTCATCGATGAACAGCACGCCATCGAGCGCTGCCTCGACGGCTTGCCGTGTCAGGATCGCGGTCTGGCCGACATAGCCGGCGACAAGCTGGCTCCGATCGGCCTCGACGACATGGCCGGATCTGAGGAGGCCGAGGGCTGCAAGTATTTCGCCCATGAGACGTGCCGCCGTAGTTTTGCCGGTCCCTGGATTGCCAAGGAAGACCAGATGCAAGCTTGGAGGTGCGGTGTTGATGCCGTGGCGCCGACGTTCCTGCTCGGCCTGCAGCACGGCGACCAGTTTCCTGACCTCCGCCTTGACGGAGCGCCATCCGGTCATGGCGTCGAGTTCGGCCAGCACCTCATCGAGCGGCCGATGTTTTGACGTCCGGATGGGAAGAGCGGATTTGGTTTCAACGTCTCGCCGATCGTTCCCCTGCAAAAATTTCCGCGATGCCGGCAGGCCATATTTGTCGGCATGCGCCAGCCGCCAGCCCATGACGGTCATCGCGACGAGGAGGATGACGCCGGAATAGGCTTCCAGCAGCGCAAGCACGACGATCAGAACGGCAAGGCCAAGGATGATCGGGACCAGAACGCGCTGCATCTTTTGCTCAACCTGACTGGCTTTGGGGCGCGAAACGGTTGCTCTCGACGCGTGCGACCATTTCGGGCCGGCGAAAATAAATCGCGCGGCCGCAGCGCAGCGGTTGTCGGCCCTGGACGAAAACGAACTGCTCGTCTGCCCGGGCGTCGGCGAGAATTTCTGAGACGGTCGCCAGCCGCCGGCCGCGTTCGGATCTTTGCTCCGAGGCGCCGGTCGAGGCGGTGCCGATCTCGAGCGGCTTTGCGCTTTTGCCGCGATTCCTTGTCTCGGAGTTCAGCACGACGCCATGTTCGCCGAGCGCTTCGGACACAGCGCGAGCCTGTTCGAGCGAACCGATCGCGGCGTAGGATCGCCAGGATGCGCTTTCGAACCAGGCGCTCTTGCCGCCGTCGCTCCACTGCTCCCTGAGCTGCCCTTCGGACTGATAGAGCATGACCAGGGTGATGCCGTATTTGCGGCCGGCATCGCGGGCGCGGGCCAGGGATGTCATGTAGCCAAGACGTGCGACCTCATCGAGCAGGAAGACGACGCGTCCGCCGGGCAACACAGCGTCGGCCTCATAGACGGCATTCAGCAACGATCCGACAACGACACGGGCGAGCGCCGGCGTCGATTCTAGCACCTTCATCGGGATGTTGATAAAGAGGTCGAGATTGCCGGCAACCAGATCAGCAGTGCGAAAGCTGTTGCCCGACAGCAGTTTTGCATAGGCGGGATTGGCGAGCCATTCGGTCTGCTCGCTCATGTTGCCGTAGACGCCGGAGAACGTCTCGGCGACCAGTCCCATCAACTGGCCGGCGAGATGGCGGGCGCGATGCGAGGAGGAGTGTTCAAAAATGCGCGCCAGCTCGTCCCGCATTTTTTGCTCCGGCAAGGCGAGCCGTTGCGCCAGCGTGATGAGATTGCGTTTGTCGTCGGGCAGATTTTTATCGAAAACGATGTCGGAAAGCAGGGTCTCGACGATGGCCTTGCCACGGCCCTCGAAAAAGACCTTGCCGGAGGCGCCGTGCGGCGCATCACGGGTGGCGGTGTGTTTCTCGCCGCATATCCAGTCGACGACCGAGCGGATGTCGCCGTCGATGAGCGGCGAATTTTTTGTCAGCCAGTCGAGCGCATTGAAGGCTCCGGTGCCCTTCATCGGGTCAATCGATATGACGCGCCGGGCCATGGCCGTGCGCGCGCCGGTCAGCATCGGGGCAAGCTCGGAGGAGGGATCGAGGGTGACGATCGAGCCGCGCCAGGTGAGCAGCGTCGGCACGCAGACGGACACAGTTTTGTAGGCGCCCGATCCGGCGAAGACGAGGCCATGCGTGCCGCCCCAGGAGAGGTCGAAGGTGAGCAGAGGTGACTTGCCACCCTTGCCCCAGGTTTTTTGATCGCGCGGATCGAAGTTTTGTCTGCGCCGCGCTGGCGCGTCCTGGTCAACGCGGTAGGCTTCGCCGATGACGATGCCGCCTAGATCTTTTGTGCCCGGCGACCTGTTGGCACCACCAAACAGATTTTGCGCTTCGCGAATGTCCATCCAGTCGGCGTGGCCAAAAATGTCGGAAGCGGCGCGTTCGATCGGCGCAACGGAGTGTGGGCGCAACGACCCGCCCATCAGGATTTTTGTTCCGGCAACGCTGGCGAGAAACCCGACGGCACCGGCATAGAAGACGCTCATGTCCGCCGCGTTCAAAATGGCGGACCAAGGATAGGCCGGCCGCAGTTCGAGCAGCCGTGTCGCTTCGGGCCAGACGGTGAGAATGGTTGCGGCCACCATGCCGAGGATACCAGCGGCCGACGTCGTCGGTAGCGCCAATCCGGATTGGCGTAGAAGAAGCGCTGCGCTCATGGTGGCGGCCGGACCGATGAGCGCGATCGACGGCCATGCGGAATAGGCGAAGCGGTAGAGGAGCGAGGAGGCTGACAAGCCGTCCAGATACCAACCGATCAGCAAATCGCCCCACAGGGTATGGGCATAGCGCCAAGCTGGGTACCAGATGACGAGCGGCAGGATGGCGACGGCTGCCTTGAACAGCGTCTTGGCGAGATCGTAGGATAGCCGACCGAACATTTTTGTCCCCCGGCGTCAGCGCTATGAGCGTTCAGATATTCGGCCGCGATCCCGCTCCCCATCGAACTCTGCCGTGGGATGAACGCGACGCACGGTACCGTTCTGCTCGGCGGCCAGTGCTGCGATGACGTCGTGATCGGCCAGCCCTTCCCAGTGCCGCAGGACCTTGTTCCAGCGCAGGCCGGCGCCGCGCAGGCGGGTGACGAACGGGGTCGGCAGCGGAGCGGGGAAGGTGACGGTCAACGGTTCGTTTGTTGCGTCTTTGCCAACCGTCTCCTGATCGAGCGCCGTTTTGCCGGCCTTCGTCCACTCGGCGAGTTTGGTCCTGTCGCGCACGCTCTCGGCCAGCGACAGCAGCAAAGGGCGGCTTCCTCGAGATCGATCAACCCTGCCCGTTCGATGAGGGTTCCGGCCTCGACGAGGCGGCGAGTGCGCTGCTTGCGCTCGTCCGCCTTGAGCCTGGCTTCCTGCTCGGCGAGCTTGGCCCGCTGCTGCTCCAGGCGGCTCATGCGTTCGGCAAGCGAGGTACGGGCCATGACGAGAATCTCCGTCTTTTCTCCGTCCACCAAGCCCGGACGGACTTTGCCAGCCAGGGCGCGTCTCTTCAACCCCATTTTGTATATGCCGGGGGATGCAACCAAGGTCCCGGCGTGGTCCGCAGCTACGGTTCTGCCACATCGCCGAAGGTAAGTCGATACGCTGGCCGATGAATTGTTGCAGACGCAATATGCATTCTCCGAATGCTTGCTTGCACCGGCGGGTCAGTGATGGCATCCTGCGGCAATGGCTATCGCTTTCGCCCGTGCCCGCTACATCTCCCGCTCGGACGGCGGCAGTGCGGTGCGCTCGGCCGCCTATAACGGCCGCGAGGCGATCAAGGCGCAACGCACCGGCGAGGTGTTTTACTTCAAGCACCGCGAGGCGCCGGAGCATCACGAGGTGCTGTTGCCGGAAGGCGCACCGTCAGAGCTGGCGTCGAGCGATGCGCTGTGGAACGCGGCCGAGGCCATGGAAAAACGCAAGGACGCGCAGCTGGCGCGCGAGCTCGTGCTGGCCCTGCCGGCCAATGAAGAGCTTGGCCATGACGACCGGGTGGAGCTGGCAAGGTCGTTTGCGCAGGAACATTTTGTCTCGAAAGGGCTGGCGGTGCAGCTCGATGTCCATGCGCCGCATGGGGCGGAGAGCAAGGGCGAGCGGGCTAATTACCATGCGCATTTGTTGATCACGACGCGGCGTCTTGGGGAGGAGGGGTTTGCCGCCAAAAAAGCGCGCGATCTCGATCCCGTCATCAAGCGGGGCGGGGGGCGGGCCATTGTCGCTGAGGGTGAGGCCTGGGGACAATTGTGGCGCGATCATCAGAACCGCTATTTTGCCGAACAGGGGCTTTTGATCCGCGTCGATGCGACGAGCGCGGTGCCGCAGGAGCATATCGGCCCGATCCGCATGCGCACGCCGGGTGCGGAGGCCAATGTGCGGGCCGAGCATATCAGGCGAGCCAATGAAGAAGCCGCGCGCGATCCGGACCATGTGCTCGCTGTTCTGACGCGCAACCAGGCGAGCTTTTCCGAGTACGATCTGGACCGGCATCTGAAAAGGCACATTCGCGATGAGGGCGAACGGGCGGATGTGAGGGGCAAGGTGCTCGGGCGTGACGATGTGCTGGCGCTGCATGACCGGGAGACAGGCGAGAGTGCAGGACGCTGGACAACGCGGGCGGTGCGCGACCAGGAGATTTTGGCGCTTGCCGATGGTCGGCGCGTGGCCGGAGGGTCACATCGCGATGTCGGGGCAAGGGCGCGCGAGCGGCTCGTATCCGTGCAGGAACTGCGCGCGGATCAGTTGGCCGCGTTCGATCATGCGACGGAGTCCGGCGGGCTAAAGATAATCGAAGGCCGGGCCGGGACGGGAAAGAGTTTTGCACTTGGCTCCATTCGCGAGTCGCATGAGGCGGCGGGTTATCGGGTTGTCGGACTGGCGCCGACAAACGCCGTGGCGCAGACGATGAAGGAGGACGGTTTTGCGCGCTCGTCCACCGTTCATGCCGAACTGTTCCGGCTGAAGAATGGCCGTGTGCAGTGGGACCATCGCACGCTGGTTGTTGTCGACGAGGCGGCGATGATGGACGCCAAGGTGACCGGCGAGGTGTTACGCGAAGCGCGGCTGTCGGGCGCCAAGGTTGTGCTGGCAGGCGACGACCGGCAACTCGGCTCGATCGAGCGCGGCGGGCTGTTCACCGAACTGAAGAAAGAACACGGCTCGGCCGAGATCACGCAGGTGACACGCCAGAAGGTGGATTGGCAAAAAGAGGCGGCGCGCGATCTGTCGGACGGGCGCTTCGAGCAAGCCTTGCGGGCCTTCGCGCGAAACAAATCGGTGGTGTGGACGTCGAAGCAGGACGAATTGCGAGAAAAACTGGTCGAACGGTGGGCCAAGGCTGCTGCCTCCAATCCGACGGCATCGCGGTTCGTGTTCGCCTACACCAACAAGGATGTCGACGCGCTGAACAAGGATCTGCGCGCGGTTCGTCGCGAACGTGGTGAGCTCGGTGAGGACTTTGTGTTTACCACCAAGCACGGGGAGGCCGCGTTCGCGGTCGGCGACCGGGTGCAGTTCACGGATACGCTGAAGGGCGCCGGCATCTACAACGGCAATGCCGGCGTGATCACCAGCATTGACCGCAACTTTGGCCGCATAGGTGTCGTGCTCGATGCGGCGGCAGGCCGGGAAGGGCGGAAGGTCGAATGGTATGCATCGGAGTTTTCTGGATTCCGGCACGGCTATGCCGGCACGATCTACAAAGGCCAGGGCAAGACGCTCGACCATACCTATCTCATGCACACGCATCACTGGCGTGCCGCCTCGAGCTATGTTGCGCTGACGAGGCAGCGTGAGAGCGCGACAATCTTCGTGGCGACCCAGACTGCGCGGGATTTGCGGCAGCTCGCCCGCCAGATCGGCCGCAACGAGATCAAGGCGGCGTCAGTGGCTTATGCAACACGCGACGAGCTCAGCGCGGAACAACGGGCGAAGTTGGACGAGGGACGGGCGACGGAGAACGCTCGGACAGTGTTGCATGTTGGGCAAGCTCAGGATGACCGGGAACCAGAGGAGCAGCGGATGGCTTCAGTTGCCGAAGAGGCACACGCGGGCATGCGTCAGGCAGATCCGCGCACTCCGGAGATGCAGTCCGGCGCGGTTGCCAAGAACGCGGAGAGCCAGCGTCGGCCTGAGCATCGAGGCGCGACGCCTGAGCCCGTCGTGGCGCAGAAGTCAAAAAAGGCAGTAGGCAGCTATCGCCGCGGGCCAGCTGATGATCGGGTCGTGGCGAGCAAAACCGAAAATCGGCAGGCCGTTCCAGGTGCCAGAAATGAAGAGGGGTCGCCCAGCACCACCCCCGACCGGCCAGCGGACCTCAGGGTGCTGATAGCTGCATTCCAGGATGTGGCTGCTGGTGGCGTGCGCCGCGACAGCTTTGGGCGATCGATCGACGAAAAAAGCATCGCCGCTGCTGTCAGTCGCGATGCGGATGTACAGCGCGAGCGCGAGGCTCGCTCAATCTATCTGCAGACCGCCTACCGTGATCCGAAATCCGCGGCGCGGCGTCTCGACGAAATCATTGCGCGAGACGGCCCGACAAGTGCTGCACAACGGATATCGGTTGATGCAGCACTGCTTGGCGAACTGCGGGGCAGGGAAGGGTTCTTCGCCGGCGCTAAGGCTCGTGAGGAGCGGGAAGCAGCTCATAGAGCAACCGCGGCGATCGGTCCGAACATTGTCCGGGCTGCCGAGTTCGAGAACCTGGCCGAGCAATCCTATCGCGCCGAGGTCGAAAAGCAGCTCAAGGCTGACGCGGTGGAGGTAAGGGATGTTTCGGATCGGGCGAAAGCCGCGCTCGGAAAAATTGCAATGGCCAAGGATGATCGCGAGCGAGCCGAAGCCTTCAAGGCGGTGTCAGCCGATCAGGAGGTCAGTCGGGAGATCGCCACATTCAGGAAATCGATTGAAGCCCGTTTCGGTGAAGACGGCGCTCGCGAAATCGCTCGTGCGACAGCATCGGGCAAACCGTTTGAACATCCGTCCGCACCGAAATCCGAGCAGGGCAGGTTGGGTGAGGCCGCGGCTCTCTATTCTGCGGCCCGATCTGGTGAAGTCGCGTCCAGGCGACAGGCCGAAACTGAGCGTCTTTCAGCGCGAGAATCCAAGTCGACACGGCTGAAGCAGTAGGGAAAAGGGCTGCTATGAAAGCGGCGCGTGGGCCGGCTGTCGTTTTCATCCAGCGCGGAGCCTTGATGCCCCCCATCTGCGGAGGCTGCAATCGGCCCGAAGCGTGAGCGCGCCGAGAGGACAGGTACCGGCCTGATCCGCAGGCAGCCAGGTGTCGCCCTCGAGCCAAATCAACTGCCGTCACTTCGGGCCTACCCAACCAAACCTCTGTGCAGAGGTACTGGTGCCCCTGTAGAGGGTCGCGCGATGCTCCTTCAGGAGCCGGGCGACCTCGACCGCGCTCAATATCGCCGTTGATACCGTCGCGCATGGGCGAGCTCGTCGGCCGATAGGGCAGGGGAGAGACCGAACCGCATCCGGCGCGCCCTCGCCCCGATCCGGCGCGGAGACATCAAATAGCTCAAACCTCACTAAAGTCGTAGCGAAACCCCCGGACCTCCCAAAGCTCTGACAGGGTCGGGGTTTCTTTCAAAAAACGAAGAACCTTCCGAGCCGCGATCAAATTGTAGGGGAACATTCCAATTGATGAGTGCCCGCAATTCAGCCGCACGACCTCAGGCGGAAGATTGCACTTCGCCAGCAACTTAATGAGACGCTCAGAGCCTTCTGGGCGCGCAACCGTATCGTCCTTACCGAGCAAGAACATCAAATCCAGACGAGGACGGGTAAGGCCGAAAAGATGCTTCTCTAGATCGATGAGACCCCAAGCGGTTCTTAGCCCTTCCAGTGACATGGACGGTTCAATACGACCACGTAAGGCCGTCATGGTCTCCGCAGTCCAGACGAGATCAGCTGGGCTTCCCGGCGATACCATGAGAACCGCCTTATCAACCTTCTGCTCTTGGGCAGCAACGAGACCCGCAATAGTGCCACCCAAACACATCCCTACAACCGAGATTTTCTGATACCCCTGATCATAAAGCCAACGAACAATCTTACGGCCATCTAAGACAGCCTGTCTCATCGACTGGACGGTGCGCCCTAAATTCGCGTTGAAAAGTTTCTCCTCAGAATAGTCATTCGAAGCCCGCCCAAAATGATACGGAAGTGTAGCTTCAATAACCGTTATGCCCTTTCGAGCGAAGTATTTTGAAAATGCCGGATACCGACTCCGAGCATACCAATGATGAAACACAACAATCGCATGTTGTTTCAATCCGCTGTCGGCAACAACGCATTCGAACGCATTGTTCGTCAGGTCGTCAGTTGAAATATCAGATTGGAATAGAACACCATCCGCTTCTTCCCTTAACGGAACAGCTGGCAATATAGGGGCGAAAAACGCCTCGCCCTTGGAAATTTCATTGAAGACCAGTTCGTCAGAACCATCTTGAGAAAATGGAACCGCCTTATCATGAATACGCCTCTGTCGTTCTAATGATCTCAGAACGTGCTTGCGATCATAACGGCGCGCTAGATAACGGAACATTTTCTCTCCTTTCTTGCAGGTCGGAAACCTATCATCATAAAACCAATGCTGAAGTCCCGCCGTACTTCATTCACTCGACAGAGGCGGCTGGACATCCCTCCACACTGTTTAGCGCCCGATAAAGGGTTGCTCGATGCACCTTCAGGAGCCGTGCAACCTCAGTCACAGGCTTGTCTTGGGCGATGAGCTGACGGGCGTGCGTGACCTGGTCGGCCGATAGGGCAGGGGAAGGACCGAACCGCACTCCACGTGCCCTGGCCGCGATCCTGCCAGCGCTGGTGCGCTCCACAATCAAGGATCGCTCGAAATCCGCAACGCCGGCGAACACGGTCAACACCATGCGGCCGGCCGGCGTCGTCGTGTCGGCCCATGGCTCGGCCAAAGATCGCAAGCCGGCCTCGGCCTCCCTGATCCGCTCGGCAATATCGAGAAGGTCGCGCGTCGATCGGGCGAGGCGGTCTAGCCTGGTGACCGTCACCACGTCGCCGGGGCGCAAATGGTCGAGGAGCTTCACAAGCTCGGGCCGATCTCGCTTTGCCCCGGAAACCTTTTCCTCAAAGAGGCGAATGCAGCCGGCCGCGCCAAGCGCCGCGTGCTGCTGGTCGAGGTCCTGGCCCTGGGTGGAGACCCGGGCATAGCCAATCATCATCGTGGCGGGCTTCCTCGCAAGTTATGTCGCAAGGACAATTATCACTTGCGACAAAGACATGCGACACAAAAACCCCCTGACTTTCAGGGGACGGCCGATCTGTTGCAGCTTTTAGGAATTATGCGACGCAGCAACGATCTGCCGAAGAAGCTGCGCGAAATGGGCCGATATGGTCCGACCTGGAACGCCGGCCTTCGGCGTTACGGAAGAGTTCAGAGTCTCCCGTTGAGTCGTGTCAGGCGGTGAGGTGGTGCTAAGTAGCATAGATCTGTCTAACTGAAGCTTATAGGAGGAGTGCCTACTGTAACAGTTGAGAGATTTCCGGTGGGCTATCGCGAGTATGATGCCCGATGTTCACCGTGAATACTCTAAATAATTGAAAAAATATTAATTGTAAATGGTGATGTTAAAGCAAGTTAGAGATGAGACAGCGCTGGCAAGTTAGAAATGCGACCCTCATAGGGAAGGGCGTTCGGTTCCTAGCAAA
>NZ_JAMYUT010000013.1:0-169285 GCF_040323235.1 Mesorhizobium sp. M0051
GTTCAAGCCCGGCCGACGGGATCGCTGGCCAAGGCCGGCAAGAGACAATCAAGCGAGGATCGCCATGGCCGAACGGGCTTGAACCCGGCCGACGGCTTGGGAGGTCAGCGCAGCGCCTGCTTGGCAAGCTCGGCGACGATCTCGTAATTGTCGGGCGTGACGAAACCGGCGCCGGTGTCGACATTCATTGGCGCCAGACCGAGCACCACCTGCTGGCAGAGGCTGAGGATCGGCAGATAGCCTTGCAGGAACGGCTGCTGGTCGGCCGTCAGCTGCACCCAGCCGCCCTTGAAACCCTCGACGATCTGAGGGCTGGTGTCGAAGCCGAAGTTGAAGATCTCACCCGCTTTGCGTCCCGCCGCCTGCATGTAGGTCGGAACATTGCCGAGCATCTGCCCGCCGGGATAACCGACCGCCTTGACGTCGGGATTGTTGAGCAGTGCCGCGGTGATCACCGGAATCGCCAGATTGGGATCGGAAGCCCATTCGCCACTTGGCGGCGACGACAGCTGGATGACTTCGACGCCGGCCTCCTTGAGCGCCGCCACCGTGCCGCGCTCGCGCGCGCCACGGGCCTCGTTCTCGAACGGGCCGATCATGATCGCCTTGTCGCCGGCCTTGAGCTTGCCGAGCTTGAACGCCTCGGCGCCAAGCGCGCGGCCCTGTTGCTCCTGCTGGGCGCCGACATAGCCGCCGCCGAACGCTTCCACCACCTTCGGCACCGGCACGTTCTGGTACATCATCTTGATGCCGTCCTTGTGCGCCTGCTCGGCCAGCGGCATGATCGCGCCGTCGCCAGGATGGCCCATCATGGCGATGCCGTTGGGCTTAACCGCGACCGCCTCTCGCAATTGCTGCACCATCTTTTCAACGTCCCACTGGGAGAAGATGTAGTCGACCTTCGGTCCGAGATCGGCCGCAGCCTGCTTGGCGCCATTGTAGACGATGGTGCCGAAAGCGTCGCCCTCGGCGCCGCCGACAAAGAAACGGATGTGGACATCCTTGCACCATTGGGCGTCGAGCGCCTGTGCGGGCAAGGTAGAAATTGTGGCGCAAAGCGCCGTGGCCGCCGCCACGACGGTCGAGCGCAGAAGTGTCGTTCTCTTCGCGATGCTCATGCAAGTTCCTCCCTTTTGTCCTCGCAATCCGAGGGTTTCAACATCCGTTCCGGCAGTATGCCGCAGGCTTTCCGGCTGGCTCCCCCCGCCGGTCTGCTCTCACATCGGGTTTGGCAGGTAGCTGGCGCCTCCCCGGCATTGCTTCAGATATTCCAGCGCCCGCACCTGCCCGGTGATTTCCAGATCGCCGCGATAGACCGGATCGTGCCAGCCCTCGATGTCGATGGCGCCCTTGTAGCCGGCCAGCCGCAATTCGCTGATCACCCGCGTCCAGTCGCTGTCGCCGAAGCCCGGCGTGCGCATCTGGACGAAAGGCAGCCGACCGAACACGCCATGCTCGCGGATGACATCCCAGCGCACCGTCGCGTCCTTGCCGTGGACGTGGAAGATGCGCGGCGCCCATTTGCGGATCTGCGGCATCGGATCGATCAAATAGACAAGCTGGTGGCAGGGCTCCCATTCGAGGCCCAAATTGTCGTTCGGCAATTCGTTGAACATCAGCTCCCAGGCGTCGGGATTGTGGGCAATGTTCCAGTCTCCTTGAGCCCAGTTGCCGTCCATCGCGCAATTCTCGAAAGCGATGCGCACGCCCTTGTCGGCGGCGCGCCTGGCCAGCGGTCCCCAGACCTCTTTGAAGCGCGGCAGGCTGTCGGTCAGCGGCTTGCCGCGCAGGCGGCCGGTAAAGCCGCTGACCATCGAGGTGCCGAACAGATGCGCGTTGTCGATCACCGTTTCCCAGGCCTGGAGCACGCCGCGGTCGACATCGCCGCTCTCGAGCGGATTGCCGAATACGCCGAGCGAGGACACGGTGACATCGGCATCGCCGATCGCCTCTCGGATCTGGCCGGCAAGACGCGGCAAGTCCTTGCCGCCCAGCGTCTGCCAGAAGAAAGGCTGGATGCTCTCGAAACCGAGCGGCAGGATCGCCTTGATGTAGGCCGCCGGATCGTCGAGGTTGGCCGGCACCATGGTGCCTATCCGGATGTCGAGAAGCGGGTTTAGCGTCATTGTGCGTCCTCTGCGATCGTCACCCGGCGGCCGGTTTCGGCGCTCTCGATGGCGCCAAAAACCATGGCCAGGCTCTTGATGTTATCGGCGCCGCGCGTCTCCGGCTCGGTGCCGGTCTCGATGGCGCGGATGAAATCCTGGATAATGCCGAGATGGCCGCCGACGCGGTCGGCGGGATCGAGCGGCGGCACTTCGATTGGCTGGGTTTTGTCGAAAAGGCCGTCGCGGCCCGGCGCCACGACCTCTGCCTGCAGCACGTCATGGCCGTCCCAAATGAGGCTGCCGCGCTCGGCAACGATGCGCCAGCTGCCCTCCCAGCTCGTGCGGAAACCGGCGCCGCACCATGAGCCGGCATAGGTGAACAGTCTGCCGCCGCCGAGATCGAAGACGGCGCTGGCCGACGATCCCTGCCGGTACCAGGAATTGGCCGGCTCCCATTCCTGGCAATAGACGCCGGCCGGCTCGCCGGCGACCATGTAACGGGCGGCGTCGAAGGTGTGGATCGCCATGTCGAGCAGCAGGACATGGGCCATCTCTTCGCGAAAGCCGCCGAAATGCGGCGCGACGAAGAAGTCGGCATGAATGCTGGTGGCGGCACCAATGGCGCCGGAGTCCAGGAACCTCCGGATGCGCCTGACATCGGCGACATAGCGGCGGTTCTGGACGACGGCATGAACGCGCCCGGCCTGGCGAGCGGCCTTGACGATGGCCCGCGCATTCTCAGGAGTGTCGGCGAGCGGCTTTTCCGTCAAGAGATGGCAATGATGGGCAAAGGCGGAAAGCGCGACTTGTCGCCGGGCGGCGGGAACCACCACGTCGAATACTGCGTCAGGCCGGGTCTGGTCGAGCACGGCGTCGAGATCGGTTCCAATGACGGCACCGGTGAGATCGTATTCGTGCGCCCTCGCTCGCGCCCTGTCGGCGTCGAGGTCGACAAGGCCGACAATGGCGAGCCGGTCGATCTGCCGCGCGGCATCGAGCCAGGCCTTGCTCATGGCTCCGCAACCGACCAGGACGACATTGACCATCCAGTGCTCCTCCCTCTCGGTCCCTCCAGACCGATCGTCACGGCATTCACGGCATGGCCGTAAACGTTTTTCCGTAAACGTTTACGAGAACACACCCGAAGGCGTAGAATGTCAATTGGCCGCTCGCGAAAATCGTCTTGTCGTCTTGGCCTGCACGGCTGCCGGTGCTAGCCAGGCAAGGGGGAGAACAGTCACTTGGCATCCAGCATTCACGACCTTGCCCGTCACCTGAACATTTCGATCGGCACGGTGTCGCGCGCCCTTAACGGCCGTGCCGACGTCAATGCCGACACGCGCCAACGCGTGCTCGAAGCGGCCAGGACACTCAACTACTCGCCGAACCAATCCGGCCGCAGCTTGCGGCAAGGCGCCACCCATTCGATCGCCTTCATGATGCAGCCGCATCCGGGCGACCAGCAATATGGCGAGCCGTTCTTCATTCCGCTCCTGATCGGGCTGCAGGCAAGGCTCGCCGAAAGCGGGCTCGACCTGATCGTGGTCATGGGCGCTCCGGGCGACTATCAGCAAGAGCGCCTGCGCCGTGTCGTCGAGACGCGCCGGGCCGATGCGGTGGTGCTGGCCTGGACGCGGCGCGAAGACGAGCGCATCGACTATCTCACCCAGGTCGGTTTCCCATTCGCCACGCTCGGGCGCAGCCGCTCCGGAACCAAGTCCTACCCTTCCCTCGACCTCGATTTCGAAAAGGCCGGAGCCGATGCGGTCGACCGCCTCGTGGCGCGCGGCCACCGCCGCATCGCCGCCATCCGCCCGTCGCTCGACCTCAATTTCGGCTATCTGTTCCTGGCCGGCTACCGCAAGGCTTTGCGGCGGCATGGCATCGAGGTCGACCCGGAGTTGATTGCGTCCGGCTTCATCAACGAGGCCGCCGGCTACGAAGTGACGCCGCAGGTGATGCGGTCCAAGAACCCGCCGACCGCCATCATCTTCAACAATGACGCGATGGCGCTTGGCGGCTGCAAGGCGCTGGCCGAGATGGGCATCAGGCCGGGTCACGACATGGCGGTGACCGTCATCGTCGACACCCCGCTCTGCCGCTACTTTTCGCCGGCATTGACCGCCTTCCGCCCGGCGCTGGAGCCGATGGGACAGCGGCTCGCCGAAATGCTGCTGGCGTCGCTGCCCGCCTTCGCCGGCCCGGATGGTCCGCGGATCATGCGTGAGGTCTGGCCGCTGGAGCTGGTGGCGCGCGACAGCGATTGATGCTGCGCGGTCCGATAAACGCGTTTCGATCGACCGGCTTCTCGCCCGCCTCGGCCAATTCCATGAATATCCGGGAATGACGAGTCTCGTGCGCGGCCTTCGCATTCGAGATGTCGGTCGTCGACCAGGCCCTGACGACGTGATCAATTCTTTCCGCCAATCGCACGTTTTTGTCGTCAGGTAGAAAAGACGGCAGGCATGCATCGTGCGCTGTCACGCAAGCATCATGTTCGCGCCGTAGACCGCGTTTCGGGAGCGCGCGGCATCATCGATGTTGCATCTCTTTCAGTTTTTCGTCCTGCGCGGCCGCTTCGGCACATCTGTCACAAAGAGGTTCATCCATGAAACACCTGCACCGAACCGCGTCGCTCGGCGTCGCGCTGGCCTTGTTCGCCGCCTTGACGCCGGCGCTCGCCGACAGCACAGCGACGATCGGCGGCCTCGTCAACAAGGGACTGGTCGGCGTCGGCCGCATCCCGGCCGCCCAGCGCGACAAGTTCGGCGAGACCTTCGGCTCGGGCTCCGGCATGTCGATCGATACCACCAGCTGGACGCGTGATGCGAGCGGCTACAAGGGCTCGCTGTGGCTGCTGCCGGACCGCGGTTACAATGTCGTCGGCACCACCGACTACCGGCCGCGCCTCAACACGATCGGCATCGAATTCACGCCGACCGCATTGCGCGCCGCACCGGCTGCCGGCCAGGAGCAGACGGGCGTCAAGGCAACGCTTGCCGACACCATGCTTCTCACCGACGACAAGGGTGCCGATGCCACCGGCCTCGATCCACTCAACGGCGTGCGCGCGGCAAGCGGCGACATGCCGATCCTGCCCGAAGCCAACGGCAAGCTGGCGCTCGACAACGAGGCGATCGCGCGCCTGCCCGACGGCACCATGTTCATCTCGGACGAATACGGCCCCAACATCTACCGGTTCTCCGCCGACGGACATCTGCTGTCGGCGACCCAGCCGCCCGCCGCCCTCGTGCCGATGCGCCACGGCGCCCCGAACTTCGCCTCCGACAATCCCGGCCCGGGTGCGGCCGAGCCCGATCCGAAGGATCCCGATACCGGCCGCCAGAACAACCAGGGCCTCGAAGGCATGGCGATGACGCCCGACGGCAAGTTCCTGATCGCCGTGCTGCAGTCGGCGCCCCGGCAGGATGGCGGCGATTCGCCCTCGACCCGCCAGAACACCAGGGCGCTGGTCTATGACGCTTCCGACCTCGCCCATCTCAAGCTGGCGCATGAATATGTCGTGCCGCTGCCGGTGTTCAAGGATGCCAAGGGCAAGACCAAGATCGCCGCGCAAAGCGAGATCGTGGCGTTATCGGATCAGGCCTTCCTGATGCTGGCGCGCGACGGCGGCAACGGTCAGGGCGTGAAAGGCGACACCTCGCTGGTGCGCCAGATCTTCGTCGTCGACGTCTCGGCCGCGACCGATATTGCAGGCGGCGCCTTCGATGCCGCCGACAAGCCGCTGGCGCCCAAGGGCGTGCTCGACCCGTCGGTGACGCCGGCAAAGCTGACGCCGTTCATCGATATCAACGACAGTGCCGAACTCGGCCGCTTCGGCCTGCACAATGGCGCGCCGAACGACAAGAACAACCTGTCGGAGAAGTGGGAGGCGATGTCGGTGGTCAGCGTGCTCGATCCAAAGCTGCCCGACGACTATTTCCTGTTCATCGCCAACGATAACGACTTCCTCGCTCAGGACGGCTTCCAGGTCGGCGCGCCCTACAAGGCCGAGGACGGCGCCGATGTCGACACCATGTTCCTGGTCTATCAGGTGACGCTGCCGGGCCTGGCCAAGAAGTAACGACGACACAAGGGCGGGCGCGCCGAGCGCGTCCGCCTGAGGGATCGTGACGGCTTACTTCAACATCTCCGCGTCCCTTGGCACGCCCGCATCGATCGGCTCGGCGGTCCTGCTCGAAACGGCCATGATCTTGCCAGCAGCCGACAGATTGGGACGCACGAAGACCGGCGCGACGCCGTTGACGCGGCCGTAAAGGTCGATGATGTCCTGGTTCATGAAGCGCACACAGCCCGACGATGCGTTCTTGCCGATGGAATCCCACTCCGGCGTGCCGTGCAGACGGTACATCGTGTCCTTGCCGTCCCGGAACAGATACAGCGCGCGGGCGCCGAGCGGGCTCTGCGGGCCTGGCGGCATGCCGTCCTTGTATTTCGCCAATTCCGGCCGGCGCACGATCATTTCCGGCGGCGGTGTCCAGACCGGCCACTTTTTCCGCGCCTGAACCACGGCACTGCCGGTCCATCCGAAACCGGCCTTGCCGAGGCTGACGCCGTAGCGGATAGCCTTGCCGCCGTCGCCCACCAGATAGAGGAAGTGCTCGGAGGTATCGACGACGATCGTGCCGGGTCTCTCTCCGGTCGGGTCGGACACGATCTGACGCACGAACTTCGGATCGAGCTTGGCGACCGGGATTGCCGGCAATTGATAGCCCTCGTCGACGCGCGCCGCATACATGCTTGCGGCATCGCCGAAAGCCGGATCGCTTGGCGGTGCAGCCACCGGCGGCGGCGCCACGTCCGTCGTGGTGCACGCCGAAAGAGCCACGGATGCCGCGCCCAAGGCGGACGCACCGAGAAACGCGCGCCGGTTCAGGCGCTCGAAAAACAGCGGAATATCGGACATGAACCCCCCGGTCTATCCAAGATCTAGTAGGAATGCGGCCCCACGCATTGAGGATCAATATCCCATTCCTGAAGTTTTGAGAACATGATTAGATCAAGGCATGACCTGTCCCGGTGAATCGGCAATCATCGCGGACCGGACTTGAGCAATTCCAGGAAAAGTGCGTAGCGGTTTTCCGTCCGGAATTGCGTCGAAACAAAGAGAGAGCGGTTCGCCGTTTCCGTGAAACGGTGAACCGCTCTTGAGATTAACCTTCGCCGAGTTGCCCGTCATGGACGAAAAAATGCCCACGCGCCGGCGCACCGGCGACCTGACCAGCGGCCCGATCCCACGCACACTTCTGCTGTTCGCACTGCCGGTGCTCGGCTCCAACGTACTGCAATCGCTCAACGGTTCGATCAACGCCGTCTGGGTCGGCCGCTTCCTCGGCGAATCGGCGCTGACCGCCACCTCCAATGCAAACCTCGTCCTGTTCCTGATCCTCGGCACGGTGTTCGGCATCGGCATGGCCGCCACCATTCTGGTGGCCCAGTCGGTCGGCGCCCGCGACCTGCCGGAGGCACGCCGCATCGTCGGCACCAGCGCCACCTTCTTCTTCCTGGTCTCTGTGGTGTTCGCGGTCTGCGGCTGGATCTGGGTCGACGCCATCCTGGGCGCGCTGGGCACGCCGGCCGATGCCTTGCCGCTGGCCCGCTCCTACCTGCGCATCATCTTCGTGGCCGTGCCGATGATGAACCTTCTGTCCTTCGTCATGACCGTGCTGCGCGGTGCCGGCGATTCACGCACGCCCTTCTTCTTCATGGCGCTGGCCGTTGTCCTCGACATCGTCCTCAACCCGCTGCTCATCCGCGGCATAGGGCCGTTTCCCGAACTCGGAATCGCCGGCTCCGCTACGTCCACGCTGATCGGCCAGACGGTGAGCGTGATCGCCATCCTCATCGTGCTCTATGTGCGCAAGCATCCGCTGAGGCTGGCCGGCGCCGATCTCGCTTTGCTGCGACCCGACCCCTCCTTGCTGCGCATCGTCGTCTTCAAGGGCGTGCCGATGGGGTTGCAGATGATCGTCATCTCGGCAGCAGCACTGACGGTGATGGGCATGGTCAATTCCTACGGTTCGCAGGTCGCCGCTGCCTACGGCATCGCCGCGCAGCTATGGACCTACATCCAGATGCCGGCGCTCGCCATCGGCGCCGCGGTTTCCTCGATGGCGGCGCAGAATGTCGGCGCCGGGCGCTGGGACCGGATCGGCCGCATCGCCGCCTCCGGAGTCGGCTTCAACCTGGTCCTGACGGGCGCACTGGTTGCCGTGCTTTCCGTTTTCGACCGCCCGGTGCTGAGCCTGTTCCTGAGCAGCGATAGTGCTGCGATCGATATCGCTAGCCACGTCAACACCATCGCGTCGTGGTCGTTCATCCTGTTCGGTATCACCATCGTGCTGTTTGCCACGGTGCGCGCCACGGGCGCCGTGATGCCGCCGCTGATCATCCTGGTGTTCTCGGTGCTGGTCGTGCGCACGGGCTTTGCCTATTTCATGCGCGGCGTGTTCGGTGAGGAGGCGCTGTGGTGGAGTTTTCCGGCCGGCTCGATCACCTCGCTGGTTCTGGCGGCCGCCTACTACCGCTTCGGCGGCTGGCGGACCTTGCACATGATCGAGAACAGGCCGGCTGCCGGCGAGCCACCGGATACCGGGCTCGGCGTGCCGCGCCAGCGCGCCAACATGGCGCCCGAAATGCCGAACCGCTGAGCCCGAGCGCTGCCTCGTCTCAACGCCTGTGTTTCAGCCCGAAGGCCAGCGCCACCACCGCAAAAATGACAATCATGCCAGCGAAGGCCAGGCTAGCGGCGATAGAATTGGCATAGGTCGAAACGATGCCGATGCCGATGACGGGCAAGGCATTGCCGACAAAGCAGCAGATGAAGAAGCTGGACACCACCGCCGCGCGGCGGTCCTGCGGCGCGATCTCGTTCACCACCTGCAGGCCACCACGGTAGCCGAGCGCCGCCACCACGCCGCAGCAGGCTGTCGCCGCGATCATCAACATCAGTGAAGCCAGCATTTGCGCCACCACCACCGCCAGGACGCTTGGGATCATCAATGCCAGCGCAACCAGCATCGCTTTGTTGCTCTTCATGTGCATCAGAACCACGATGCTGATCGCTGTGACGATCGCCAGTTCGAAGAACAGCGCGCCGGCGACGGCGTGATTGGTCTCATGCAGCTGCTGTGCCAGTATGCTCGGCGCCACGGCGGCATAGAAGCCGACCAGCGCCATCGCGCCAAAGCCGGTGACCGCCGGCGCGACGAAGCGCGCGCGGATATCCTCCGGCACGGAGAGCTGCGGCCGGATGGAAACGTGCTTGAGGCCACCCGGCCTCGCCACCGTTTCACGGGTGCGCCAGACCAGGATCGTCACCACCGCGAGTGCCGCCAGATAGACGATGAAGACCAGCCGCAACGGCCAGGGCTCGTACTCAGCCAGAAGTCCTGAAATCAAGGCGCCAAGACCGAGGCCGAGGAAATTGGTGCTGGTGGCGATGACGCTGGCGCGCGACTTGTCCGCGCCGGGAAGAAGCTCGGCAATCCATGCGGTTCCGGTCCCCGCGCCAACGCCGATGCCGAGCCCGCTCAGAATGCGGGCCACGTCGAGCGAGACGACGTTTCCGGCAAACAGGAAGACAAGCGCACTGATGATGGCGACAAGCATGGCCGCCAGGCTCGCGGGCCGGCGCCCGACAACATCCGAGATGCCGCCCAGCATCAGCAGTGCTGCCAGGTTGCCGACGACATACACCGCGTAGATCAGCGTCAGCGTGATCTGTGAAAAACCGAATTGCTGTTTGTAGATGATGTAGAGCGGCGTCAGCATGGTGCTGCCGGCAAACAGCACGGCAATCATTGCGGCGACGGTGGGGATTGCAAGAGCATCGCCGCGAGTTTCATTGTGCGTACGGGCCAAATCGCGAATGGCCATGGCCAACCTCATTACCGGTTTCGGGGATCGCGACCTTAACGCACGTTCATCCGCGACGTTCCGACCGGCAGGCCGGCCTCCTGACAGCACGGTGGGCGTTGCCCGAGCCACAAGCTCGTTGTTGAACACTCAACTCGAGAGATGGCGTCTTTGGATTTCGTACCGTAACCTGTGCCGGCAGAAGGGAGGATTTATGGGCAAAGGCAGGGTCGAGGCGTTCACCGATGGCGTCGTGGCCATCATCATCACCATCATGGTGCTTGAGTTGAAAGTGCCGCATGGCGAGGATGTTTACGCCCTGTTGCCGTTGTGGCCGATCTTCTTCAGTTACGTGCTGTCCTTCATCAATGTCGGCATCTATTGGAACAACCTGCACAACATGTTCCACACCGTGCAGCGCGTCGACGGCCGCGTGTTGTGGGCGAACCTCAATCTGCTGTTCTGGCTGTCGCTGATGCCGGTGACGACGGCCTTCATGGGCGAGAACCACTTTGCGCCGGTGCCGGTCGCCGTCTACGGCATCGACTTGGCGCTATGCGCCATCGCCTATACGATACTGGCCGCCGCACTGCATCGCCTGCACGGCAACGACACAGCCTTTGCCAAGGCACTGGGCAACGATCGCAAGGGAAAGATCTCGCTGGCCATCTACATCGCAGCCGTCGTGCTGACCTTCGTCAGCCAGTGGATCGGCGTCGCGCTTTATGTGCTGGTCGCGATGGTATGGCTCGTGCCGGATACGCGTTTCGCGCGGGTCATCGAAAAGTAGATCCTACTTGCGCATTGCCTTCAGCTTTTCCGCCACTGCTGCGGCAAGGTCGGCATAGCGCTCCTCCAGCCGCTCCGCGGCCTTGATGATCGAGAAATCATGGCCGAACTTTTCCAGGGCCATGCGCAGCTTCTCGACGAATTCGGCCTGTTTTTCCAGCGCCGAGAACAGCGTCTTCACCTGCGCTTCGCTAATGTCGGGGTTGGCCAGCATCTGCGGCACCTCGCGCCCCATCTGGTCACCGATGGTGGTCTGTTCCTTGAGAATTGCGACCCAGTCCGTCAATCAGGAAAACTCCATTTGTCCCGGCAAAAGTCTCCTTTTGCCGGGACAACATGCGCAGCCTCGACCGAACTGGTCAACCCAAACAGGGCGATCAGAGGCTTGCGCAAGCCCGTTCCAGCGCTAAGAGACTGTTTCGAAATTCGCTCTGGTGAGTCATATGATGGTGGTTTCGAGAACCGTAGCGCAGCGGACATTTGGTCCGTGAGCAACGGAAGCGCAGAAAACGCCATCAGATGGCCGCCAGAGCAGGATTTTCAAACAGTCTCTAAGTTCGGCGCCATCGAAAGAAGGACCCATCGCCCATGACCACCGACGCCGAAATCCAGACAGCCCTGCCCGCTCTTGGCCGAGGCAACGCCGCCGTCATCACCGGCGCCGCCAGCGGCATCGGTCTTGCGGCCGCCAAGCGGTTTGCGTCGATGGGCATGAAGATCGTACTGGCCGACATCGGTGGCGCGCGCCTTGAACACGCCTCGCGCGCCGTCGCTGCGATCGGCGGCGACAGTGCCGTGCTTGCCGTCGACGCCGACGTTTCGAAGGCGGATGAGGTGGACCGTCTCGCCGAAAGGGCGTTCGGCGCCTTCGGCGATGTGTCGCTGCTGATGAACAATGCCGGAGTCGGCGACAACCCCGGAAAGCCCTGGGAAAACCGCGATGCCTGGAAACGGCTGCTGGACATAAATTTCTGGGGCGTCGTGCATGGCGTCGAGGCGTTCGCACCGCGCATGCTGGCCTCGGCAAGGCCGGGTTTGATCGTCAACACCGGTTCCAAGCAAGGCATCACCACACCGCCCGGCAATCTTGCCTACAATGTCTCCAAGGCCGGAGTGAAGACTTTCACCGAAGGCTTGGCGCATGCACTGCGCAACGAACCCGGCGCCCGTGTTGCCGCCCATCTGCTGATCCCCGGCTTCACCTTTACCGGCCTGACCGAAGGCGCGACGGAAAAACCGGCCGGTGCCTGGACCGGTGAACAGGTCATTGATTTCATGCTGGATTCCCTAGTCCGGGGCGATTTCTACATCCTGTGCCCGGACAATGAGGTGGCGCGGCCGTTGGATGAAAAGCGCATGGCCTGGGCAATCGGCGACATCATCGAGAACCGCCCTGCTCTGTCACGCTGGCATCCGGACTACAAGGAGCCTTTCGCGGCGTTCATGAAAGGCTGACTTTCAGGCCGCGTGCGTTTTCGGCCCGCGCTTCTGCGCCACGGCCTTTTTCGCCGCGGCGGCGGCGATCTGCTCGTCATGCCGCTTTGCAGCACGCTCGCATTTGGCGCGGATCTCCTCGACTTCGGTTTCGGTCAGATGTTCGATGCCGATGAAGTGGTTGTGGCCCTTGCCGACCCGGATCAGTTCGTCGAGCTTGGCCTGGATCGCGGCGCCGTCGCGATTCTGGGTGTTCTGGATGAGGAAGACCATCAGGAAGGTGATGATCGTCGTGCCTGTGTTGATGACGAGCTGCCAGGTATCCGAAAAGCCGAAGAACGGACCGCTCACCGCCCAGACGACAATGATCAGGCAGCAGACGGCAAAGGTCAGCGGCAGGCCGGCTATATGGGCGACCCAGTTGGCGATCTTGGTGAAAAGCTTTTCCATCTATCGAAACCCTCGATGCAGCGGCGCGATGAGAAACAACCGGCGACCGTTTCAGGTTCCCGGCGGAGACAAATACGTCAGCGCAATCGAGTGCACGCATAGAGAGAACTGGTCAGAAAACACACCTTATGGGTTTAATGTCACAGTAACCGTGCAGGCAAGAGTGCCTGTTCCTTCCGCTTCACAGCGGTTTACCTCCAATCCCTTCCGCTGCGCCACCCCCGCATGGCGGAAGGGGTTTCAGTCCGGAGAGCGCGCGGAACGGTTCCCTGAAGCGGACGGCACCACGACCGCCAGACCCCCGATGCGCGGCACCGACCGATCTTCCCAAAGTTCCATCATCTGCATGCCCGCCTCATTGTCTCAAAGTCGCAAGCTGGCGTGGCGGGCACGCTCGCGGATCTCTTCGCGAGAAATGCCAGCGTCCGCCAATGTGCTGTCCGGGGCCCGCCTCAAGCTCGCAAGCGTCCGGCGATAGGCAAGCCAGCGGGCGAAATGGGATCGAAGTTCATACAACATGATCATCTCCTTTGGCGCGCAGAAAGGCGGCGCGCTCTGGTTGGTCGAAAGCGCAAAGCATCTGCGCAAAGCGCATGCGCGATCGAAAGGATTGCGCTGGCTCGTCGGCCAGCCGAGGCGCTTGTCGCTATCCCGCCGAGCAGGATTGTCCAATGCTTCCAATGCCTGCATACTTGCGCGTGATGCCGGCTTCGCGCTACAGCCACGGTCGCAAGGAGTTTTTCATTTCTGCAAAATGGACATTAGCTGGGACGATCTAAGATTGTTTCTCGTCGTTGCGCGGCTGGGTGGCTTGAGCGCAGCGACGGGAACCACGCGCCTCAGCGCAGCCACCCTTGGCCGACGCGTCACCGCGCTCGAAAGGCAGATCGGCGAACCGCTGTTCGTGCGTCAGCAGACCGGCTACCGGCTGACCCCGGTCGGTGAAGAACTGCTGCGGCGCGCCGAAGACGTCGAGGCAGCAATGCAGTCGCTGACCCGCTGGCGCGAAGGAAGCCTGCCCGACCGCATTGTCCGTGTGTCGGCCGGGCCGTGGACTTCGGCCTTCGTTTCCGCCCATATCGGCGAGATCTGGACGGTCGACGACGGCATAAGGGTGGAGCTCGTCACCACCACCGACCGGGTCGACATCGGTCGCCGTGCCGCCGACATCGGTATCCGCAGCGACCGCCCGACCGAGCAGTGGCTGGCCGGCCGTCAGAGCGGCAAGGTCGCCCACGCCATTTATTCCGGGCGCCACCTGATCAACGGCATCGCCGCCGGGTTGTTCGTCGGCGTCACCGGCGAAGGGGCGAACATTGCCTCGGCGCGCTGGCTACAAGCCCATCACGGCGACCGCATCGCCGTGCGCGGCAACAACACCCATTCGGTGCGCGAACTGGTGGCCGCCGGCGCCGGCCTTTCGGTCTTTCCCTGCTTCGTCGGTGACGGCGACCCACGCCTGGTTCGCGTCGCTCAGCCTATCCCCGAACTCGAAACCGACCAATGGATCGTCACCCATCACGAGGAACGTCACTCCCCGCCGGTACGAAAGGTCGCCGACCGGATTGCCGCCTTGATGCGGGCGCACCAGCCGCTGTTTCGTGGCGAGACGCCGATCCGTTAAGCCTCGGGCGTCGATCGGCCGCTAACAAGCGCATCTGAGGGAGGTCAGGCCCCGTCGTTTTCCCAGCGGTCAAGGAATGCCTCGATCGGCATTGCCTGCATGTCGGGAACCGCGCTCGCGAGTTTCTCGACCGGCCAATCCCACCAGGCGAGAGCTTCGATCCGGGCCGCGATGGCGGCCGGAAAGCGAGATCTGAGCGGCTTCGCCGGTACGCCTGCGACGATTGCATAGGGCGGCACATCCTGCGTCACCACCGCGTTGGCGCCAATGACGGCGCCATTGCCGATGGTGACCCCGGGCATGATCACCGCACCATGGCCGATCCAGACATCGTGGCCGATGGTTACTGCTTTCGCCTGCCGCCGTGCGCGGAATGCAGCATCGACGCCCAGCCAGCGAAAATACTCGTTCGGCCGATAGCTGACCTTGTGCTGTGTCAGCCGCTCGATGGGATGTTCCAGAGCATTGATGCGGCTGTTGGCAGCGATCGAGCAGAATTTTCCGATCGTCGTGTAGATCGCTTCCGAATGGCGTTCGAAATAGGAGAAGTCGCCGACGCTCACCTCGCGCAGCACCACCCGCTCGCCGATCGAGGCATAGCGGCCGAGCTTGCACGCCTTCAGTTCCGCGGTCGGATGGATGCGCGGCTCGGAATCCTTCGGGACGAGATTTTCGGAACGATCCATGCCGGCGGCTTTACGTCAGAGCGATTGGTCCCGCAAGCGGGACCAATCGTCCGTCTACCGGTTCCGCGAAAGAGCTGAAGCCCCTATTGAGGCTTGCCTTTGCTCCACACCACGTTCTGGCCATAGAGCGGCACGGTGGTGACCGACATTTTGGCCGAGCCGTTCTGAACCTGGCGCGAATGCGAGAGATAGATCAGCGTCTCGTTGGCCTTGTCGTAGATGCGGTTCACCACCTGCTTCTTCCAGATCAGGCTGATGCCTTGCTTGAACACTTCCTCGCCGCGTTCGCTCATGTCGATGTCGCCGATGATGATCGGACCGGTCTGGCGGCAGGAGATCGAAGAATCGGACGGATCCTCGAACCAGTTGCCCTTGTGCAGGCGATCGATGATGCCGCGATCGAAATAGGAGACGTGGCAGGTCACGCCCTCCACCTTCGGATCCTTGATCGCCTCGACGACGATGTCGTTGCCGAGCCAATCGACCCCGACCTTGCCGACTTCATCGGCAAGGGCCGCACCGGCGCCGAGGACAAGGCACGCGGCTAGGGCGCCGCCGAGCAGTTTTCGCCCAATCGATCCTTGCAAGATAGCCTCCGGGGTTCGAGTTTGCCGGTCTCAGGTGGGGCGAAGAGCACGGCATTGCAAGCGGCGGCACCGGATGAAAACGCCGCATCCGCCATGGCCGGTTGCGTCAACGCGGCACCTTTGCGTGTACCCGGTCAAACCGCTAAGACTGTTCGCCGAACCAAGGGCTCGCCTGGTCTTGGCTGGCACGCCGAAGAAATTGCAAGACGGACCTTACTGATGATGCGTTCTATCCTGATCGGCATTCTCGTCCTGATGGCGGCCGGCATCGGCTGGCTGACCTTCGACTGGTACCGCGGCCACTATGGCGGCGAGCCTTTCGGCGCAGCCTTTACCCTGGTCGACCAGAAAGGCGCGCCGATTACCGAGGCTGCCTTCAGGGGCCAGCCCAGCGTTGTCTTCTTCGGCTTCACCCATTGCCCCGAGGTCTGCCCGACCACGCTGTTCGAGTTGGCCGGCTGGCTGAAGACGCTCGGCGACGACGGCAAGAACCTGCACGCCTATTTCGTCTCGGTCGATCCGGAGCGCGACACGCCAGAGGTGATGAACGCCTATGTCAGCAATTTCTCCGACCGGATCACCGGCATCACCGGCGATCCAGACAAGGTCCATGCGATGGCCAAGTCGTTCGGCATCTACTGGAAGAAGGTCGACACCGGCGACGGCGACTACACGATGGACCACACGGCTTCGGTGCTGCTGCTCAACGCCAAGGGTGACTTTGCCGGCACCATCGCCTATGGCGAAAGTTCGGAAACGGCCATGACCAAGCTGAAGCTGCTGGCGGCGAAAAGCTGATCATCATTTCATGACCCAGACGCGCCTCTACTTCTCCATCGGAAAGATCGAGTCGATCCGCATTTTCGATGCGCTCGAAGCGGCCTTCGAGGATGAAGGCCTGCCAATCGCCCTGCTTGAGGTCGACGAGGACAATGACATCCACGAAGTGTCGCTCTACGCCGATGGCGACGTCGATGCGGTCGAGGCCCGCTTGAAGGACATCCTTGCCGGGCTTTCCCTGTCGAAGCCGATCGAGCGCGAGAGCCTGCCTGACATCGACTGGGTGGCACGCTCGCTGGAAGGGCTGAAGCCGGTGCGCGCTGGCCGTTTCTTCGTCCACGGCTCGCATGATCGCAAAAAACGCCATAGCGGCGAGTTCGCAATCGAGATAGAGGCCGGCCTCGCCTTCGGCACCGGTCACCACGGCACCACGGCCGGCTGCCTGGAAATGCTGGAAAAAGTGGTCCGGCGCGAGCACCCGCGCAACGCGCTCGACCTTGGCACCGGTAGTGCTGTGCTGGCAATTGCCGTCGCCAAGCTGGCGCGTATTCCCGTGTTGGCCACCGACATCGATCCGGTGGCGGTGAGAGTGGCAGCCGCCAATGCGCGGCTCAACCACGTCAAGGCGCTGGTGGAAACGGTCACCGCTCCAGGCTTTCACCACCCGATCTTCGGCAAACGCGCGCCTTTCGATCTCATCGTCGCCAACATACTGGCACGGCCGCTGATGCGGCTGGCCCCGCAAATGGCCGATCACATCGCCCTCGGTGGCTCGATCGTGCTGTCAGGCATCCTCGAGCGGCAGCGCGACGCCGTCGTCTCGGCCTATGTCGGCCAGAACTTCCGGCATGTCAGAACCCTGCATCGCGAAGGCTGGGTGACGATCCACCTCAAACATTGAAGCCGACAACAAGCTTGGACCAAGGTCCGCCGGTTGTCAGTCAAGCGATGCCGTAGCAATTTGCCGCTGCCGGAAATCGATTCCGGTTTCCGCGACCTTACGCTACGGTTGTGCTGACTGCAGGAGGCCACCATGTTCCAGACCTTCGATTCCGCGGGCGACCCGGCCGTCGGCAAACCGCGCGTGGGGTTGCTGCGCCAATGGCTTGAAGCCAACGGGCTGGATGGCTTCATCGTGCCGCGCGCCGACGAGCACCAGGGTGAATATGTCGCCGATCGTTCGGCGCGGTTGAAATGGCTGACCGGCTTCAGTGGCTCGGCCGGCGTCGCCATCGTCCTGCGCGACCGCGCCTTCGTCTTCGTCGATGGGCGCTACACGCTGCAGGTGCGGGGCGAGGTCGATCTCGACATTTTTGCAATCGAAAGCCTGGTCGATAACCCGCCCGCCGTCTGGCTCAAGGACAATCTAGGCAAGGGCGCGCGGCTCGGCTTCGACCCGTGGCTGCACACGATCAGCGAGGTCAAGGCGCTGCAGGCTTCGGCCGACAAGTCGGGCGCGGTGCTGGTGCCGCTCGACAAGAGCCCGATCGACATCATCTGGAAGGATCAGCCGGACGCGCCGGTGGCACCCGTCGAACTTCACCCGATCGGCTTTGCCGGCGAACTCGCCAAGGACAAGCTGGCGCGGCTGGCGGCCGCGATCGCCAAGGACGGCGCCACCCACGCGGTGCTCACCGACCCCTCCTCCATCGCCTGGGCCTTCAATATCCGTGGCGGCGACGTGCCGCACACGCCGCTGGCGCTTGGTTTCTCCATCCTCGCCGCCGACGGGTCGCACCAGCTTTTCATGGACCGGCGCAAATTCTCGCGTCAGGTCGCGGCCTACCTCACCCAGCTCGCCGAACCGCATGAGCCCAGCGAATTCGAAGCGGCGATCGTGGCCCTCGCCAAGAGTGGCGCGAAAATCGCGCTCGACCCCGTGCTGGCCGCTGACAGGCTGCGCATGCTGGTCGAGGCCAATGGTGGCACGGTGGTTGCGGCACCCGACCCCGCCCGCATCCCGCGGGCCACCAAGAATCAGGCCGAGATCAATGGCTCGCGCGCCGCGCATCGGCGCGATGGCGCGGCCGTGGCGAAGCTTTTGTGCTGGCTGGAGCGGCAAAAACCCGGCTCGCTCGACGAGATATCCGTCGTCACCAGGCTGGAGGAGACGCGCCGGCAGACAGGTGAAGAAACCCAGATGCCGCTGCGCGACGTCGCCTTCGACACCATTTCCGGCGCCGGCCCGAACGGCGCCATCATGCACTACCGCGTATCGCGCGCCACCAACCGCAAGCTTAAGGCCGGCGAACTGTTCCTGCTCGATTCCGGCGCGCAGTATCAGGACGGCACCACCGACATCACCCGCACCGTGCCGATCGGCCAGCCGACGCAGGAGATGCGCGAGCGTTTCACGCTGGTGCTAAAAGGCATGATCGGCATTTCCACACTGCGCTTCCCCGCCGGCACGCGCGGCTCGGAAATCGATGCCGTCGCCCGCATGGCGCTGTGGAAGCACGGCTGCGACTTCGCCCACGGCACCGGCCATGGCGTCGGCTCGTATCTGGCCGTGCATGAAGGGCCGCAGCGCATTGCCCGCACCGGCACCGAAAAACTGTTGGAAGGCATGATGCTGTCCAACGAGCCGGGCTACTACAAGGAAGGTGCCTACGGCATTCGCATCGAGAACCTCATCCTGGTCACGCCGGCCGAAGCGATCGAGGGCGGCGACATCGCCATGCACGGCTTCGAGACGCTGACGCTGGCGCCGATCGATACCAGGCTGGTGCGATCGGATTTGCTGACGCGCGACGAGCTGCATTGGCTCGACACCTATCATGCGCGCGTGCTGGCCGAGATCGGACCGATGCTCGACGGCGAGACGCTGGCCTGGCTGGAGAAAGCGACGGCGCCGCTGCCCCACGACGCCAAGATTTGATTGAACGGTGAGGCTGCCAATCTCCCCCCTCGTGGGGGAGATGCCCGGCAGGGCAGAGGGGGGCGCTGTCCCGCCGACCTCTCGATCGATTTGCAATTGCGCCCTGGGATTATTTTGGCTTGGTCGTGGGACAAATGACGTTGGCGATCCTTCACGCCCCCCTCTGTCCTGCCGGACATCTCCCCCACATGGGGGGAGATTGGCAGTTTCGCGACCTTCGCAAATCTCCTTGAGGAGCAGCTACCCCACAACCTGCCGCGCCAAAATCAACACCGCAGCCCCCGCCAGGAACATCGACATCAGTCCGCCACGCAGCGAAACCACTGATGTGACGACCAACGCTGCCCATTCCGCCGGTCCGGCATTCAACAGCTCCGGCGCCACCAGCGTCGTCAGCACCGCCGCCGGCACGGCATTGAGGCCTGCCTCGACGCGCGGATGGATGGTGTCGAAGCGGGAGATGACCAGATGCCCACCAATGCGCGTGAGATAGGTGGCGATCGCGCCGGCGATGATGATCCAGAATGTCGTGCTCATGGCCGTGCCTTCACGCCGCTGTGGTGGGGAGGCAGGATGACCGCCAGCAGCACACCGGCAATCGCGCCGATCGAGACATGCCAGGGCGAGCCCACCGTCTTGTAGGCGATGATCGAGGCGGCGCCACTGGCGATGACCACCGGCAGCCACAGCGGCCGCTTGCGGAAGCCCAGCACCAGACCAAGAAAATAGATCGGCAGCAGGAAGTCGATGCCCAGCGCATGCGTGTCGGGGATAAGCTTGCCGAACACCGCGCCAAGCGCACTTTCGACGATCCAGAACAGGTAGACCGGCAGTCCAAGTCCCAGATACCAGGCAAAGCCGACCGTCTGGCCGGATTGCGCCCTCGCCTCGGCCACCGCGAACTGCGGATCGGTAAGGATGAAATAGCCGAGCGCTTGGCTGATGACGGGCCAGTGCGCGATGCGCCGGCCGATGCCGGCGGAATAGAGCACATGGCGGAAATTGACGGCAAAGATCGACAGCACGATCAACCACGGCGCCACATGCTGGCCAAACAGCTGGATGCCGACCATCTGGCTGGCGCCACCGAAGATCAGCGCGCTCATCAGGAAGGCTTCGAGGACCGAGAAGCCATTGTCGACGGCGAGCGCGCCGAACAACACCGCGAACGGCGCCGACGCCACCACGACAGGCATCGAGAGCCGAACACCTTGCCAGAAATCGCTGTTCACGGAATTCGTAGTCAAGGTCTCAGCCGACATGTCACATTCCTAACGTCGCGCCGGTATTTAGGGGGTGCGCGGTTGAAAAGTCAGACGAATTCGCTTGAGCCAACAAATCAGCGAAACTGATATGTCCTGATCTAGCAAGGCCGCGATACGCGCGCCGTGTGATTCCCTGATTCCAGTTGGCGCCCTACAGGCGCACTCGCCTGTGCTTCATCGGCTGTGCAGGACGGTGCCAGGACCCGAAACGCAAAACCCGCCTCTGCGGCGGGTTACTGGCGCAAATCAGCACCATGGCTAAATACATAGCATAACTGCACTCACAAAGCAACCAGGCCGTGCATCGGCCCTCGCTTCGACTTGAAACCCGAAACGGCTACGGGGTGGCCCAAAGCTCCGAAACCTTGCCCTCGATCGCTCGGCCCCAGTCGAGCAGCGGCTTGGCACGCAAGGTGAAATCGACGAGCTCGTCGACCAGATCAGCCTCATGAATTCCCGCCTGATCGATGAGGTGCTGGACGACAAAATGCCGGTTGCGGATAGCGGCGACCAGATCTGCATCGCTGATATGCTCGAAGCCGCGTGGCGTGCGCTTCATGCAGCCTTCCGTCTCCAGTTCAAGACGGTTGTTCTTCAACGCCGCCACCACGGCGCGAAAATTGTCCGGTTTTGTCGCGATGGCTTTTCGCATCGCCAGCAGCAGCGCCGGCTCCGGCTGCCACCAGGCGACGCCGGCAAAGCAGCGCTCCAGCCCGATATGCACGTAGAACACCCCTTGCTCCATCTTGGTGCCGTCGGGCGACAGGATGGCCGACAGATGCCGGTTGTAGGGCCGCTTGTCCTTGGCGAAGCGCACGTCGCGATTGATCCGGAACAGTGATTTCTTGCGGTCGCCGCGCAGGCCGATGCCGGCCTTCGCGAAGCGCTCCGTCAGCGTCTCGACAAGATCGCCGAAGGGATCGCGCAAATCCTTTTCGAAAATGTCGCGATTCTCCAGGAACCACTCGCGGCTCTGGTGGAAATCCAGCGCCTTAAGGAACGGAATGGCTTTGGCGCCGAAGCCGGTGAACGATCCAGTCATGCCTTGCCTATCCGCGCCAGCCAGGCGTCCTCGTCGATCACCTCGATGCCGTGTTCGCTGGCGAGCTTCAGCTTGGAGCCGGCACCGGGCCCGGCCACGACAAGATCGGTCTTCGCCGAAACCGACCCTGCAACCTTGGCGCCGAGACGCTCCGCCATCGCCTTGGCTTCGGAACGTGTCATCTTCTCCAGCGAACCTGTGAACACGATCGTCTTGCCGGCGACCTCGCTGTCGGCCGAGACGTTGACGATATAAGGCTTCGGCTTGACCTGCTTGAGCAGCGCGTCGAGCACGTCGTCATTGCGTTGATTGCCGAAGAAATCGCGCAGCGCATTGATAACCGTGTCGCCGATGCCGTTGACCGACGGGAAGACACTGTGCGGATCGGCAGCGGCCGCTGTTTCCTTGCCGACGCGGATCAACTCCTCGATGGTCGAGAACGTCCGGGCAAGCACTGCGGCCGTCGTTTCGCCAATATGGCGGATGCCGAGTGCGAAGATGAAACGGTCGAGTTCCGGCTCGCGGCGCGAGTCGATCGCCGCGAACAGCTTGTCTAACCCTTCGTAATTGCGATCCTCGACGCTGCGTACATTCTTGCGCGTCTTGCCCGATGCGGCCTCGCGCTGCCTCGCCTGCTCCTCGCGCCGTTCAGCGAGTGCCCTGGTGACCGCCGGGCGCCGATCCCTGAGCGTGAAGATATCGGCGGCAGTCTTGATCAATCCCGCATTGAAGAAAGTGTCTATGTTCTCCGCCCCCAGGCCTTCGATATCCAGGGCGCCACGTGACACGAAGTGGCGCAATCCTTCCACCGCCTGCGCCGGACAAATCAGTTCGCCGGTGCAGCGCCGGCGGGAGTCCTCCTTGCCGGTCTTCTCGTTGATCTCGCGCGTCGCCGGCGAACCGCAGATCGGACAGGTGTGCGGGAACTCGTATGGCACGGCATCGGGCGGCCGCTTGTCGATGACGACGCTGACGATCTGCGGAATGACATCGCCGGCCCGCTGGATCACCACCGTGTCGCCGATGCGCACGTCGATGCCGTCGCGGATCGGCTGGCCGGTGCTGTCCAGGCCCTTGATATAGTCCTCATTGTGCAGCGTGACGTTCTCGACCACGACGCCGCCGACCGTGACCGGCGCCAGCCGCGCAACCGGCGCCAGCGTGCCGGTGCGGCCGACCTGGATATCGATCTTGAGCACGGTCGTCATCGCCTGTTCGGCCGGAAATTTGTGCGCGACCGCCCAGCGCGGCTCGCCTGTGACGAACCCCCATCTGCGCTGCAGCTCCAACTGGTCGACCTTGTAGACGACGCCGTCGATGTCGTAGCCCAGCGCCGAGCGCTGCTCCTCGATCCGATGATAATGCTCGATCAGGTCATCGGCCGATTTCGCCCGCACCATCAGAGGACTGATCTTGAATCCCCACTCCGCGAACTTCTGCACCGAATCATACTGGGTCGGAGCAGGATCCGCAGTCGTGTAGCCCCAGGCATAGGCGAAGAATTTGAGGTTGCGGCTGGCGGTGACGGACGGATCCTTCTGGCGCAGCGACCCGGCCGCCGTGTTGCGCGGATTGACGTAGTCCTGGCCGCCGACTGCCGCCGAGCGTTGCTTCAACGCTTCGAATTCCGCATAGGTCATGTAGACCTCGCCACGGATCTCGATGATTTCGGGCCAGCCCGAGCCTTTCAGTTTCGCCGGGATGTCGGCAATCGTCCTCAAATTGGCGGTGATATCCTCGCCGACGGCACCGTCGCCGCGCGTCGCACCCTGCACGAACACGCCCTTTTCGTAGCGCAGCGAAGCCGACAGCCCGTCGATCTTCGGCTCGGCCGTGAAGGCGATGTCGAGATCCTTGTCGCGGTCGAAGAACCGCCGGCCGCGCTCGATGAAATCGATGACATCCTGGTCGGTATAGGCCTTGGCGAGGCTGAGCATCGGCACCGCATGGCGCACCTTGGTAAAGCCTTCCGCCGGTGCCGCGCCAACCCTGCGCGAGGGCGAATCCTCGCGCACCAGCGCCGGAAAGCGCTCCTCGATGGCGAGATTGCGCCGCGCCAGCGCGTCATACTCGGCGTCCGTGATAACAGGCGCGTCTTCGGTGTGGTAATGCCGGTCGTGCTCGGCGATCTGTTCCGCCAGGCGCTTCAGCTCGGCTTCGGCCTCGATTTCGGTCAGGGCATCAACTGGCTTCTCGGACATGGTTTTGCACCTGGCTGCTGTTGGCTCGGGACAATAGATCAGGATTCGGATGGACGGGAGCTGAAATTCTGACAAAACCACGCCTAAACAGCGGGATGCAGCCATATGCTGACTCTGTTGGGACGTCGGATTTGACCGGCTGGAAGCAATCCCGATCGAGAAGCAGCGTCGTCAGGAAGCGACGGTGTTCTCACGCAGCAGCCGCTCGGCGGCGGCGCGGGCCTCGTCGGTGATGGTGGCGCCGGCCAGCATGCGCGCGATCTCTTCCTGCCGCGCCGGCCGGTCCATCTCGGCAATGCCGGTGGCGACACGGTCGGTGGTACCGGATTTGGAGATCAGGAAATGAGTCGCCGCGCGCGCCGCCACCTGTGGCGCATGCGTCACCGAGAGCACCTGGACGCGCTTCGACAACCGCGCCAGCCGCTGGCCGATGGCGTCCGCGACGGCGCCGCCCACGCCGGTGTCGATTTCATCGAAGACCAGCGTCGGCGCCGAGCCACGATCGGCCAGCGCTACCTTCAGCGCCAAAAGGAAACGCGAAAGCTCGCCGCCGGACGCGACCTTCATCATCGGCCCGGGCCGCGTGCCTGGGTTGGTGCACACCCAGAACTCGATCTGGTCGATGCCGTCTTCCATGCGGCTCTCGGCCTCGCTTTTCATCTCCACGATAAAAGCGGCGCGTTCGAGCTTCAGTGCCGGCAATTCCGCCATCACCGCCTTCGTCAGGCCGATAGCCGCCGCATGACGAAGCGAGGATAGCTGCGCGGCGGCAATGTCATAGGTCTCGCGGGCCGCTGCGGCCTGCTTTTCCAGCCCGTGCAGGCGTTCCTCGCCGGCATCGAGATCGGCAAGGTCGGCAACCATCGTGTCGCGCAGTTGCGCCAGGTCGTCGACGGCGACGCTGTGCTTGCGCGAGGCGGCGCGCAGCGAAAATAGCCGCTCCTCCGCCTTCTCCAGGCGCTGCGGATCATATTCGGTGGCGCGCAACGCTGCCTCGACGCCCGATTGCGCCGCGTCGAGCGACAGCATCGCCTCGTCGAGCGACTTGACCACGTCATCGAGCAAGCCCGGCGCCTCAGTCACCTTGCGCTGCAGCCGTCTCAGCAGGCTCGCCAATTGCGGCAAGGGCGAGGACGGGCCGGACAGCACATCCTGCGCATCATGGATTTCCGATGCGATCTTTTCGGCCCGCATCATCGACGCGCGCAATTCTGCGAGATCGGTCTCCTCGCCCGGCTGCGGATCGAGCTTCGTCAGTTCCGCGACCGCTGCGCGCAAATAGTCGGCCTCGCGCGCGGCCGCCGCCACCTTGGCACGGTGTCGCGACAGCTCCTGCTCGCAGGCGCGCCAGTGCCGCCATGCCTCGCCCGTCGAGCGAACAGCGCCGAAATGGCCGCCGAAAGCGTCGAGCACCTCGCGGTGCGCACCGGGATCGACCAGCGCGCGTTCATCGTGCTGGCCATGGATCTCGACCAGCGCGCGGCCGACATCGCGCATCAAGGTGACGCTTGAGGGCTGATCGTTGACGAAGACGCGGGTGCGGCCATCCGCTGTCTGCAAACGGCGCAGGATGATGTCGCCGTCATCCTCGATGGCGTTGTCGGCAAGCAGCATGCGGGCCGGATGGTTGCGCGGCACGTCGAAGACGGCGATGACCTGTCCTTGCGCAGCGCCATGGCGCACAAGCGATGCGTCGCCGCGCGCGCCGAGCGCCAGCGACAAGGCATCGAGCAGGATGGATTTGCCGGCACCGGTTTCGCCGGTCAGCACGGAAAGACCCGGCTGGAAGTCGATATCCAGCTTCTCGATCAGGACGATATCGCGGATCGACAGTCTGGAAAGCATCAGAACCCGAATCTAGAACGGCACGCGACCATTTGCAGTCGCAGCGCACTATCTTTTTGTTTGAGCACCGGATCAATCCGAAAAAGCGCCATGCACGCTTCGGTCCGAATGGCTCCAAGCAGGTTACTCAAAAGTGCCTTGCGGTTTTGCGACAACAACCCGCGACAAACCAGGAAAACCAAGCGGACGGCGCGTAGGCGAAATCCGCGAAGTCTGCTTAGGGTCAGGCGCCGGTGATCATCTTCCCGGCCTTGGATATCCACGAGCCGGCATTTTCGCGCGGTGCAAGCCCATTGCTCTGCAAGAGCTTGTAGGAGTCCTTGTACCACGAGCTGTCGGGGTAGTTGGTACCGAGCACGGCAGCGGCGGTCTGCGCCTCGGAGGTCAGGCCCATCGCATAATAGCTTTCGGTCAGGCGGGCGAGTGCCTCCTCGACATGGCGCGTGTTGGAATAATTCTCCACCACGGTGCGGAAGCGCTTGACGGCGGCGATGTATTCACGGCGTTCGAGATAGTAGCGGCCGATCTGCATCTCCTTGCCGGCCAGCTGATCGTTGGCGAAGCGGATCTTTTCCTTGGCGTCGTCGACATATTCCGATGTCGGCCAGCGCGTCACCAGATCCTGCATCGTCTGCACGGTCTGACGCGCTTCCTTCTGGTCTTGCGTCACGTCCTTGATCTGGCGGTAGTAGCTCAAGCCGATGATGTACTGCGCGTAAGCCGCGTCGTCGGTCGACGGATAGAGCGTGAGATAGCGCTTGGCCGAGCCGATCGCCTCGTCGTAATTGCCCTGGCGATAGTCGGCGAAAGCGCCCATCACCATCGATTTGCGGGCCCACTCCGAATAGGGATGCTGGCGGTCGACAGCGTCGAACTTGCGGCTCGCCTCTTGAAGGCGTCCGGCGTTGAGGTTGGCAAGGCCCTGATTGTAGAGAACATCGGCCGGTTCGGTCTGGTCGACATAGGTCGACAGGTCGATGTCTTTCTCCGACGACATGCAGGCCGACAGGAAGAGCGATGGAACAACCACCGAAAGCGCCAGGAAAACAGCCCTCTGCGGCGCTTTCGATTGACCGACTCGCTTGAAGAACATGATTGGATTCCGCCCTTTCGGCGTTATTTAAATGTCTGCTGCATGCCGTTGTCTCAAAACTGGTCCCCACTTTTGAGCGGCATGCACTAATCGACGGCAGCAGCCATAAACCATTACCGCCTTGCCCGGCAACGCTATCTCCGGCCAATCGCACATTTTTATGGCGGCCAGACACAGCTTGAACATCAGTGCAATTTCACCGACAGGTGATGCATTCCTGCAACACCGGCCGCCCGCCATGGGACTTGAAAGAAATGAAGAAAATCAGATCATCCAGGGCGCATAGAGCGGCGCGTTGACGGCATTCATTTCGGCACTGCGGCCACGCTCGCGGCGTGTCGTCTCGACGATCTCGAAAGCAGTGCGGTCGGACAGCAGGCGGCGCAGTGCCGCGGCATTCATCCTGTGGCCGCCGCGATAGGAGCGGAAGCAGCCGATGAAGCGGGCGCCGGCCAGCGCCAGGTCGCCCACGGCGTCCAGTGTCTTGTGGCGCACGAATTCGTTGGGATAGCGCAGGCCGCCCATGTTGATGACGCGGTTGTCGTCACCGATCACCAGCGAGTTCTCCAGCGAGGAGCCGAGCGCATAGCCGGCAGCCCACAACCGCTCGACGTCCTTCATGAAGCCGAAGGTGCGGGCGCGCGCGATGTCGCGGCGGAAAATATCGGCATTGAGGTCGGACGCGAACAGCTGACGGCCGATTGCCGGGCTTTCGAAGTCGATCTCGATCTCGAAACGGGTGCCGTCATAGGGCCTGAACTCTGCCCAGGAGGCGCCGTTCTCGATGCGCACAGGCTTGATGATCCTGATATAGCGACGCTTGACGGTAAGCGTCTCGATGCCCGCCTGGTCGATGGCTTCGACAAACGCCATGGCGCTGCCATCGAAGATCGGAACCTCGGAACCGTCGATCTCGATGGCGACATTGTCGATGCCGAGCCCGAACAGCGCCGCCATGATGTGCTCTACCGTGGCGATGTGCTCGCCGGCGGGATCACCAAGCATGGTGCACAGGTCGGTGGCGCCGACTTCCGAGACCACGGCGCGAAACTCGCTGCCCTGCTCTGCACCGTTGAAAAGCTGGAAAATGATGCCGGTGTCGGCATCCGCCGGCACGAAGCTGATGGAAACTTCCTTGCCGCTGTGGACGCCGGTGCCGGTAAGCGACGCGCGCGTCTTCAATGTCGTCTGATAGTCGTGCAAAACAATCCCCATAAGCCCGTAATGCCTAGGTCCGCTTCTCCAGCCCGAGGGCGCGGCTCTTGTGTGAATCGGCAAGCAGGGCAACTTCCCCCGAAATCCCGGCAAACCGACGATGGTAGGCAGCGAAGATAGTGTTCGTGCAGGGAGACTCCAAATCACGGTTTCTTACTCTGTGTAACCGCGAACCGGGATAGACGCGACTTTGTAAGTTATTGAAATCACATCATTTAAAACGTTAACAGGCAAGCGATTCCTCGCTTGCCTGTTAACAACTATTACAGTCCGTTTACCAATCAGTTGGCCTGGCGGCGCAGGAACGCCGGAATCTCCAGCTGATCGTCTTCCTGAGTCGCCCTCACCTGCGGTGTCAGGCGGCCCTGGTCGTCGAGCTGGCCGCGGCGCGGTGCGTAGAGCTGCGCGTCCTGGCTGGCAAGACGGCGCACTTCGGGTGCGGCCTGGCGCAGCTTGGGTTCGCGTGGCTGCGCCGGCTGCAGCCGTGCAGGCTCTTCTTCGCGGCGGGTCAGTCCGTTGGTCAGGCGCTTCAGCAGGCCCATCGGTCCGCTGTTGTTCTCGTGGTCGGCCGGGCGGCTCTTGGCATCCACCTCGGCCTTGACGACGGGCGGAAAGTCCTCGACGCGCGGCATGCGCTGCGGCGCCATGGCAACCGGCTGCGGGGCTTCGCGTAGCATCTCGCGCGGCTGCGGAGCCGGCTGCATCTGCTGGACCACCGGCTGCGGCATCGGCTGTGCTGGCGGCGCCTGGAAGATCTTGCTCTGCGGGCGGAAATCTTCGGCGTGAGCGACCGGAGCCGGACGCGCCTGTGCCATGGCCGCGGCATTTGCCTCGGCCAACTGGATGGCTTCGGCGACCGGGTCGATGGCACGCGGTTCGTACGCGGTCTGCTGGACCGGAGCCGGGCGGCTTTCCGGTGCGGCAACGGCCGGGCGGCTGGCCGGCTTCGGAGGCGCCGTGCGGATCGAGATCGGCGCCGCGGCGATTTCAGCCGCCGACTTGTCGATGCCGGTAGCAACCACCGAGACGCGGATGACGCCCTCGAGTTCCTCGTCGAAGGTGGCGCCCAGGATGATGTTGGCGTCCTGGTCGACTTCCTCGCGGATACGGGTTGCGGCCTCATCGACTTCGAACAGCGTCAGGTCGCGGCCGCCGGTGATCGAGATCAGCAGGCCCTTTGCGCCCTTCATCGAGGTCTCGTCGAGAAGCGGGTTGGCAATCGCCGCTTCGGCGGCGGCCATCGCACGGCCCTCACCCGAAGCTTCGCCGGTGCCCATCATCGCCTTGCCCATCTCGCGCATGACGGAGCGCACGTCGGCGAAGTCGAGATTGATCAGGCCTTCCTTGACCATCAGGTCGGTGATGCAGGCAACACCGGAATAGAGCACCTGGTCGGCCATGGCGAAGGCGTCGGCGAAGGTGGTCTTGTCATTGGCCAGCCGGAACAGGTTCTGGTTGGGGATGACGATCAGCGTATCGACGCACTTCTGCAGTTCCTCGATGCCGAAGTCCGCTGTCTTCATGCGGCGCTGGCCTTCGAAATGGAACGGCTTGGTGACGACGCCGACGGTGAGGATACCCTTTTCGCGCGCTGCGCGGGCAACGACCGGAGCAGCACCTGTGCCGGTGCCGCCGCCCATGCCGGCGGTGACGAAGCACATATGGGTGTTGGTCAAGTGATCGAGGATCTCGTCGATGCACTCTTCCGCCGCCGCACGGCCGACTTCCGGCTGCGAGCCGGCGCCGAGGCCCTCGGTGACATGCGCGCCGAGCTGGATCAGGCGGCCTGCCTTCGACATGGTCAGCGCCTGCGCGTCGGTGTTGGCCACCACGAACTCGACACCGCGCAACCCGGCGGTGATCATGTTGTTGACGGCATTGCCGCCGCCGCCGCCGACACCGAACACGGTGATGCGCGGCTTAAGCTCGGTGATGTCCGGCTTTTGCAGATTGATGGTCATTGTCTCCGTCCTTTGCCTTTCACGCCGCTTCGCCGCCGCGGCCGCCTATGGGGCTGTCCCCGTCAATTAGAAACTGTCTCTCAACCACTGACTCATGCGATGCAGTTTTCCGCCCGTTCCAGTCATTCTGAGACCGGAAATTCCTTTTGCCGGATGGCTCTCGAAGCTCGCCATCTGCGGGTAGATCAGAAGCCCCACCGCGGCCGAGAACGCCGGCCCCTTCGCCGCTTCGGGCAGGCCGGCCACGCCGAGCGGACGGCCGATGCGCACATTACGCCCCAGGATGCGGCGCGCTGCCTCCGGCAGGCCGGCAAGCTGGCTGGCGCCGCCGGTCAGAACGACACGCTTGCCCACCGCATTGCCGTAGCCGGACTTGTTCAGCCGATCGCGCAGCAGTTCCAGCGTCTCGTCGATGCGGGCGCGCACGATGCGCGTCATCACCGAGCGCGGGATCTGCAAAGGCACATCGCCATCGTCGCCGATCGGCTGGATCGAGACTAGGTCGCGGTCGTCGGCGCTGCCGGGCAGCGCCGAACCATGCATCACCTTCAGCCGTTCGGCGGCATCGAGCGAGGTCGAAAGCCCCTTGGCCATGTCAAGCGTGACATGGTTGCCGCCGATGGCGATGGCATCGCCATGGACGAACTTGCCTTCCGAAAACACCGAGATCGTCGTCGTGCCGCCACCCATGTCGATGCAGGCAGCGCCCATTTCCAGTTCGTCGTCGACCAGGGCCGCCAAGCCGCTGGCATAGGGTGTCGCCACCATGCGCTCGACCGATAGATGCGAACGGTTGATGGAAAGCTCCAGGTTGCGCATCGGAGCGGCATCGCCGGTCAGCACATGCATGTCGACACCGAGTGCGTCGCCGACCATGCCGCGCGGATCGCGCACGCCGCGTTCTGCATCCAGCGAGAAGCCGACGGGTAGCGAATGGATCACCTCGCGTTCGGCCTTCAGCGCCTGCTTGGCGCCGGCGCCCAGAACGCGCTTGATATCGGCCTCGTCGGCCTCGTGGCCGCCAAGGTTGATGGTGGCGGAGAAGGCTTCGCTCTTCAGCCGGCCGGCGGTCATGTTGACGATCAGCGAATCGACCGTCAGGCCAGCCATGCGCTCGGCCGCATCGACGGAAAGGCGGATGGCATGCTCGGCACGATCGAGATCGACGACGACGCCGGACTTCACGCCTTGCGATTTCTGATGGCCGATGCCGATCACCTGGATCCGGTGGGAGCGGCCACGCAGCAGCTTGCCGTCATCACTCGGCTTCAGCTTGGCCACCATGCAGCAGACCTTGCTCGAACCGACATCCAGCACCGTCAGGGTGCCGGACCGGCGCGACGAGGCATCGCCATGACCGCCAAGCCAGCTCATATCTTCGTCTCCGGCTTGTGCTTAAGGCTCTTGGGCTTTTCGTTGAGTGCGGCTTCGCGCTGCGTCGCCGCCTCGGGCGTCAACTGCACGACCAGCCGGTCGGTCAGACGCATGTCGACGGCGGCGATATCGCGCGACAACAGGCCCTTCTCATGATCCATCTTGACGAGTTCGGCGAGTGCCTGATCCTCGCCATCCTCGGGAAGCTTGACGGTGATGCCATTGTCGAGCTTCAGGTCCCAACGCCTTTCTCCGACGCGGACATAGCCTTTGATCCGGCTCGCGAGATCGGGATATTTTTCGATCTTGGCCAGAAAGTCGGGCGCGCTCGCCGGGGCGCCGGTGCCGATCAGCAGCGGCAGCAGCACCTGCTTGCCGCCCGAGAACGGCGCGATCACGGCGCCATTCCTCTCGATGACGGACAGCTCGTCACCCTGCTGCCAAAGCGCGAAGGCGGCGCGCTCCTCGACACGCACTTCCAGCGTGTGCGGATAGACCTTGCGCACCGCCGCGACCTCGATCCATGGCAGGCCGGAAATCCGCTCGCGCGCCGCCGCCGCATCGAAGCCGATCAGCGACGTCCAGCCGTCGAGTTCGAGCCTGTCGAGGATATCGATCTCCGAGGTCTGCCGATTGCCGACCACCTTGACCTGGTCGACGGCAAAGCCGGTGCGGGCGGTGATGCTCTGGACGATGCCGTCGACGTGGCCTCCAAGATAGGCGCCGTAGGCACTGCTCGAGGCGATCAGCACGGCCGACATCATCGCCGCGGAAAAGCGCGGCGCCTGGAATTCCCCAACACCGAGACGGGCCAGAATACGCACAGGGCGGCGAAGCACGCGCGGCAGCACGAAATGGCCTGATGACAACGGCAGGCCGAACAGTGCCGGCTCGGCCGCGCTCCTCTCCTTACCCTGTCCCCATTTCAACGCAGACACGAAGCGTCCTCCACCATCCAACTTAACAAATCGCCAAACGAGTGCCCGGCCTGGGCGGCGATTTCAGGCACCAAGGACGTCGGCGTCATACCCGGCTGGGTGTTGACCTCGAGCCAGACAATCTCGCCGTTTTCGGAATGCCGATCGTCATAACGGAAATCCGATCGGGAAACGCCCCGACAGCCGATCGCTTGGTGAGCCTTAAGCGCCAGTGTTTGTATTTTTTGGTAAATATTCGGTGAAACTTTTGCGGGGCATTCGTGCTTTGATCCCCCAGCGACATATTTTGAATCATAGTCGTAGAAAGAATGGCCGGTCGGGATGATCTCGCAGACCCCCAGCGCCACATCGCCCATCACCGCACAGGTCAGCTCACGGCCGTGGATGTAGCGCTCGACCATGACGGTATCGCCATATTTCCATTCGGAAGAGCCGATCACCTGCGGCGGATGCGACTGACCTTCATGCACGATGACGACGCCGAAGCTCGAGCCTTCATTGACCGGCTTGACCACATAGGGCGGCTTCATCGGGTGCTTGTTCTGAATGGCGAAGCGGCTGGCGACCTTCGATTCAGCGACCGGGATACCGACCGATTTGGCAACCCGCTTGGCCTGCTCCTTGTTCATGGCCAGAGCCGAGGCGAGCACGCCGGAATGAGTGTAGGGAATGCCGAGATACTCGAGGATGCCCTGGACGGTTCCGTCCTCGCCAAAGGGACCATGCAGCGCGTTGAAGACGACATCGGGCTTGAGCTCGGCAAGTACGGAGCCGACATCGCGCCCGACATCGACGCGGGTGACCGGGTAGCCTTCCTGCTCGAGCGCATCAGCACAAGCCTTTCCCGAAGACAAAGACACGGGCCGCTCGGACGAAAAACCACCCAGCAGGACAGCCACATGCTTGCTTTTCATTCCCCGGTATCCCCTCTCACGGCGGACCAAAAACCAAGATTTTCCGCAACATTGAGTCCGAGTCTCCCGGCAGGTTGCCCCCCAGACGGAAAACGCGGGTGACGCGTCGAACGACTCAAATCAGGAAACGCTTTCGAACAGAGAATCAGAGAGTTGATTCACTGGCAAGTACTTACGATTCCGAGAGATTCACTTTCTGAGAAAATGATGCGAAAAGCGTGCAGTTGAGTCTTCGGAGCAACGGTTGCGGGCCGTTTTGGCACCGTCGAACTTCATGTGTCACATGAAGTTCGACGCGGGCTAAAGAAGCTGTCCGAGAAACTCCTGAACGGCATGTCCCGGCCGGAAATTGCCAATGCGCTTGATTTCCCATTGCAGCCGGATACCGGAATTCTCCAGCACCCGCGTACGCACCGTCTCGCCGAGATATTCAAGGTCGTAGCCGGTCGCGGTTCCCGTGTTGATCATGAAGTTGCAATGCATCGGCGACATCTGCGCACCACCGATCATCAGGCCGCGGCAGCCGGCCTTGTCGATCTCCTTCCAGGCCGACGTGCCTTCCGGATTCTTGAAGGTCGAGCCGCCGGTCTTCTCGCGGATCGGCTGCACGGTCTCGCGGTGGTTCTGCACGGCATCCATCGCTGCCTTGATCACGGCCTTGTCCTCGGCAAAGCCTTCCAACACGGCCGAGGTAAAGATAAGTCCGGCAGGTGCCGCCGAATGACGATAGGCGTAGCCCATGTCGGCATTGCTGAGCGTCTGCACATTGCCCTTGCGGTCGAGCGCGCGCACCTCGACGACGCGCTCGCGCGTCTCGACGCCATTGGCACCGGCATTCATCCGCAGTGCGCCGCCGACGGCGCCCGGAATGCCATGGTAGAAATGAAACCCGCCAATGCCGGCCTCGAGCGCCACCGCGGCGACGCGCTTGTCGGGCGTGGCCGCGCCGGCCTTGATCCTGATTGGCGAAATGACTTCCGCTTCGCCAAACCCCTTGGCCGAAAGCCTGATGACAAAGCCCGGAATGCCGCCGTCACGGACCAGAAGGTTGGATCCGACGCCGACGATGGTCAGCGGTATTTCCTCCGGAACGGCTTTGAGGAACGTGGCAAGGTCCTCTTCGTCCGCCGGCTGGAACAGCACTTCCGCCAGACCACCCGCACGGAACCAGGTGATCTTGTCCATCTCGGCATTCGGCGTGACGCGCCCGCGCAAGCCGGCAAGCCGGTCGCCAAGTCTGTCGATCAGGGCCTGGCCGTGCATCATGAGACGGTCCCGCCAAGCTCCTTGGGCAACGCATAGGCCCATTGGGTGATGTTGCCGGCGCCAAGGAAGACCACGAAATCGCCTGGTTTGGCCAGCTCGCGGATGATGGGCGCAATCGCCACCGGACCCTCGATGTAACGCGCATCGCGATGGCCGCCGGCGCGGATGCGCGACACCAGCGCGTCCGAGCTGACGCCTTCGATCGGCTCCTCGCCGGCCGCATAGACCGGCGCCACCATCACCGTGTCGGCGTCGTTGAAGCAGGCGGAAAACTCGTTGAACAGATCATGCAGACGGGTGAAGCGATGCGGCTGGGCGATGGCGATGACGCGCCCCTTGGTGGCGCTGCGCGCCGCCTTCAGCACCGCAGAGATCTCGACCGGATGGTGGCCGTAATCGTCGAACACGTCCACGCCGTTCCACGAGCCGGTATGGGTAAAGCGGCGCTTGACGCCGGCGAAGGACGACAAGCCCCTCTTGATCGCCTCGGCCGACAGGCCGAGCTGATGCGCGACCGCGATCGCGGCGGTCGCGTTGGAGACGTTGTGACGGCCGGGCATCGGCAGGCGCAGGCCTGCTATCGTCGTCTGGTCGCCGGTCTTGCGGTCGCGGATCACCACGTCGAATTCCGAAATGGCACCCGCCATGCGATGGTTGGTGAAGCGCACATCGGCCTGCGCGTTCTCGCCATAGGTGACGATGCGGCGGTCCTCGATACGGCTGACCAGCGCCTGCACCTCGGGATGATCGGTGCACATCACGCCAAAACCATAGAACGGCACGTTTTCGACGAACTGGCGGAACGCCTCGCGCACTTTGTCGAAGCTACCATAGTGATCGAGATGCTCGGGATCGATGTTGGTGACGACCGCGATCTCGGCCGGCAGCTTCAGGAAGGTGCCGTCGCTCTCGTCGGCCTCCACCACCATCCACTCACCATCGCCCATGCGGGCGTTGGTGCCGTAGGCATTGATGATGCCGCCATTGATGACGGTCGGATCGAGCCCGCCGGCATCGAGCAGGGTCGCCACCATCGAGGTCGTCGTCGTCTTGCCATGCGTGCCGCCGATGGCCACCGCCTGGCGGAAGCGCATCAGCTCGGCCAGCATCTCGGCCCGGCGCACGATCGGCAGCAGCTTTTCGCGCGCGGCCTTGAGTTCCGGATTGGATTTCTTGATTGCCGTCGAGACGACCACAACCTCGGCATCGCCGAGGTTTTCGGGCTTGTGGCCGACAAAGCATTCGATGCCCTTGTCGCGCAGCCGCTGGACATTGGCGCTCTCGGCCTGGTCGGAGCCTTGCACCTTGTAGCCGAGATTGTGCAGCACTTCGGCGATGCCGCTCATGCCGATGCCGCCAATGCCGATGAAATGCACAAGGCCTATGGTCTGCGGCATCTTCATGCTTGCGTCCCCTTCCTGAAATCCGAAACGGCTTTTTTGGACGCAATAGCCTCTGTGAGATCGGCGAGCAACCGTGCCGCGTCGGGCCTGCCCGCCGATTTCGCGCCCGCGGCCATCGCCGCCAGCCGCTCGGGGGCGTCCATTAGCCCGCCGACGAGGGCTGCGATGCGTTCGGGCGAAAGCGAGGATTGCGGGTGCACTTCGCCACCGCCGGCGGCGGCAAGGGCCGCTGCATTCGCCGCTTGGTCGTGGTCGAGCGCGTGCGGGTAAGGCACCAGCAGTGCCGGCCGGCCGATAACGGCGATCTCCGAGACTGTCGAAGCGCCGGAACGCGAGATCACCAGATGCGCCGCCGCCATGCGTACCGCCATGTCGGTGAAGAACGGCGAAACCTCGACGGCTACGCCGAGGGCGGCATAGGCAGCCTTGACCCGCGCCACGTCATCCGCGCGCGCCTGCTGCGTGATCACCAGCCGCTTGCGCTGGGCATCGGAAAGCAGCGCAATCGCCCCCGGCACGGCGTCGGAAAAGAACTGGGCGCCCTGGCTGCCGCCGAACACCAGCAGGCGGAACGGCTGTTCCCCGACCGACGCCGCATAGGGCGTGTTGGCCGCTTCCAGCACGGCAGGCCTGACCGGATTGCCCGTCGTCACCGTCTTGGCGCCGGCGGCACTGGTGTCCTGCGGCAGGAAGCCGCCGGCGATCGCATCGACACGCCCGGCCAGCGCCCGGTTGGCGCGGCCCATCACCGCGTTCTGCTCATGGATCAGCGTCGGCACCTTACGCCGCGTCGCCGCGTAGAGCGGCGGCAGGGTCGGGTAGCCGCCGAAGCCGACGACGGCATCCGGCTTGATCCTGGCGATGATGGCGGAGGCCTGGCGCACGCCGCGCCAGATTTTCCAGAAAGCGCCAAGCAGGGCAAACGGATTTTTCGAACCCATCGTCGCCGACTGGATCGGATGGACGGCGGCGGCCGGAAAATGGCCGGCGAACCGTTCGGCACGGTCGTCGGTTGCCAGGTGCACCGACCAGCCGCGCTCGTTCAGCTCGTGCGCCAGCGCTTCGGCCGGGAAAAGATGCCCACCGGTTCCGCCCGCCGCGAGAAGGATGATGCCTCTGGCCATATCACTCCGCCGGCAGCGCGCGCTGCGGCAGCGCAAAGCCCATCTGCTTGCGCTTCTCCGGCCTCTTGCGTGTCAAAGCCAGCACCATGCCCATCGAGATTGCGATCGCGATCTGCGAGGAGCCGCCATAGGAGATGAACGGCAGCGTCATGCCCTTGGCCGGCACAAGCTGCAGGTTGACGCACATGTTGATGACGGCCTGCAGGCCGAACACGGTGACGAGGCCACCGACCGCATAACGGGTGAAATCGTCATGCTCCTTCAGCGCCGTGTTGAGGCCCCGCAAAACGATGAAGGCGAAGATCGACATGATGAAGAAGCACATGATCAATCCGAATTCTTCGCCGGCGACCGAGAAGACGAAGTCGGCATGGCTGTCCGGGATGACCCGCTTGACGGTGCCTTCGCCCGGACCGACGCCAAACCAGCCGCCATTGATCAGCGCCTCGCGCCCCATGTCGACCTGGAACGTGTCGCCTTCGCCGGTGAGGAACTTGTCGATGCGCAAGGCAACGTGCGGAAACACCGTATAGGCGGCAAAGACACCGCCGACGCCGGCGGCACCCAGCGCGACGATCCACAGCCAGGGCAGACCCGCCATGAAGAACATGATGCCCCAGGTGCCGGTCGTCAGCATGGTCTGGCCCAGGTCTGGTTGCGCCACCAGCAGCGACACGACCAGCACCAGCAACAGCATGGCGAACAGATTGCCCGGAATGTCGGGCTGGCGCTTGTGCTCGGCAAACAGCCACGCGCACATGATGACGAAGGCGGGTTTCAGAAATTCAGAGGGCTGGATGGACAGGCCGGCAAGCGACACCCAGCGGCGCGCGCCCTTCACCTCGACGCCGACATAGAGCACCGCGACCATCAGCACCAGCATCAGGCAAAGCATGATCAGCGCCATGCGCCGGATCTGCCGGGAATCGAGGAACGACACGGCCAGCATCACGCCAAGCGCCGGCACCGTGAAGATGATCTGCCTGGTGGCGAAGTGGAAACTGTCGAGACCGATGCGTTCGGCCACTGCCGGGCTGGCGGCAAAGGACAGCACGATGCCGAGCCCCATCAGCGACAGGAACGCCGCCAGGAACCAGCGATCGATCGTCCACCACCAGGTCGCAACCGGACTTTTGTCGAGACGGCTTTGCATTATCGTGTCCCTCCAATGGGTTTCACGCCCTCGATAGCATACGCAGCTTGCCTGAAGGCTTCGCCGCGGACTTCGAAATTCTTGAACTGGTCGAAACTGGCGCAGGCCGGCGACAACAGCACCACCGCCTCGCCGCTGTCGTCCAGTGCCGCATCATGCGAGGCGTGCTCGACCGCCGCGGCCAGCGTTCCTGAAATTTCGTAGGGCACGGCCTCACCCAGCGTCGCCGAAAAGGCGGGGGCGGCCTCGCCGATCAGATAGGCCTTGGCGATCCGCGGAAAGAAACCGCGCAACGGCTCGATGCCGCCTTCCTTGGGCAGGCCGCCGGCGATCCAGTAGATGCGCGCAAAGCTGGACAGCGCCGGTGCCGCCGCATCGGCGTTGGTCGCCTTGGAATCGTTGATGAACAGCACATGGTCCTTGCGGCCGACCTGCTCCATGCGATGGGCGAGGCCGGGAAAGCTCTCCAACCCCGACTGGATCTCGCCGAGCTCCAGTCCGACCTTGAGGCAGGCGGCGACGGCAGCCAGCGCGTTCTGCGCATTGTGCTGGCCTCGCAGCGAGCCGATGCCTTCGAGGAAAGCGACGCGGCTGTAGCGGCCATGCACAGCTTCCATCAGGTAGCTGCCGTCGGCGAAATAGCCGTCGGTCAGCGGCAGCCGCTTGGAAATCCGGATGACATGCCGCCCCGCCCGCTCCAGCCGCTCGGCGATCTGCGCGCACCAGGAATCGTCGATGCCGACGATTGCCGTCTCGCTGCCGGCCACCAGCCGTTCCTTGATTGAGGCGTAGTGCTGCATGGTGCCGTGACGGTCGAGATGGTCGGGGGTTAGATTGAGCAGGATTCCGGCCGTCGGGTTGATCGAAGGCGCGAGGTCGATCTGGTAGGACGAGCATTCGACCACATAGTGCCGATCGGGCTCAGGCGGATCGAGCGTCATCACCGCGCGGCCGATGTTGCCGCCCATCTGGGCGTCTCGTCCCGCCGCTTTCAGGATATGCGCCGTCAGCGCGGTCGTCGTCGACTTGCCGTTGGTGCCGGTGATGGCGATGAAGGGCGATATCGGCGCCTTGAGCATCCGTTCTCGGCAGAAAAGCTCGATGTCGCCGATGATCTCGACACCCGAACCGCGCGCCAGCTCCACCGTCCAATGCGGCTTGGGATGCGTCAGCGGTACACCCGGCGACAGCACGAAGGCTGAGAACTTCGCCCAGTCGGCGCCGCGCAGATCGGCTGTTGCAATCCCGGTGGCGGCGGCCTTGGCGACGCTTTCGGGATTGTCGTCCCAGGCCAGCACATCCGCGCCGCCCTCGATAAGCGCGCGCGCCGTCGCAATCCCCGAACCACCGAGCCCGAAGAGCGAAACGCGCCTGCCTGAAAAGGATGCGGCGGGGATCAAGCGGACTCCTATCTCAGCTTCAGGGTTGACAGGCCGACCAGCGCCAGGATGACGGCGATGATCCAGAAGCGGATCACCACCTGGCTTTCGGTCCAGCCCAGCTTTTCGAAATGATGGTGGATCGGCGCCATCAGGAACACCCGCTTGCCGGTCATCTTGAAGTAGCCGACCTGGATGATGACCGACAGGATTTCCACGACGAACAATCCGCCGACGATGACAAGCACGATCTCGTGTTTGGTGGCTACCGCCACGGTGCCGATCAGGCCACCCATGGCCAGCGAACCGGTGTCGCCCATGAAGATCGCCGCCGGTGGCGCGTTGAACCAGAGAAAGCCGAGGCCGGCACCGATGACCGCGCCAAGCACGACCGCCAGTTCGCCGGTGCCGGGCACGAAATGGATCTGCAGATATTCGGCGAAGACAGCGTTGCCGGAGAGATAGGCGATGACGCCGAAGGAGGCCGCCGCGATCATGATAGGCACGATCGCCAGCCCGTCCAGGCCGTCGGTCAGGTTCACCGCATTGCCGGCACCGACGATGACGAAGCAGGAGAACGGAATGAAGAACCAGCCGAGATTGACGATGAATTCCTTGGCGAAGGGAAATGTCAGCGACGAGGAGAACGGCGCCTGGCCGTTATGCATGATCACCCATGCGGCAATGCCGGCGATGACGAATTCGAGCGCCAGCCGCGCCTTGCCGGAAAAGCCGAGATGCGACTGCTTGGTCACCTTGAGATAGTCGTCGTAGAAGCCGATCGAGCCGAAGCCCACAGTCACCAGCAGCACCACCCAGACGTAGATGCTCGACAGGTTCGCCCACAGCAGCGACGAGCCTATGATGCCGGACAGGATCATCAGGCCGCCCATGGTCGGCGTACCAGCCTTCTTGAAATGCGTCTGCGGCCCGTCAGCCCGGATCGGCTGGCCCTTGCCTTGCCGCAGGCGCAGCGAATTGATGATGGTCGGTCCGAAGATGAAGACGATCAGCGCCGACGTGATCAACGCCCCGCCGGTGCGGAAGGTGATGTAGCGGAAGACGTTGAAGGCCGAGATCTTGTCCGCAAAATCGACGAGTAATGTGAACATGCGTTATCGTCCCCCGACCTGGGTCTGTTTTCTGGTTGTCGATTCAGGCGGGAATTTGCCCAGCACCGCATCGACCAGTTTTGCAAAGCCGATGCCTTTCGACGATTTGATCATCACCACGTCGCCTGGCCTCAGCGCGGCCAGCAGCACCGGCTTCAGTTCCTCGACACCGGCACGGTATTCCGTCTTGACTTCGCCGGGCAGTATCTCGGCCAGTGCCCGCATTTCAGGGCCACCGAGGAAGACGGTCTGCGTCCCGGTGCCAACGATAAGGTCGGCGAGAGCGGCATGCAGCTTGGCCGAATGGTCGCCGAGTTCGAGCATGTCGCCGAGCACGGCGATGCGGCGGCCCTCGCCCGTCACCGGCGTCGCGTTGAGCAATGCCATCGCGGCAGCCATCGACGCCGGATTGGCGTTGTAGCTCTCGTCGATCAGCGTGATCGGCCCGCCGGGGTAGCTAGAAGTCGAGCCACCGGGATGGCTCGAAGTCGAGCCACCGGGGTGGCGCAGCACATGGCGCTTGCCGCGCCCGCGCTCGGCCGAGAGATCGGCCAGTGCCAGGGCCACTTTGTCGACATCGGCCCCGATCAGATGCGCCGCCCCCAGCACCGCCAGCACGTTCTGCACCATATGGCGGCCGGGCGCACCGATCCGAGCCGACACTTCGTGGCCGCTGATCCTGGCACTGATGTCGGAATGATCGGCGTGCAGTTCGCATTGGACCAGCTTGAAGGTCGAACGCGCATTCTCGCCGAAACCGTAGACGTGCTCGACGCCGGCGGCATGCGCCATTTTGTCGAGAATCTTGAAGCGCGCATCGTCGCGGTTGAGGACAGCGGCACCGTTAGGCTCCAGCCCTTCGAAAATCTCGGCCTTGGCCTTGGCGATCTCGTCCAGGTTGCGGAAGAAGCCAAGGTGGGCGGCCGCGATCATGGTCACGATGGCGACATGCGGCCTCACCATTTTCACCAGCGGCCGTATCTCGTCAGGATGGTTCATGCCGATTTCGAAAACGGCATAGTCGCAATCGGCGGGCATGCGCGCCAATGTCAGCGGCACGCCCCAGTGATTGTTGAACGACTGCGCCGAGGCATGCGTCTTGCCGACGGCTTGCAGCACATGACGCAGCGCTTCCTTGGTGGTGGTCTTGCCAGCCGAACCGGTCACCGCGATGATTTTGGCTTGGGAGCGCGCGCGGGAGGCTACTCCGAGCTTTTCCAGCGCGACCAGCACATCATCGACGACGATGATCGGCGCCGTCAGCCGGCCGAGCGACGGCAGCTTGCCTTCGGCTACCACCAGAACCCCGGCGCCGGCTTTGATGGCTGACGTGACGAAGTCATGCCCGTCCATCGCCTCGCCCTTGATGGCGAAGAAGGCGTCGCCGGGCTGTAGGCTGCGGCTGTCGATTGAAATACCCGATATGCCGTCCGGCATCGGCCCGAGCGGCCGCCCGTCCATGGCGGTGACCAGCGCCTCGGAGGTCCACAACAAGCTCATGCGGCACGCTCTACGAGTGCTGCGCGAACTTCCTCATGATCGGAGAAATGCAAGGTCTCGGAGCCGATCGTCTGGCCTTCCTCGTGGCCCTTGCCGGCTACGATCAGCGTGTCGCCGGCATGCAGCATGGCGACCGCCTCGCGGATCGCCTGGCGCCGGTCGCCTATCTCTATGGCACCAGGAGCAGCGGCGAGGATCGCCGCGCGGATTGTTTCCGGTACTTCCGATCGCGGATTGTCGTCGGTCACGATCACGACATCGGCAAGCCGCGTCGCGATCTCCCCCATGATCGGCCTTTTTCCCCGGTCGCGGTCGCCGCCGCAGCCGAACACGACGATGACGCGACCAGTGGTGAACGGGCGCACCGAGGCCAGCACGTTTTCCAGCGCGTCCGGTTTGTGGGCATAATCGACATAGACCGGCGCGCCATTCGCGGTGGTGCCGACGAGGTCGAGCCGGCCGGGCGCACCCTTCAGTTTCTCCAACGCCATCAAGGTCTTGGCGACGGGCGTTCCCGTGGAAATGGCAAGCCCTGCCGAAACCAGCGCGTTCGATATCTGGAAATCGCCGGCCAGCGGCAAGTCGACCTCATAGAGCACGCCGTCGGCCTCGACCTCGGCGCGCTGGCGGTGGCGCTCGTGCTCGACCCGCTTCAACCTGAGGAAATCGCCATGGCGGCCAACCGTCAGCGCCTCGAGCCCGGCGGCCCGCGCCGCCTGGATCGTCGGCGCCGACCATGGATCGTCGGCGAAGATCACGGCCGGCGCGCCCTTCGGCAGCAGCGTGTCGAACAGCCGCAATTTGGCCTGGTGATAGTCCGCGATGGTCGGATGGTAGTCCATATGGTCGCGACCGAGATTGGTGAACCCGCCGGCCGCCAGCTTCACACCGTCGAGGCGGCGCTGGTCGAGCCCATGGCTGGAGGCTTCCATGGAGGCGTGGGTGACGCCGGCATCGGCCAATTCCCGCAGCAATTGGTGCAAGGCGACCGGATCGGGCGTCGTCAGCGAGCCATAATCGTTGCGGCCCGGAGCTACCACGCCGGTGGTGCCGATCGAAGCGGCGGCATAACCCGCCTGCTCCCAGATCTGCCTGGTGAAGGCAGCGACCGATGTCTTGCCGCTGGTACCGGTTACCGCGATCATGGTCTGCGGCTGCTTGCCGAAATAGCGGGCCGCACTCAGCGCCAGTGCCAGGCGCGGATCGTCGACCGCCAATACCGGAACCGACAGTCCAGCAATGGCGCTGCCCTTGGCAGCCACAATCGCGACCGCACCACGCGCGGCGGCATCGGCGGCATAAACGGCACCATCGGCCTTGGTTCCGGCGAGCGCAAAAAAGACAACGCCCGATCTTACCTGGCGGGAATCCGACGAAATCCCGATGACCTCCAGATCGGCGGAAGTTGTTCCTTCGACTGGCAGGATACCGGCTAGGTCTCTTAGTTTCATCGAACCCCGTTCACCGCAACAAAATAGCGCGCAGTTACCGGCGCGCCCTAAGAATCACTGATAGGAAACCAGCGTTGCACCATTTTCATGGCTGAAATCTGGCTTCACGCCAAGCATGGCAGCCGCACGCCGGATAATGTTGCCCGCCATAACGCCCGCGTTCGATGCCGCGACGTCTGTCATGCCAGGCTTTTCGGGGTGCGGGGCGTCGGCAATCGTAAACACCAGGTATTGTGGATCGTCCATCGGAAAGGCGGCGACGAATGTATTGAAATTCAATTCCTTCGAGTAGCGGCCATTGATGACCTTCTCGGCTGTTCCGGTCTTACCGCCAACGCGATAGCCGGGCACTCTGGCGTTTCTGGCCGAGCCCTTCTCCGCGTTGAGCGTATACAGGTAGCGCATGCCGTCGACCGTCTTTTCGCTGACCACTTTCTTGGCCATGGCCATCGCTTCTTCCTGTGTACGGATCAGGAAGGTGGGGTTCATCAGGAAGCCGCCATTCATCAGCGCGGCGCAGCCGACAGCCGCTTGCAGCGGCGTCGTCGACACGCCGTGACCGAAGGCGATGGTGAACGAATTGACCTGTTTCCAGACCTTCGGTTCAGTCGGGCGGGCGACTTCCGGCAGTTCGGTCTGCATCTTATCCAAAATTCCAAGGCGATGCAGGAATTCGCGGTGCCCCGCGATGCCGACCATTTCGGCCTCCCTGGCCGACCCGATGTTGGACGAATAGAGGAACACCTCCGGCAACGACAGCACACGGTTCTTGCCGTGGAAGTCGTGAATGGCCTGATGGCCGACCCGGATTGGATGCGAAGCATCGAAGCGGCTCGCCATCGTCGCCTTGCCCGAATCGAGCGCCATGGCAGAGGTAAAGCTCTTGAAGGTCGAGCCCATCTCGTAGAGGCCTGCCGACATCCGGTTCAGCCGGTCCTTGTCTTGCGCATTATAAGGATTGTTAGGATCAAAATCCGGGACCGAGGCCATGGCCACCACTTCGCCGGTCTTGACGTTGAGCACAACGGCGCCAGCGCCCATGGCGCGATAGCGCTCCAAGCCGGCGGCGATCTCGTCGCGCACCACATGCTGGACGCGCAGATCGATCGAAAGCCTCACCGGCTTGAGATCCTTGGCCACCGCGAGGCCCGATGCCTGCAGGTCGCTCAAACCCTGCTCATCGACATATTTCTCCATGCCGGAAATGCCCTGGTTGTCGATGTTGGTTAGCCCGACAATGTAGGACGAGGTCTCGCCGCTCGGATAGAAGCGGCGCTTCTCGGTGCGGAAACCGAAGCCGGGAATGCCGAGCTGCATGATGTCGGACTGCTGCTTGGGGGTCAGTTGCCGCTGCAGCCAGACGAAACCAGCACCGCTCTTCAGCTTATGGTAGGTCTGCTCATAGTCGATGTCCGGAAGCACCGTCGACAGCTTCTCGATCGCCTCGTCGGCGTCTACGATGCGGCGCGGCTCGGCAAACAGCGACGCCGTCTTGATGTCCGTCGCCAGAACTTCGCCGTTGCGGTCGACAATGTCGGGCCGCGATGCCGTCACCCGGCTTTGCGGACCGCCCGACATGTCCGGGGTCTGGAAGCCGAGATAGACCAGGCGCCCGGAAATCGTCGAGAAGATCCCGAAGAACACCGCCATCGTCATGACGATGCGCGTCCTGCCCTTGCCGCCGGTCGCCTTGCGGGCGCCCTCGACGACGATCGAACCGCCTTCACCCGTCCTCACGCGACGCTTCAGCAGTTTGCCGATCATTGGGCGATGCCTCCGGTCACCACGGGATCCTTGCTGCCAGGAGGCGCTTGATCGGAATCGTCGGCCATGCCGCCCTGGCGTCCGGACAGGATGTCCTGGATGTCCAGGGATTTGGCCGGCAGGTCGCCGATGCCGACGATCTGGCGAGCGCTAACCGGCTCGAGTTCGAGCTGTGACTTGTAGAGTTCGGTCAGCTTCTGCAGCCGCGATGGCTGGGTGAGCAGGCTCCAGTCAGCCTTGAGCAGGTCGATCGTGTCCTCCTCATAGCGGATCTGCGCATGGATCTTCTGCACCGAAGCCAATTGTTCCTCGGCCTCGCGCTTGGCCTTGTAGGTAAGGGCGGCCGCCCCAACCATGACGGCGATCAGGACGATGTCGCTGGTACGAAACACGTGCTTACCTCTCCCCCGGCCGGTCGATACCGGGAAGCTTTGGAAGGCCGAAAATCGAAAAGTCGCTGCTGCGCGCCGGCGCCTCGGTGCGGATTGCCGCGCGAAGCCTGGCCGAACGGGCGCGCGGATTGGCCGCCACCTCGGCATCGCCGGCAGTCACGCCGCCGCCCGCCTTGCGGAAGGTCGCGGTGCGCGCATGAGCCTCGGGCAGGTGACGCGAGCCGGTCGCGACGTCGGCACGGTCGGCGATGAAACGCTTGACGATGCGGTCTTCCAGCGAATGGAACGTCACCACGGCGAGCCGTCCGCCCGGCTTCAGCGCACGCTCGGCCGCGAACAAGGCCTTGGCCAGTTCGCCAAGCTCGTCATTGACGAAGATGCGCAGCGCCTGGAAAACGCGCGTCGCCGGATGGATTTTGTCCTTCGGCGCACGGCCGATATGCGTCTCGATGGCATCGGCCAGTTCCAGCGTGCGCTCGAACGGACGCTTTTCGCGGCGAGCCTCGATCATGCGGGCGATGCGCCCGGCATGACGCTCCTCGCCGAGGAAGCCGAAGATGCGGGCGAGATCACCCGGCTTGAAGCTGTTGACGACGTCGGCAGCGCTCAAACCCGCCTGCGCCATGCGCATGTCGAGCGGCCCGTCGGCGCGGAACGAAAACCCGCGCTCGGCCTGGTCGAGCTGCATCGAGGACACACCGATGTCGAGCACGACGCCGTCGGCACTCTCGACATGTTCGTCCAGCGTCGAGAACGGCGCCTGCACCAGCCGCAGGCGGCCGCCCGACTGCGCCTCGAGATCGCGCCCGGCGGCGATGGCATCCGGATCGCGGTCGATCGCCACCACGGAGGCGCCCGTCGCCAGAATGGCCCTGGTGTAACCGCCGGCGCCGAACGTGCCGTCGATGATGATGTCGCCCTCCGCTGGCGACAGTGCTTCCAGCACTTCGCCAACGAGGACCGGAATGTGGCGGGCCGATCCGCCAACGGCGTGCCCATCTGCGGCGTGAGGAAGGTCATCGCCGTGGCCCACCGTCATTCCGATAGCTCCCCAGCCTTCGTCCCCTGCCGAAGCTGCAAAAGCCGAGCCCGCGCCTGCGCCCCATAGGCAGCAAGCCGTCCCGGCTCCCAGACCTGAAAGAAATTGCCTCGTCCGACAAAGGCCACTTCCGCCGAAATGCCGGTGTGTTCGCGAATAAAATCGCTCATCGTGATGCGACCGTCCTGGTCGAGTTTCAAGAATGTTCCGTCGCCATGGCAGAAGAATGACATATCGTCCGCCGTCTGCAGGAAGGGATCCTCGAGTGCGATGCGCTGCTCGTAGCGGTCGAGCAGGTCGAGCCCGCCGACATCCATCGCCGGCAAATCCAGGCAGCGCAGCGCATAGAGTTCCGAATAGCCGCGCTTCTGCACAACGGCGCGGAAATGCGCCGGAACGGATACCCGTCCCTTCGCATCGATCCTGCTCACCGTGTTCGAGAGAAACCGGTCCATTAAATGCCACGGCCGCTTGCGCCGCCGCACCCCTCTTCATCGTGTCGTACGCGCCGCCGCGGCACGTTCGCTGCCCCGCATCAATCTCGTTGGCACGGGCAAAAACCGGCAAACGCGCAGCCGCCGCGGCTGCCCGATTGGCGTACGCTTTACCCTGACGCGGAACGAAGGCTTTGATGTCTGTATGGGATATCATGGGGTGCTATGGGCGTCAACGGGAAGGGCTTCACAAACACGCACGCCGCGACCAACGAGAGCAGCCTTGACGTCACATCTCGTCTTTATGGATCATTAAGCCTAACGAAGGGTTTAGAGGCGCCTGGCCCAACCAGACGCGCCTTGCCGCGAGGCGCTACCCGGCATAGCGTTTCGCCGCATCCGGTCGGTCACCAAAGGATTTGAGAATCGATGTCTGAAACAGCGAACAGTCGCGCTGCAGCACTATCCCATCTGCGTAGCAGCGGGCTTGCCATGGGCGATTCCATCCCTCTGCCCCTGACCATGGCCGCCATTTTTCACGCGCCCGGCGACGCCACCGGTTTCAACCAGTACGGCCGCTTCAGCAACCCGACCTGGGATGCGGTCGAACATATGCTGGCCCATCTGGAGGACGCGCCCTGCGTCGCCTTTCCTTCGGGAATGGCGGCGATCTCGGCAGCATTTTTTGCCGTGCTCAAGGCCGGCGATCGTATCCTGCTGCCTTCGGACGGCTATCACACGACGCGGGCTTTGGCCGAACGCTTCCTGAAGCCCCTTGGCGTCACCTACGATGTCAGGCCGACCTCGACCTTCCTCGATGGCGGCTTCGAAGGGTACCGCCTCGCCTTCGTCGAAACCCCCGCCAATCCGGGGCTGGATATCTGCGACATCGCGGCCGTCGCCGATGCTGTTCACAAAGCCGGCGCGCTGCTGGTGGTCGACAACACGACGATGACACCCTTCGGCCAGCGCCCACTCGACCATGGCGCCGACATCGTCATTGCCGCCGACACCAAGGCGCCCAATGGCCATTCCGATGTGCTGTTCGGCCATGTCGCCAGCCGCAATGCCGAAATCATCGCCGCCGTGACCGGCTGGCGCGAGGTTTCCGGCAGCATTCCCGGTCCGTTCGAAGCTTGGCTGGTGCATCGCGGCTTGGAGACACTGGACGTGCGCTTCGATCGCATGTGTTCCTCGGCGGATGTGATCGCGCGGCGGCTGAAGGACCACCGCGCGATCAGCGGCCTGCGGTTCCCCGGGCTGGAAAGCGATCCGTCGCATAACCTTGCTCGCGCCCAGATGGAGCGCTTCGGCTTTCTCATCTCTTTCGAGCTCGCATCGGAGGACAAGGCAGAGGATTTCATCAACAATTGCGACCTGATCGAAGCCGCGACATCCTTCGGCGGCGTCCACACCTCTGCCGAGCGGCGCTTGAAGCGAGGCGATGCGGTTCCCGCCGGCTTCGTGCGCCTCTCGGTAGGCTGCGAGCCGGTGGAAGAACTCTGGAAGGCGATCGAGACGTCGCTGGACAAGATTGGCGGCTGACAAAATCGGCTAAGAGCTTTTTGCCTCTGCCATTTTGAGATATCTGGCGCGCGCTCGTTCGATAATCGGCGGCCCCTCAAGAGCGGGCCCGCTGTCGAATCCCTTCCTGCACAAGTTTGCGCAATTCCTCGACCGTATAGCCATGCAGGTCGCGCCGGTCTTTCCATTGCCTGAGCGCATCACGGATCACCTCGCTCGCCGACGCATATTCGCCGGCGGCGACCGCATCATCCACCGCCTGCGCCAGTTCCGGCGACAGCGTGATGCTGCGTTTGTCGACCTGTCCCATGATAGGCTCCTGATGCTCTTCACGGATCGATGGTACGATTTAATCGCACCAGCTTCAAGAACAGCCGATCCTCGCTCGCATGGATGAACAGCTGAACAAAGCTTGAATCACCAGGCGCGCCCCAGGGCGCAACCTGCTGATCTCAAAGACTTCTCTTCGATATCATGGAGAGAATTGCCAGCTGGCCTGTAAGCCGGGTTTTGTATGGCCCTCGCCCCTTGCGGCGCGAGAACGTGGCGGCCATTCATCTTGGGCGCATGTTGCCATGCGCCTCACGCAACCTACCCGGACGGTGGGCCGGAAACAGCCCTCGAGGGTTTCCCCTCGCACCGCCCCTATTCGGTCTTGCTCCCGGTGGGGTTTACCGTGCCGCTCCTGTTGCCAGTCGCGCGGTGGGCTCTTACCCCACCCTTTCACCCTTGCCCCGAATCCGGCAAAAGCCGAACCGTGGCGGTTTGCTTTCTGTGGCACTTTCCCTGGGGTCGCCCCCGCCGGCCATTAACCGGCACCGTGTTTCCATGGAGCCCGGACTTTCCTCACCCGCGGCCTTTCGGCGTTTGCGGGTGCGGCCGCCCGGCCAGCTGGCAAGGCGTATAAAGGGGTTCACGCCCGAAAACGCAAACGAAAAAGCAGACTTATGCAGGCGATCCAAGCGCAGCCATCTGCACTTTGACCTTGCCGCAATAGGCGGCCGACACCGGGTTCATTCGCGTTGCGGCATGCCCGGCATTGTATTTCAGAATCGTACCACAGGTCGTGCCGCCGCCGAGGCTCCGCGCCATGGCAAGATATTTCATGCCGTATTTGATGTTGGTGTCGGGATCGAACAGGCCCTTGGCGGAACCGCTATATCCCATCATCCGCGCTGTTGCCGGCTTGATCTGCATCAGGCCGATCTCGCCGGCGCTGCCGACGATGTCAGGCCGGTAGTTGCTCTCGATCTTGATGACGGCCGTGGCGAGCGACACCGGCACGCCTTCGATCGCCGCATAGCGGGCAACGATTGCGGAATACTGGCCGATGCTGGCCACCGCGGCCGTCGATGCCGCCGCCTTCCTCAGACCAACCGACGCCGTTGTCGTCATGTCGACGGTCTTGCGACCGCGCTTCGTCTGCCTTTTGGCGGTAGACTTCTTGGGCTTGGACCAGCTTGCCTTTTCCACTTTGGCGGAAACCCGCTTCGTCGCCTTGGCGTCGTGGCTTGCCTTGTCGCTTGTGGCCAGCGTGGCCTTGCTGCTTTTTGCGGGTACGGCGGAAAGCCCTTGATCGGCCCGCGGGCTGAGTGGCGCGGCTTGCGCCGTGCCGAAGGCAAAAGTCATTACGCCGGCAGCAAGAGCTGCCGTTAAAACGGTCAATTTCTGCATGTGATCCTGTTCTGTCTGGACTGCGTGAAGATGTTCACGCAGCAACGCCTAATCAATATCGGAACAACCCCGGGGGGCTGGGGGTCCGACATCTGCACGCCAGCCGTTTGACGCTCGAATTGGTGTCAAACAAGGCCAGGCAAGTCACTTTGAGTGACAGCTTGTAATTTAAAGATTGGAAGGGGTTGCTTGGAAGAGGCTACCCTCAGGTCAGCGTCTCACGGAGGCAAGCAGCTTTTGCAGTGTCCGCAGTGTCGAGCCATCGGCAATGCCGTCCACTCTGCGCGGCCGGAAATGCCTCTGAAACGCCTCGACGACGAACTCCGTCTGTCGGTCGAAAATGCTCGTTATTTCGACGCCATAGCCGTAGAGCGCCAGCATCGACTGCAACGCCTCGACGTCACCGCCGGCATCGCCGAGCCTGAGCACGGCTCCTCGCCGGATCGGTGCGGCTGCCACGAGATGGCCGACACCGGCCTCGAACAGCGTCTTCCAGGGGAACTTCTCGCCCGGATCGATTTTGCGTCCCGGCGCCACATCGGAATGTGCGAGCACCCGCTCGGCGGCAATCGAATGCCGCCCGGCGATCCCCCTGCACAGCCCGATCACCGCATCGATCTGCCGCTTGGGAAAACCGGGATAGCCCAGCGTATGTCCTGGATTGACGATCTCGATGCCGACGGAACAGGAATTGATGTCGGCGCGTCCGAACCACGAACTCTTGCCGGCGTGCCAAGCGCGGTCGCTTTCCCTGACCATTTGCACGATGTGGCCATTCTCATGGACGAGATAGTGCGACGACACCTCGCTGGCCGGATCGCACAGCAACGCCTCGGCCCCAATGCCAGTCGCCATGCCGGTGTAGTGCAACACGATCATGTCAGGCTTGAGTGTCTCGCGCCGCGGACCGAAATTCGGCGATACCCTGACCTCGGCACGTGGCTCGTCGGGCAGGAAACCGCTCATGCGTGGCGCAGACCCCGCTCGATCATCTCATAGGCGGCATTGATCGCCGCCACCCTGGTCGTTGCGATCTTGATGAATTCCTGCGGCAGGCCGCGCGCAATCAGCCGGTCCGGATGATTGTCGGAAACCAGCTTTCGATAGCGTTTCCTGACCTCTTCGAACGGCTTACCGCGCTCGATACCGAGCACGACATAGGGATCCCCGGCGCCCAGATTGACGTGCCGCGCCATGATGCTTTCGTAATGTGCCTCGTCGATGCGGAAAATCTCGGCGATGCGGTGCAGGAAGAGGCCTTCGCGCTCATGCACCAGCCCGTCGGCCTTGGCGATGTAAAACAAGCCCTCGAGTATGTCTTCCAGCATCGCGCAGTTGGAATGCCCCGAGCCGCACATCTGCGCCATCCGCTCGGCATAGATTTCGAAACCGGCCACGTCGCGTTGGGCGAGATCGAACAGCCGCGCCACATTGCGCGTCTCCTTTGGCGGCACGTCGAAAATCTGCTGGAAGGCGCGCACCTCGTCCTGGGTGACGATGCCATCGGCCTTGGCCATCTTGGCCGACAATGCGATCATCGCCACCGAGAACGCGACACGCCGGCGCAGATCCGCATCGCCCGAAAAAACCGTGCGCACGGCCTCGACGACGTCGGCAACACCCGACGAGGTTGAAGATGAAACGCGGGTGATGAACTCGCCGAGGCGATCCCAAATGGACATAGCCTGCTTCTTAGTGCCACCGCCCCTTGCTATCAAGCCGGGACAGTGCCGCAGGCTCCGCACGACAATCGGCCCGACTTTGGCGCGGGATGTGGCCGCGGCGGTCGGATTAAACGAGAAAGGCCGATACCACAGGCCTTTCTCGTCCTTCACGCAAAAGTACCGCGTTCCCGACTACTGCGCGGGCGCAGGAGCTGGTTTTGCCGGAGCCGGCTCGGCAGGCTTCTCGGGTGTGATGCTCTTCGTAGTCGAGTTGTCGGTAGCCGGAGGCGTCGCGGCCGGCGGCGTAGCCGGCTTCATCGGCTGTTCGGCCGGCGGTGGGGTGCTCTGGGTGGTGGTATTATCCGTACCGTTGTCACTGCAGGCGGCAACGCCAAGCAAGGCCAAAGCGGAAACGGACGCAAGAATGAGCTTTTTCATATTATCTCTCCTTCGATATACGCTCACGTTGCCGTGAACGGTCGAAAGGAAATGCGTCAGATAGCCATGAGTTTCGTAACGTTGCGTTTCCGCATGTAACATCGTCTGGTTCATTTGCGATTGCCGGTCGAACGATGGCGAACTAACAGAATGTGCTGAACCACAGATCGAACAGAAAAGTGCCAGGGCTGTCATGACCGAAAAATGGGATTTCTGGATCGACCGCGGCGGCACATTCACCGACGTCATCGGCAAGGATCCGGAGGGCGGGCTGCATCCCCGCAAGCTTCTCTCCGAAAATCCCGAGGCCTATGCCGATGCCGCCATCCAGGGCATTCGCGGCCTTCTCGGTCTATCCTCCGACGATGCCATCCCGCCCGGCCTGATCGGCGACGTCAAGATGGGCACCACGGTCGCCACCAATGCGCTGCTGGAGCGCAAGGGCGACCGCGTTCTTTTGCTCATTACCAAGGGTTTTCGCGATGCGCTGAAGATCGCCTATCAGGCGCGCCCGGACATCTTCGCCAAGGAGATCATCCTTCCCGAACAGCTCTACGAGCGCGTCATCGAGATCAACGAGCGCGTACGCGCTGATGGCCGTGTCGAACAATTGCTCGACATCGCCGCCTGCCGGCCGGCGATCGAACAGGCCAGGGCCGATGGCATCGATGCCGTGGCTATCGCCTTCATGCATGCGTGGAAATATCCCGACCACGAGAAGGCGGTGGCAAAAGTCTGCCGCAAACTTGGTTTCAGCCAGGTTTCGGTCAGCCACGAGGTCTCACCGCTGATCAAGCTGGTCGGCCGTGGCGACACCACTGTGGTCGACGCCTATCTGTCGCCCATCCTGTCGAGGTATGTGCAGAGGGTGGCGGGAGAGTTGGGCGTCCTCTCCCCCCTCGAGGGGGGTGAGTGGCGGTCGACCGAAGGTCGAGAAAAAGCCAACGATTTGGCTTTTTCAGCAACGAACGCCCGAAGCCATAGCGAAGGGCAGTCGGCAAAGCGGCCAGAGGGGGTCCTATCAGAAGGCACCGCCGATGCGTCGAACCCAGTCGAGCCGACCCCACCCGGCGGCTTTGCCGCCACCCTCCCCTCGAGGGGGAGGGAATCCCCTCGCCTGATGTTCATGATGTCCTCCGGCGGGCTGACCGCTGCCGACATGTTCCAGGGAAAGGACGCGCTGCTGTCGGGCCCAGCCGGCGGCGTCGTCGGCATGGTCGAGACGGCCAGGCTCGCCGGTTTCGGCAAAGTCATCGGCTTCGACATGGGCGGCACCTCCACCGATGTCGCCCATTATGACGGCGAGTATGAGCGTGCCTTCGACACCGAGGTCGCTGGCGTGCGCATCCGCGCGCCGATGATGCGCATCCACACCGTCGCCGCCGGTGGCGGCTCGATCCTGCATTACGAGGCCGGCCGCTTCCGTGCCGGACCCGACTCGGCTGGCGCCAATCCCGGCCCGGCCGCCTACCGGCGCGGCGGGCCGCTCGCCGTCACCGACGCCAATGTCATGCTGGGCAAGCTGCAGCCCGATTTCTTTCCCGCCATTTTCGGCCCCGGCCAGGACCAGCCGCTCGATGTCGAGACGGTGCGGGCAAAATTCGCCATGCTGGCAGCCGAAATTGGCGACGGCCGCACGCCCGAGGCTGTCGCCGAAGGCTTCGTCACCATCGCTGTTGAGAACATGGCGAACGCCATCAAGAAGATCTCAGTTCAGCGCGGCTACGACGTCACTGAATATCTCTTGAACTGCTTCGGTGGCGCCGGCGGCCAGCACGCTTGCCTGGTCGCTGACGCGCTCGGCATGGAGGCGGTATTGATCCATCCCTTCTCCGGCCTGCTGTCGGCCTACGGCATTGGCCTGTCTTCGGTTTTTGCCTCGCGCCAGCAGGCGTTGCTGAAGCCGCTTGCCGAAGAGTCCAGAACGGAGATCGGCAACCTTATTACCACCTTGAAAAAAGCCGTCATCGCCGAACTCGCGGCACAAGGCATCGCCGAGGACGCGGTTGCCGCGAAGCCGGTGCTGCACATCCGTTACGACGGCACCGACACGACATTGCCGGTGAATTTTGAGGAAGACTCGATTTTCCAGGCCAAGCGCGATTTCGAAATCGCCCACAAAGCACAGTTCGGTTTCGTCTATGACGACAAGCCGATGATCGTCGAGACCGTCGGCGTCGAAGGCATCGACACCGGCGGCAACGGCCGCGACGAAACTGAATCGCAAACCGAAGACCTCGCCGTAAGCCCTTCGCAAACCCGCGAAATCTTCACCGAGGGAGAGTGGCGTGCTTCAGGCATCTTCCGCCGCGAGGCGCTGAGGCCGGGAAACACGGTTGCGGGTCCTGCCTTGATCATCGAGCCGAACCAGACGATCGTGATCGAGCCGGGCTGGCAGGCCGAAATCACCGCCAGGAACCATGTGCTCCTGCGCCGCGTCGAGAAAAAGCGCCGGCAGGCAGCACTCGGTACCGAGGCCGACCCGGTCATGCTGGAGGTCTTCAACAATCTGTTCATGTCGATTGCCGAACAGATGGGCGTGACGCTGCAGAACACCGCCTATTCGGTCAACATCAAGGAAAGGCTGGATTTCTCCTGCGCCGTCTTCGACCGCACCGGCGCGCTGGTTGCCAACGCCCCGCATATGCCGGTGCATCTGGGCTCGATGGACCGTTCGGTCGAAACCATCATCCGGTTGAACTCCGGCGACATCCACCCCGGCGACGTCTTTGCCCTGAACGCCCCCTACAATGGCGGCACGCATTTGCCCGACATCACGGTGGTGACGCCGGTGTTCGACGACGCCCAACACGAAATCCTCTTCTGGGCCGCCTCGCGTGGCCACCATGCGGATATTGGCGGCACGGCACCCGGTTCGATGACGCCGCTTGCCACCACCGTCGACGAGGAAGGCGTACTGTTCGACAATTTCCGCATCGTCGATCGCGGCCACTTCCGCGAAAAGGAGCTGGAAACGCTTCTGACCGACCACCGCTATCCGGCGCGCAATCCGCACCAGAACATCGCTGACCTCAAGGCGCAGATCGCCGCCAACGAGAAGGGCGTCGCGGAACTGCGCAAGATGGTCACGCATTTCGGCCTCGATGTCGTCGAGGCCTATATGGGTCATGTCCAGGACAACGCCGCCGAAAGCGTGCGCCGCGTGCTGGAACGGCTGCCAGATAGTTCTGAGTACGAATATCCGACCGACACAGGCCAGGTCATCAAGGTGAAGATCACGGTCGATCGGCAAAGGCGCGAGGCGACCGTCGACTTCACCGGCACGTCGCCGGTGATGAAGAACAATTTCAACGCGCCCGAGCCGGTCGCCCGTGCGGCCGTGCTCTATGCCTTCCGCGTCATGGTCGAGGATATGATCCCGATGAATGCCGGGTGCCTGCGGCCAATCAACATCATCATTCCCGACGGCTCGATGCTGAAACCCGCCTACCCCGCCGCTGTCGTCGCCGGCAATGTCGAGACCTCGCAGCACGTCACCAACGCGCTGTTCGGCGCCATGGGCGCCATGGCCAACGCGCAAGGCACGATGAACAACCTGACCTTCGGCAACAAGACGTACCAATATTACGAGACGATCTGTTCCGGCTCGCCGGCCGGCCAGATGAACTCCGGCCGCGGCTTTGCCGGCACCTCCGGGGTTCACACCCACATGACCAATTCGCGCCTCACCGACCCGGAAGTGCTGGAACTGCGCTTTCCCGTTCTGCTCGAGGATTTCCACATTCGGGAAGGTTCCGGCGGCAAGGGCAAATGGAGCGCGGGCGACGGCACCAAGCGCACCATCCGCTTCCTCGAAAAGATGGAATGCGCGATCCTGTCCTCGCACCGCAACCGCCCGCCGCAAGGCCTGGACGGCGGCGGCGATGGCGAGGTCGGCTCGACCAAGATCCGCCGCAAGGACGGAACCATTGAAGTCCTCAAGGCCTGCGACCAGACCGTGCTTCAGCCGGGCGAAGCCGTCATTCTGACGACGCCGACGCCGGGCGGATTCGGCAAGCCATAAGCAGGCATCAACAGGCTGTCACCGGCCTGTCATCACCCTGGGTTACCCGCTTGCGGCAAAGCAAATGGGGAAATCATCTTGCCATGACGGACGTCTCCGCAGATCTGGTCTTTCGCCGCGGCAAGGAAGTGGGAAAGGCCGTCTACCAGAACCGCCCCCTGTCGAAGGCAGGCATTTCGGAGCGGCTGTTCGCCTTCCTGTTTTCCGGCCTCGTCTATCCGCAGATTTGGGAAGACCCCGACGTCGACATGGAGGCGATGCAGCTTGGCCGGGGTCACCGCGTCGTCACCATCGCCTCGGGCGGCTGCAACATTCTGGCCTACCTTACCCGCTCGCCGGCACGGGTCGACGCCGTAGACCTCAATGCCGCCCACGTCGCGCTGAACCGCATGAAGCTGGAGGCGGTGCGCCACCTGCCTTCGCAAGGCGACCTGTTCCGCTTCTTCGGCGCCGCCGACACCAGCCACAATTCGGAAGCCTACGACCGTTTCATCGCGCCCTATCTCGACCCGGTCAGCCGTCACTACTGGGAGCGCCGCAACTGGCGCGGCATCAGGCGCATCGCCGTCTTCGATCGCAATTTTTACCGGACCGGCCTGCTTGGCCTGTTCATCGCCATGGGCCATCGCACGGCAAAGTTCTTCGGCGTCGACCCCGCCGGCATCATGCAGGCTTGCAACCCAGGCGAGCAGCGTCGCTTCTTCCAAGAGGAGTTGGCGCCGGTCTTCGACAAGAAGCTTTTGAAATGGGCGACGTCACGCAAGGCCTCGCTGTTCGGCCTCGGCATTCCGCCGGCGCAGTACGATTCGCTGATCACCTCGGGCGACGGCACCATGGCCAGCGTGCTGAAGGCCCGGCTGGAAAAGCTCGCTTGCGATTTTCCGCTGCAGAACAACTACTTCGCCTGGCAGGCCTTCGCCCGGCGCTATCCAAACCCCGGCGAGGCCGCCCTGCCCGCCTATTTGGAAAGGCAGAACTACGAGACCATCCGCGGCAATGTCGACCGCGTCACCATCCACCATGCCAATCTGATCGAATTCCTCACCGGCAAGGATGCCGGCGCGGTCGACCGCTTCGTCCTGCTCGATGCACAGGATTGGATGACCGATGAACAGCTCAACGCGCTGTGGGCGGAAATCACCCGCACCGCATCGGCCGGCGCCCGCGTCATCTTCCGCACCGCCGCCGAGCCCAGCCTGCTGCCCGGCCGGGTCTCCAGTTCGCTGCTCGACCAGTGGGCCTATCAGGATGAAGCATCGCTCGAATTCTCGACTCGCGACCGCTCCGCCATCTATGGCGGCTTCCACCTCTATGTGAAGCGTGCAGCGTGAGCACGACCGAACTGCCGGCCAGCCCAGAATTCAAGGCAAACCATGCCGAATTGATGGACGGCGTCTACCGCTGGCAGCGCCACATCTACGACCTGACCCGCAAATATTACCTGCTCGGCCGCGACCGGCTGATAGCGGAGCTTGATGTGCCCGCCGGCGGCAACGTGCTTGAGCTCGGCTGCGGCACCGGCCGCAACATTATCCTCGCCGCTCGCAGATACCCGGAAGCGCGCTTCTTCGGCCTCGACATCTCAGCCGAAATGCTGGAGACGGCCGGCGCCGCGATGACGCGCGAGGGTCTGTCCGGCCGCGTCGTGCTGGCAAGGGGCGACGCCACGGATTTCGATGCCGAGGCACTCTTCGGTGTCGAACGCTTCGATCGAATCTTCGTGTCCTACTCGCTGTCGATGATCCCCGATTGGGAAAAAACGGTGCCGACAGCGCTTGCCGCACTGTCACCGAACGGTTCGCTGCACGTCGTCGATTTCGGCCAGCAGGAAGGTCTGCCGCGCTGGTTTCGCGCGCTGCTGCGCGGCTGGCTCAGAAAGTTCCATGTCGCGCCGCGTGAATCGCTGCGCGAGGTTCTGGAATCGGAATCTCGGCGAACCGGCGCAAGCTTCCGCTTTCGCACGCTTTATCGCGGCTATGCCTGGCTGGCCGTGATCGGGCAGCCAAAGGGCTAATGCAGCGCCTTCACCAGCGCGCCCACCATCGTCTGCGGTCGGTAGCCGAGTTTGGCCGGGGTCAGGCCCAGCCGCACCACCACCAACTGCTCAGAGGGGATGATGGCGACCGTCTGCCCGTCATGGCCCTCCATCCAGTAGGTGTCCTTTGGCAGGCCTGCGGCGACGCCCGCGCCCGGGTTTTCCTCATCGCCCGGAGCCTCGATCCACAGCTGGCCCTTGCCGTAGACTTTCGATGCGGCTGCCGGCTCCCGCATCCAGTCGACGAAGCCGGCCGGCAGGATTTGGTTGCCGTTCCACACCCCGCTTTGCAGCAGGAACTGACCGAAGCGCGCCCAGTCATGCGCGGTTGCGTAGAGATAGGACGAGCCGACGAAGGTGCCCTGCTCGTCCGTCTCCAGCACCGCGCTGTGCATGCCGAGCGGTTCGAACAGCGCCGTGCGCGGCCACGTCAGCGCCTTGGCCTTGTCGCCGATCGCGTCCTGCCAAAGGCGCGACAGCATCACCGCCGTGCCGCTCGAATAGGAAAATATCTTGCCGACCTCGGCCGCCAGCGGCTTTGATTCGGCAAAGCCCGCCATGTCGGGCTCCAGATAGAGCATGCGCGTGACGTCGGCGACGTCGCCATAATCCTCATTGAACTCCAGCCCGCTTGACATCGCCATCATGTCGGCAAGGCTGATGGCATTGCGGCCGTCCGCCTTCCACGGCCCGAACAGTCCCTTGTCGGTGAAGGTCATCTTGCCGTCCTTGAACAACGTGCCGACGATGGCGGCATTCACCGTCTTGGTCATCGACCAGCCGAGCAACGGCGTCTTTGCCGAAAAACCTGCACCATAGCGCTCGGCGACGACACGACCGTTCTTGACCACCACCACCGCGCGCAACCCAGGACCGGTCAGTGCCGCATCGTCCAGCAACTTGGCAATCAGCGGGTCCGGTGATGCCTCGATCCGCTCACCTTCCGGCCACAGCGCATTCTGGCTGACCTCCGGGGACGCCGCATGAATTGCCGTCCGCCGCACCTTGCCGACATCGCCGTCGGGGACCGAAGCGCAACCCAGCCCGTCACGGGCGACGGCGACGCTCTTGCCGAGGAAACCAAATAAGCCCGCGGAGACCGTTCCCCTGTTCTTGTCCACCGAGATCCGCATCAACCGGAGCAACGGATGCCCAGGCGCCTGCACGTCGACGGCCAGCACCTCATTGGCATTGCGTCCGGCGATAAAGACGTTCGAACAGACGATCTTGGCCGAGTAGCCCGAGCCGACGCGGATCAATTCCGGCGGCGCGATATAAAGCCAGGCAAAAAGCGCGGCGATTGCCAGCACGATCAGGCCAAGTAGCCATTTGACGATCTTGACGACGATCCGCATTTGTTTTCTTTCCTCCCAGGTCTCGCCGGACGCTGGTGTCATCGATTTGCCGCCATTGCTTTCGCAAATCATGGGGCTTGTCGAGCGTCGTCAACGGATTATCAACCATGATCGGCGATCAAAGGATAGGTTGGAGCGATGCTGTGGGGCGATCGCTCGGAGAGGCCAGTCGAGGGGGCCACCCACAACAAAACCCATCAGCGACCGGCTGAATCCGGCTCGGGAGTTGCGATGCGCCGTCTTGCGGTCCTTTTCGTGCTGACACTGCTTGGCGCCTGTTCGACCGTTGACGACCTCTCGCCGCTGTCGCCGTCCGTGTCGAACAGCCAGGCGGTCGCCGTGCGCGCGCCGCGCTTTGCCGATTCCAAGCCGCATGAATGGGAAAGCGGCGCGCCGTGGAGCTACGCTGTCCACGGCACCGATGTCTCCAAATACCAGACCTCGGTCGACTGGCCAGCGGCCAGGGCCAGCGGCATCTCCTTCGCCTTCATCAAGGCGACCGAGGGCGGCGACCGTTTCGACGACTATTTCAACGAGCATTGGGCGCGCACCAAGGCCAACGGGATTCCGCGCGCGGCGTATCATTTTTACTATTTCTGCACCCCGGCTGCCGTGCAGGCGCGCTGGTTCATCCGCAACGTCCCTGTCGATCGCTCGGCAATGCCACCGGTCCTCGACATGGAATGGAACCCGCAATCGCCGACCTGCAGGCTGCGTCCCGACGCGGTCACCGTGCGCGCGGAGATGACCACCTTCCTCGAAATTGTCGAACGGCACTACGGCAAGAAGCCGATCATCTACACCTCGGTCGACTTCTTCGACGACAACGAACTGGCGAGCTTCGGCGGGTATCCCTACTGGCTGCGCTCCGTCGCCGGCCATCCGCGCGAGAAGTATGGCAGCCACCCTTTCACCTTCTGGCAATACACCGGAACCGGCATCGTTCCGGGCATGACCGGCAAGTCCGACATCAACGTCTTCAACGGCAGCGAAGCCGCCTGGAACAAGTGGCTGCGGCAGAACACCCGCTGACATCGTGACAACGGCGGCGAAGCCTCGGGAATAAGCGCTGCGGCAGAACACCCGTTGGCATCGTGACAACGGCGGCGAAGCCTCGGGAATAAGCGCTGCGGCAGAACAACCGTTGACACCGGGGCAACAGCGGCGAAGCCTTGGGAACAAGGGCTGCGGCAGAACAACCGTTGACATCGGTGCTGTCGCCTGCTTTTCGACACAGGCAGCGGTAAAGAGTGCAACCGCAGGCAATTCAGGGCGTTGGGCTTCCCGGCGAAGCGCGACAAATGCCCCGGTTCGTTTCGAGAGGAAACCGATGCGACTGCGTTCTCAAGCCCTCGCGGCGCTGTTCCTGTGCGCCTTGGCCGTGCCGGCGATGGCGCAGGAATGCGGCGGCGACTTCGAAGCCTGGAAGCAGGGCGTGGCAGCGGAAGCCAAGGCGGCTGGCGTCGGCCCAGTCGGTCTCGACGCGCTGGAGGCCGCAGCCATCGATGAGAAGGTCCTCGCACGTGACCGCGCCCAAGGCGTCTTCACCCAGACCTTCATCGAATTCTCCGACCGCATGATCTCGGCCTACCGGCTGAAGCAAGGTGCGGCGAACCTGACGAAATACGCCGATGTCTTCGCCCGCGCCGATCGGCAGTTCGGCGTCCAGGCGCCGATCATCGCCGCGTTCTGGGCGCTGGAAACCGATTTCGGCGCCGTACAGGGCGAATTCCACACGTTGAGCGCCCTGGTGACGCTTTCCCATGATTGCCGCCGCCCGCAACTGTTCCGGCCTCAGTTGATGCCGCTTCTGCAATTGATCGATCGCGGCGTGGTGCCGGCCGACGTCAAGGGTGCATGGGCCGGCGAGATCGGCCAGACGCAGATCCTGCCGTCCGATTATCTGGTGCGCGGCGTCGATGGCGATGGCGATGGCAAGGTCGACCTGCGCGGCAGTGTGCCGGACGTGATCATGACCACCGCCAACAAGGTACTGTCGCGTGGCTGGAAACGCGACGAGCCCTGGATCCAGGAAGTCCGCGTGCCCGAAGACATGCCGTGGGACCAGACCGGTCGCACCAACAAGCTGCCCCTATCGCAATGGGCACAATGGGGCATCACCAACCCCGACGGCACGCCGCTGATCGACAACGGCCTCAAGGCCGGCTTGGCGCTGCCTATGGGCCGCAAAGGCCCCGCCTTCCTCGCCTATGACAATTTCGACGTCTATCTCGAGTGGAACCAGTCCTTCACCTACGCTCTGACCGCGGCCAATCTCGCCGCCCGGTTGGCGGGAGCAAAACAGTTCGACCCACGCAATCCCGAGACCGGTCTCGAGAGCGAGCAAATGAAGGCTTTGCAGACAAAGCTCGAAGCAAGGGGCTACGACGTCGGCACAGTCGACGGCATCCTCGGGACCAACACCCGCGAGGCGATCCGCAAGGAACAAATGCGGCTAGGTTTGCCGGTGGATGGCTGGCCGACGCCGGAGCTATTGGCAAAGCTTTAGCGAATAGCGAATAGCGAATAGCGAATAGAAGGTAGTCCTTCCTTGCTGCTGTCTCAGCAAATCTTCCCTATTCGCTACTGGCTATTCCCTATTCGCTATCCCGCCATCGTCTCCAAGCTCGCAAACCCTTGTGGCACGTCGCCCTCGTCGAAGGGCGTCGTGACCTCGACGAAGGTGTCGGGATAAAAGCCGTTGAAGCGGGTCCTTAGCGACAGCGAATAGGCGCCGATGTGGCCGATCTCGATCCAGTCGCCGGTGTCGACGGTTTCCGGGAGCCAGAACGGCCGCGACAGGATGTCGACGGAATCGCAGGTCGCACCGCAGACCTTGAAAGGCACGATGCTCTTTTCCTCGCCATTGCGCGAACGGATCGCCGGATCGGGAATGAAACGCGCCGGCAGGGTGATCTTGCCGGTCCATGAATCCGACAGCGATGCCCAGATGCCGTCATTGATGTAGAGCCGCTTGCCCTTGCGCAGCAGCACCCGCACGATCAGCGACAGGCAGCGCGCCACGATCACGCGGCCGGGCTCGGCCACCAGCGGCATCTGGTCGAACTGGTATTCCTTCAGGTCGCCGGACAGCCGCGACATGATCTGGCCGAGCGACGGCATCTCGATCTGCTTGCGGTTGGGATCATGGCCGTATTCGGCGGGAAAACCGCCGCCGACATCGAGCCCGGCAATATCGAAGGTCAGCCGGTTGCGCACCCAGTCGGCCGACGCAAGCGCCCGCTCATAGGTGTCGGGATCCTCGATCTGGCTGCCGACATGGAAACACAGGCCGACCTTGTAGCCGGTACGGTTCAGCCGCTCGGCGAGTTCGATGGCATAGGCCGGCCCGGCCCCGAACTTCTTCGACAGTTCGTAGGCGGCATGCCCTTTGGTCTGCACCCGCACGAAAACACTGATCGAGCTCGGATCGACGTCGAGCGCCCGCACCACGCGGGTCAGTTTGGTGATCTCGTCCTCATGGTCGAGCGAAATGACGCGAATGCCGTACTTCTCCAGCGCCAGCTTGATGTCCGACTGCGCCTTGACCGGGTGCATGTAGAGCATCTCGGCATCGGCAGAGACCGCGCGCACGGCGGCGAACTCGCCTGGCGAAGCCACATCGAAAGCCTTCACGCCGGCCTCGACCAGGGTCTTCAGCACGATCTGCTCGCCATTGGTCTTGACCGCATAAGCGGTCTTGCCGGGGAACATGGCCATGAACTGTTTGGCATCGGCGATCAGCACTTGCGGGCGGAAGCAATAGACCGGGTCGTCCGGACGAAGCGCCAGTGCCGCCTCGCGGGCATTTTCGAATCGCTGCATCGACGAATCCTTGACCTAGCCTGCGCACAATTAATCCAAGCTAGCGGCTAATGAAAACAATTCTGTGTCTCGCGGCGCTGTCGCAGCGGAGCTAGGTCTTGGCGTGAAGGCTTGCCATCAATCAGGTTTCGGGTGGCCCTTGTGGCCGGATCCGATATGCGTTTCGCCTGACCGACTGGCATTCAGGCCGTCTGGGGGGAGAACGATCACATGGCGATAGCCGGGGCGACTGCATCACGCGGGCCGATGGTGCTCAAGGATTGGGGCCAGCTCCTGCTGCTCGGTGCAATCTGGGGCGGCTCGTTCTTCTTTGCCCGCATCGCGGTGGCGGAACTCCATCCACTGGTGCTGGTGCTGTTTCGTGTCGCCATCGCGGCGGTCGCGCTGCATACCTATCTCGGCCTGCGTGGCCCCTCCTTCCGACTCGCGCTTCCGCATGCCGGCCTGTTCTTCCTGCTGGCACTCACCAACAACGTCGTCCCCTTCTCGCTGATCTTCGCCGGCCAGACGGAGCTTGGCGCCGGCGTTGCCTCGGTGCTCAACGCGACGACGCCGTTCTGGACATTGATCCTGGCCAATGCGTTGACATCAGACGAAAAGCTTTCCTGGAACAAGCTCGCCGGCATTGCGCTCGGCATCGCCGGCACAGCTGTGATGATCGGCCCCGGGCTGCTTGCCGGGCTCGGCGGCCCGGTCTGGGCCAAATTCGCGCTGATCGGCGCTTCGCTGTCCTATGGCATTGCCCTGATGGTCGCCCGCCGCTTCAAGGGCGTGCCCTCGCCGGTCATCGCCACCGGGCAATTGACCGCCTCGACCATCATCATGATTCCGATCGTGCTCTTCACCTATGGTCCAGCAGGCCTGTTCTCGGCCTCACCGCCGGTGTGGGCCGCGGTGCTGGCGCTGGCGCTCTTGTCCACCGCCTTCGCCTACATCCTCTATTTCAACCTTGTTGCCTCCGCCGGCGCCACCAACGCGTCGCTGGTCACGCTCATCGTGCCGGCCAGCGCCATGCTGCTCGGCTTCCTGTTCCTCGGCGAGCGGCTCGAATTGTTCGAAGTCGGCGGCGTGGTGCTGATCGCCCTTGGCCTCGTCACCATCGACGGGCGACTGTTCGGAAGACGTTAGCCGTGCGTCCAACTGGACGCGCCGTAGCGCGAAAGTCAATTCGACTTTCGCGGGGGTAGCGCTGCCATGACACGACAGAGACACATCACCGCCATAATTTATTCACAGGTCTGAAGCCAGTTTTTGCCTAGGAGTTTCAACGCCTAACGGCAAAAGACGGGTCGCGAATCTCACAATCACGTCGCAATGCAGCATATTTTCCGCTTGCCTGTGGCACAAATGAACCTAGACTCCTGGACGTAGCTCTTTAAGAGGAGGCTATGTCATGGGACTTACGAGGCCTATCAACGCATTGATGATCTGTGCTGCGTTCGCCTTTATCGGAGCCCTCATTATGGGTTTCCTTCCCTGACCGCCAAAGCGGGGAAGACCAGCACCCAAATAGTCCAACCAATTCAAAAGGCCGGGTTTTTCCCGGCCTTTTGTTGTTGAGCCTGGCTCAGGCAGCGGCTGATCCGGCGGCCGTCGCCTCATGCGAGCGGATGCCGATCATATGGCAGATGGCAAAGACCAGATCGGCCCGGTTCATCGTATAGAAGTGGAAATCGCCGACGCCGCGCTCGACCAGATCCATGACCTGTTCGGCCGCCACCGCCGATGCCACCAGCGCATGCGTCTGCGGGTCCCGGTCGAGGCCCTCGAACCGTTCCGCCAGCCAGCCGGGCACATGCGCGCCCGCCCTCGCGGAAAAGTTCGCGACCTGCTTGAAACTGTGAACCGGCTGGATGCCCGGCACAATGGGGATGTAGATGCCGGCGCGGCGGACGCGCTCGACATAGCGCTCGTAGAGATCATTATCGAAGAAGAACTGGGTGATCGCCCGCGTCGCGCCATTGTCGACCTTGCGTTTCAGCATCTCGATGTCGGTGGCGAAATCGGGGCTTTGCGGATGCTTCTCCGGGTAAGCCGCGACGGAGATGTCGAAATCCGCGATCGACTTCAGCCCGGCGACCAGCTCCGCGCCATTCTCGTAGCCACCGGGATGCGGGCGATAGGGTTCGCCGACGCCGGAGGCCGGGTCACCGCGCAGCGCCACGAACCGGTTGATGCCGATCGACTTGTAGTCCTGGATGACCGCGTCGACCTCGTCGCGCGTTGCACCGACACAGGTCAGATGCGCCGCGGCAGGAATATCGGTTTCCGTCAGGATGCGCTTTACGGTGCGGGCGGTGCGCTCACGTGTCGAGCCGCCGGCGCCGTAGGTCACCGAGACGAATTTCGGCTTCAGCGGCTCCAGCCTTGTGACTGTGTCCCAAAGCCTGGCCTCCATGTCGTCGGTCTTCGGCGGAAAGAATTCGAAGGAAACCCTGACCTTGTCGCCGATGTCGGGGCGGCGGGAAAAGCGGAACTGGTTCATCAGGCGGTTTCCCTTATCTGCTTGCTGTCGTTGGAAGGATCGGCGATCAGCAGCCGCCGGTCGCGGCCAAGCCAGAGTTTCACGGTGAGCCTGGCCTCGTTACCGCCGCGCGGCTCGAACTCCTGGGCATCTTCCAGATCGAGCCCGGCTTCCGCAAACCAATCGATGATCTGCCGGTCGGAAAAGCCGAGCCGCACATGGGCATGCTCGTCGCGCAGGAATTCCAGCGTATGCGGCGCGAAGTCGACGATGACCAGGCGCCCGGCCGGGCGCAAAAGCCGCGCCGCCTCATGAATGGCGCGCGCGGGATCGTCGAGATAATGCAGCACCTGGTGAATGGTGACGAGATCGAACGCATCGCGCTCGACCGGCGGCGCGAAGATGTCACCCTGCCGCACCTGCGCGTTTGAAACGCCGGCCTTGTCGAGATTGGCCCGTGCCACGGTCAGCATTTCGCGCGACATGTCGATGCCGACGCCGCGCCGGTAGAGTGGCGAGAAGATTTCGAGCAGCCGCCCGGTGCCGGTGCCGAGATCGAGCATGGACTGGAACGGCCGCTTGCCGACCAGCTTCAGCATGGCGGCTTCGACGGCGCGATCCGGCACGTGCAGCGAACGGATATGGTCCCAGCTCGCCGCATTCACGGAAAAGTACTGGACCGCCCGGTCCTGCCGCTTGCGCTTGACCGAGGCCAGCCGTTCGAGGTCGCGTTCAACCTGCGGATCGGCATCGCGAATGCCGGAAACCAGCCCCATGACGAAGTCACGTGCGGAATCCGCGTCCGACAGGCGGAAGAAGGCCCATGACCCTTCCTGATAGCGGCCGATCAGCCCGGCCTCCAGCAGGAGCTTCAGGTGCCGCGAAACGCGCGGCTGCGACTGGCCGAGAATTTCGGTAAGATCGGAAACAGTGAGGTCGCCGCGCGACAACAGTGCCAGTATGCGCAAGCGGCTGGATTCGGCCGCCGCCTTCAACGTATCCACCATGGTGTCGAGCGAGACATGCATCAGCGTATTCTCTTTGAAAAGATATAAACATATGTTTATGTCGATTTTCAAAACCTTGCAAGCGCTATGTCGCTGCCGGACAAGAAAATGCCGCATGCGTGATTCTCGATGCATGTCGCCTAAAAGTATGTCGCCGTTTTGAGATAACGACATGCACCAACAAAAAGATGAGCGGAATGACCGGATCGCGTGAGATGTTCGAGGAACGCGAAGGCGAGCGTAGGCTGGAAAACGATCCGGCATCTATGCCACCGGATGGCGGTATCGTCTTCATCGGCCGCATCGCTTCGCCATGGGCGACGAGGGAAACCTGCCCGAAGAACATGCGTGCCGCGGGCGAGACCGGACAGCCCGCGGTGCTGACCATCGACGCGCCCTATCGCGAGGGCCTGCAAGGGCTGGAGCGCGCCAGCCACGTCATCATCCTGTCCTGGCTGCATCATGCGCCGCGAGACCTGATCGTGCAGAAACCGCGCCATGCGGCTGAAGCGAAAGGCGTATTTTCGCTGCGCTCCCCGGCCCGCCCTAACCCAATCGGGCTGCATGTGGCCAGGCTGGTGGGGCTCGACCAAGACACCGGCCGCATCGATCTCGACGCCATCGACGTGCTCGACGGTACGCCGGTCATCGACCTGAAACCCTATTTCGCCTCGACCGACGCTTTTGCCGAGGCAACCATTGAAGGGCGCGACGAGCCCGATCGGATCCGGCCATGACGGCGCCGACCGGCCGCCGCCGCGCCATCGCCAAGGCGCTGACGGCACTGCTGCCGCTGGCGCCCTATGCCGATATGGAGAAGATCCGCACCGACGCCGGTGCGGTCCACATGAAAACCTTGCCGCCGGGCATCGCCGTATGGCTGGCGACGATTGCCCATATCCGCCACATGCACACCGATTACGAGAAACTGCTGGCCGAAGGTTACGATCGCGACTCGGCGCGTTTCTTCGTCATCGAGCAGACCAACGTCGTGCTCACCCGCTGGCGCGCGACCCGCCTGCTCGACGCCGATGACGAGGAGGATTGAACGCAGTCATTTCCGCGCGAGCAGGGCGACGGCAGAACCGGAATGGTAGTGCAATTCCAATCCAATGTATCGTTCAGACAATCATGGAGGCCGAACAGCGCCGAGCGGTTGGCTCTATGCCTTCTGCCTAGCATCGCTAGCCTGCTGGCCTCGCCTTGCGTCAGGAGGTCCCAATGAGGGAGACGATGAACGAGATGCAACTGCCCATCGTCGGCGACCGCCATCTCGACCCACATTCTTACCCCGAGGGCGTCGCTTTCCTTGACGGCCAATACCTGCCGATGTCGCAAGCCAAGATCTCGGTGCTGGACTGGGGCTTTCTGCATTCCGACGCCACTTATGACACCGCGCATGTCTGGAAAGGTCGTTTCTTCCGGCTCGACCTGCATCTGGACCGCTTCTTCGGCGGGCTGGACAAGCTGCGCATGACGATCCCCTTCTTCCGCGAAGGCGTGACCGAAATCCTGCACAATTGTGTGGCGCTGTCCGGCCATCGCGCCGCCTATGTCGAGATGCTGTGCACGCGCGGCGCCTCGCCGACCTTCAGCCGCGACCCGCGCCAGGCGATCAACCGGTTCATGGCGTTCGCCGTGCCATTCGGTTCGGTTGCCAATGCAGAGCAGTTGCAGCGCGGCCTACGCGTCGCCATCAGCGACAAGGTGCGCATTCCGCCGGCTTCGATCGACCCGACGATCAAGAACTACCACTGGCTCGATCTGGTGCGCGGCCTCTACGATGCCTACGACCGCGGCGCCGAGACCGCGTTGATTCTCGACTTCAACGGCAATGTCGCCGAAGGCCCGGGCTTCAACGTCTTCTGCGTCAAGGATGGCAAACTGTCGACGCCTTCCATTGGCGTGCTGCCCGGCATCACAAGGCGCACCGTCTTCGATCTTTGCATCGAACAAGGTCTTGCGGCCGCCGCCACCAATGTCAGCGTTGCCGCATTACGTGACGCCGACGAGGTTTTCATCACCTCCACCGCCGGCGGCATCATGCCGGTGACGGAGGTCGACGGCGTCCGGATCGCTGACGGCACGGTCGGCGCGGTCACCAGCCGGCTGATGGGACTTTACTGGGAGAAGCACGACGACCCGGCATGGTCGAGCCCTGTGAATTATCCCTGATCGACCGGCGTCCTGTAAAAAGATTCGCCTCGGCCTCTGGAAAATCAGGCGATAGACCGTATATGCCTCAAAGCGGAGCAGCCTCCGTTTCCACCGAAATCACGCCCGCAGGGGCAAGGACTCCACACTATGACAAACAAGGTTTGGTTCATCACCGGATCGTCGAAGGGCTTTGGCCGCGTGTGGGCCGAGGCAGCGCTAGCGCGTGGCGACCGCGTTGCCGCGACCGCCCGCGATGCCGGCACGCTCGCCGATCTCGTCGAGAAGTACGGCGAAAACATTGCCGCGATGAAGCTCGACGTCACCGACAAGAAAGCCGTCGATGCCGCTGTCGCCGAGGCGCACAGGCGCTTTGGCCGGCTCGACGTCGTCATTAACAATGCAGGCTATGGCCATTTCGGCGCCATCGAAGAAGTCAGCGAGCAGGAAGCCCGAGACCAGATCGAAACCAATGTCTTCGGCGCGCTCTGGGTCACGCAGGCAGCGCTGCCGATCATGCGGGCGCAGCGGTCCGGCCACATCATCCAGATCTCGTCGATCGGCGGCGTCAACGCCTTTGCCTCGCTCGGCCTCTACCACGCCTCGAAGTGGGCGCTGGAGGCGCTCAGCCAGTCGCTGAGCATCGAGGTCGCGGAATTCGGCATCCATGTCACGCTGGTCGAACCCGGTGGTTTCTCCACCGATTGGGCCGGCCCGTCGGCAAAGGTCTCCCAACCGATCGAGGCCTATGCGCCCGCCCGCGCCAAGATGGCAGAACGCCGCGCCAATTCGGTCGCCGGCGATCCCGAGGCCACCGGGCCGGCCATGCTGGCCATTGTCGACGCCGCCGAGCCGCCGCTCAGGGTATTCTTCGGCGACGGCGGCTTGCCGATGATCAAACAGGAATATGCAAACCGCATCGCCATGATGGAAACATGGGACCACGTTTCCATCATGGCGCAAGGCGAGAAGAAGAACCGCAAGGGCTGAAGCCCAGCGCTTTTGCTACGCCGCTCCATGGGCGGCGTAGCCTACTCTCAGGCTTGATAGATCCATTGTTCCGGTACGCGTACCGATATCTCTTCGCCGGCCCGGATCGTTCCCGGCTTCTCGACCCAGGCGACGACGCCACGCAGCCGCTTTGCCGCCTTCGGGAACAACAGCGCACCGGCCTCGATATCGGCCATCTCTGCATGTTCGGCGATCGAACGGCCGGCGATTCGGCAAGGGCCGTTCTGCGCGTCGACCTTGATGGTCACGCCGCCCTTGAAGAACAGCAGCGTGCCGGGCGGCAGCATTGAGAGGTTTGGCACTCCTTCGATCACCAGGTTGGCGCCGATCCACTCCGGCTTGATCTCGGCCAGGCTCATCCGTTCCGCGACGATGGCGAGTTCATCCAATGCCACGATCGATATCTGCCGTTCGTTGCGCATTTCGGTGCCGCGCGGATACCAGGGCTCGCGCCCGCCCGAACGCCGCGTCGACCCGGCATGGAAATCGCCCGCTATGCCGTCGAAACCCAGCCGCAATTCGTCCGCCGGGCGCGTCTGGAAATGATCCGATGGTGCCGCGTAAAGTGCTGCCGCCTTGGCGACAAGCTTTCGCGCGGGGACGATTTCAACCGGCTTTTCAGCTTGGGGGAAGAGATCCAGCATGGCTTCATTCCTTGGATGATGCCGCTTGGTTTTGCCCTTCGGCTGGCAAGGCCGCAAGAGCGGTTTGGGCCAAACCGCGCAACTCTTCGACCGAAGCGCCGTCCCGAGCCTGGATCGACATGCCATTCATCACACCGGCAAGGTATTTGGCGAAGCCCTCGACCGAGAGGTTTTCCGGGAGGTCGCCCACTACCCTGCCCTTGGCCAGCCGGGCTGCAATCGCCGCTTCACTTGCCTTGCGATAGATCTTGAGTTCATCGGCGATGGCTTGCGCCTGCGGCGAGGCTGCCAACGCGCCGCTGACGAACAGACAGCCAGCAGGCTTGCCGGGCCTGGAATACGCCTCCGCCGCGCCGACCAGCAACCGCCGGATCGCTTCCCGCGTCGATACCGGCGCGCTCAGCGCTTCCAGCGCAAACCCAATCTCGGTTTCGTGGTAGCGCGTCAGTGCCTTGCGGAACAAGGTCTCCTTGTCGGTGAAGGCGTTGTAGATCTGCGGCGGCGTCAGGCCCATCGCCTCGCGCAGCATGGCCAGCGACGTCGCCTCATAGCCATGCTCCCAGAATAGATGCATCGCCGCATCCAGCGCCCGGTCGGGGTCGAATGCGCGCGGCCGTCCGCCACGGGGCTTTTCCAAATCTTCCATATCGATCGATACGAAACCTGTTGACTCGCCTTCTTCTTGTAACGTAACAATTGATACGAAACATCGCAAGCCGGACGAATATCCGCCGGAAGCTATGCAAACCAGCGAACAGGAGAGAGCCAAATGCCAATCACCGTGACCGCGCCGGAAGGCGTACTGACCCCTGCGGGAGAACGCGAGATCCTGCCGCGTCTCAGCACCGCCCTCATCGAAGCCTCGGGCGCCACCGGCAATCCGTTCTTCACCGCGATCGTCGGCGGCACGGTCCATGTCCTGCCGCTTCATCGCATCTACGCCGGCGGCGTCAATTGCCCGGTCGTGATGGTCGAGCTGAAGCTGCCCAACATCGGCCTCGGTTCGATCGAAGCTCGAAATAGCTTCATCACCGCAGCCGCCGGGATCGTCGCCGAGCTTTGCGAGCCAAACCACCGGCCCGAAGACACCTGGATCAACATCGTCAACGCACCCGACGGCGGCTGGGGGATCGGTGACAGGCAATATACGGGCGAGGCGCTTATCACTGCCGCCACCGCCGCCGCGCACTGATCCGGCAAAAAGCAAACCCATGCGGCTCTCCCCTTCCCTGTTCTTCACCACCAATTGCGAACCGGCACTGACCTTCTACGAGCAGTGCGGCCTTGGCCGGGGGACGATCCTGCTGCGCTGGGGCGACAACGATATGCCGGTGCGAACCGAAGCCATGCGTGGAAAGGTGCTGCACGCGCGGTTCGAAGGCCCAGGCGTCCTGTTCCACGCTTCGGACAATGACGATGCGGAGCCAATGAAAGGCTCCGCCTTGATGCTGGAATTCGACGACCTGACCGCGATGCGCGGGCTTTTCAACCGCATGGGTGAGGCTGGCCGGATCACCGTCCCTCTGGCGAGGCAAGTTTGGGGAACCAGGTTCGGCATGCTGGTCGACGCCTTCGGCGTGCAGTGGATGTTTAACTGTCCCAATGAATGAGGTCCGCTGCGGGTCACGATCTTCTTACCTGAATCGAACCACTCCCACACAGCGCCGCATTGCCGCCGCGCTGTGCCGGCTACATGATGCCTCCGAACCATCGCGGAGGGTCTCATGCGTCCCGGGACGGCAATCACGCTTCTTTGGCTGATCTGGGTGATGTCGTGGGCCGCTGCCGCCTTCTGGGCCGACAAAGCCTCGAAGCGTGCCGGCTTCCGGGCCGAGGCGCCTTACCGCGCGGCTCTGATGACCGGCACCATCCTGCTCTTCATTCCGGCGCATAACTATGTCGGCCGGCTTCGCCTGTGGTCTCCCAACCTTGCCGAAGCCTGGATTTGCGTCGCACTGATTGCCGTAGGCTTCGCCCTCTGCTGGTGGGCGCGCCTGCATCTCGGTCGCTTGTGGTCGGGCACCGTCACCGCCAAGGCCGGGCACCGTGTCGTCGACACTGGCCCGTACGGCCTCGTCCGCCATCCGATCTACACAGGACTGCTTTTGGCAATCCTTGCCACCATGGCGGCGAAAGGCACTGTCTGGGGTGTTGCCGGCGCCCTCCTGCTGACCATCGGCATCGTCATGAAGGCAAAGCTCGAGGAACGCTTCCTGCGCGGCGAGCTGGGCAGCGCCTATGACGACTACATCAGGCGGGTACCGATGCTGGTGCCGTTCGCACCGGTCTGGCACGAATAGCTCTCTACAGCATCCTGAGAAGCGCGCCGCCTATCGAATAGCCCGCGCCAAAGGCACAGATCAGGCCGAAATCGCCGGGTTTCATGTCGGCGTGGTTCTCCGAAAGTGCAACGATGGCGCCGGCGCCCGCCGTGTTGCCAAGCCGTTCAAGCACCATCGGCGCGCGATCGTGATCGACCTCGTGGCCGAATGACAGTTTCAGGATCATGGCATTCATCCGCGCATTGGCCTGATGCAGCCAGAAGCGCCTCACCGCCTGTGGCGTCAGGCCGTGCTCGGCGAGGAATTCCACGATGAACTTCTGCCCGGCAACGGTGACTTCCTTGAACACCCTGTTACCGACCTGCTTGATCAGATTGCCTTCCAGGTTGATCATGTAGGGGTCGTCCTGGGCGGTTCGGGTGTGGTAGCCGAGATTGGTGCGGATGTTGTTCGACATCTGCGTCCAGATGCGTGTGTCCAGCACCTCGAAACGCCCAGGCCGTTTGTCGCCCTGAGCAAGTCCCTCCACCACCATCGACACCGAGGCATCGCCGAAGATGAAATGCGTCTGCCGGTCGCGGAAATTGAGATGGCCGGTGATGATTTCCGGCGTCGTCACCAGAATGCGCTTGTGCGCGCCCGAGCGCACCAAATTCACTGCCATGTGAAGGGCCGCCGCGGCGGACGAACAGCCAAGCCCCATGTCGAATCCGGCGCCCTTGGTGCCCAGCGCCTCCTGCATTTCGACGGCGATCGCCGGATAGGGCCGCTGGTGGTGCGAGGCCGAGCAGATCACAAGGTCGATATCGGACGGGTCTAGGCCAGCATGGTCGAGAGCCTTCTTGGCCGAGGCGATACCGAACTCGGCTTCAAGCGACAACGCATCGTCGGGCCGTGCCGGAATGCGCGGCGCCATGCGGGTCGGATCGAGAATGCCCTCGCGCTCGATGACGTGACGGGTGCGCACGCCCGAAGCGTGGACGATGAAGTCACTGTCGGATTTCGGCAGCGGCGGCTCGCCGGTGCCCAGGCGGCGCGCATTCTCCATGTCGACCCAGGCATTGAAGCTGGCGACCAGTTCTTCATTGGTGATTGTGGCTTCAGGGATTTCAACGCCGATGCCGCTGATGATGACGCGATGCATATATCCAGTCCGTCCGGCGTTCCAGGCTTCATGTGGACGCCGGAATGCGCCGGCGCAACAGTTTTCTCACCGCGGCGGTTTACACCGACTTAAACCAATCCTCACCAAGCGCACATCTTGGTGTTGGTCTGCGGGTTGTTCCAGCAGGCACCATCGTCGCGGCTGCGCACGAACTGCCCCGGCAGCGGCACATTGCGGTGGCCGAGATTGACATAACCATAGGCTAAGCCCGGCTCGTCGATCTCCAGAACATAGGTCGGATAGCCCGGCGCCGAGATGCGGAAACTGCCGGCGCCGTCAATCGAGCGATAGCTGCAGGCGAAATAACCGTCATCGCTGGTGAAGCAGCGCGCCCGCTTGGCCTCCGCCGAGATCGAGAACGCCAGAAGTGCCGCCGCGCACACGCCACCGCCGAAAAGCATCTTTTTCAGTGTCATTATCCACCCCTGCCACGCGGGCATTGTCATCCCATCGGAATGAATTGCGCATGGCGGCGAAACGGGGTCAAGCGGCGACAACAGGCGTCGTGCAAGATGGATAATCAGGCCCGTTTGGCGACGATGAAGATGCGCGGAAAGCGCAAAAGCACTTTGCCGCTCGCCGTCTTCGGATAGGCCTTGGCGATCTTGGCCGTGTAGCTGTCGAGGAACAGCGCCCTCTCATTCGCATCGAGCGGGTCGACAAAGGGCTTCAAACCGGTCGACTTGACCCACTCGACGATCGCCTCGGCGTCGGCAAGCGGGTGGTTGTAGATCGTGTGCCAGATGTCCAGCCGATCGCTGAGCGGCGAAAGAAGGTCATAGTAGAACGACACCGATGGCAGGGGGGCGCGCGCCGCGCCCTTCATCTTGGCGGAAAACGGCATTTCGGCGGCGGTTTCCCGCATCAGGCGGTGCGAGTCCTCGCCCATATTGTCGGGCATCTGAACGGTCAAGGCGCCACCCGGCGCCAGGAAGCCCATCAGCCGCTGGAAGACCGCGGGATGCTCGGGCAGCCATTGGAACACCGCATTGGCGAAGATCACGTCGACCGGCTCCGCCGGCTGCCATCTTGAGGCATCGGCGAGATCAAAAGTGACCTCGGGGAGACGCGCCTTCGCCTTCTCGATCATGTCGGGCGAAGTGTCAAAACCGCTTACCTGCGCATTCGGCCAGCGCTGGACAAGCAGCTCGGTCGAATTGCCCGGCCCGCAGCCGACGTCGACGACCCGGCGCGGAAAATCCACCGGCACCTGCGCCACCAAGTCCCGCGCGGGCCGCGTGCGCTCATCCTCGAATTTCAGGTACTGAGCGGCTGACCAATCGGGCTTTTGTAAAACGCCGCCGTTATTCATCGATAGACCTCGCGACGGTTGCCTATTTCCACGACCAGGACGACAAGACGGCTATCCCAGAACTGGACGATGATGCGATAGTCGCCGACGCGAAATCGCCAAGCTTCTTCTTTGGTCGCTGTCAGACGCTTGGCCAGAACTTTCGGATCGGGATGCGCCGAAACTCTTCCAGAGAGGAACTCCAGGATTCGGCGCTGGTCTTTTGTCGAAAGCCGCTCAATATCTTTTTTGGCTCGCAGCGTGAACTCGACACGCCAACTCATCCAGCGGCGGGCTTCTTGCCGCGCTCCTCGACTTCACGAAGTTCAAGCTTGCGGATCATCTCCTCCAGCGGGACACGAACGCCGTCATCATTCCTGATGCGCTCCTCGGCAATCCTGGCGTCCTGCCAATCCTCGATAGCCTCGAGGATCGCATCAACTGCGATCTGATCGGCCGTGCGACCGCTGGCCTTGGCCATGTCGGCTAGCAGCTTCTCGGTCTTTTGCGGCAGTTTGACTGTGATCATATACAGCTCCGTCAGGCCAATTTAGGTCAAACGCCGATCACCCGCAACGGCCCTGCCCCTTACCGCGTCAGCCTCTTATAGGTCATGCGGTGCGGGTTGACGGCATCCGGCCCGAGGCGGCGGATCTTGTCCTGCTCGTAATCCTCGAAATTGCCCTCGAACCATTCGACGTGGCTGTCACCCTCGAATGCGAGGATGTGCGTCGCCAGGCGGTCGAGGAACATGCGATCGTGCGAGATGATGACCGCGCAACCGCCGAAGTTTTCCAGCGCGTCTTCCAGTGCGGCAAGCGTTTCCGTATCGAGATCGTTGGTCGGTTCGTCGAGCAGCAGCACGTTGCCGCCGGTCTTCAGCATCTTGGCCAGATGCACGCGGTTACGCTGGCCGCCGGAGAGATTGCCGACCTTCTGCTGCTGGTCGCCGCCACGAAAGTTGAACGAGGCGCAATAAGCACGCGTGTTGGCCTCGAACTTGCCGAGTTTGACCACTTCGGCGCCGCCGGAAATCTCTTCCCACACCGTCTTCGACGGATCGAGCGCATCGCGGCTCTGGTCGACATAGCCGAGCTTCACCGTTTCGCCAACGCGGATCGTGCCGGCATCCGGCTTTTCCTGACCGGTGATCATGCGGAACAGCGTCGTCTTGCCGGCGCCATTCGGGCCGATGACGCCGACGATGCCGCCGGGCGGCAGCTTGAATTCCAGCCCGTCGATCAAAAGCGTATCGCCAAAGCCCTTTGACAGGCCTTCCGCCTCGATCACGACATTGCCGAGCCGCTCGCCATGCGGAATGACGATCTGTGTATCGCTCGGACGCCGCTTGTCGGCTGCATCCAAAAGATCCTGGAACGCCTGGATACGCGCCTTGGATTTGGTCTGGCGCGCCTTCGGGCTCGACTGGATCCACTCGCGCTCGCGGCCGATGGCGCGCTGGCGGGCGTCGTCCTCGCGACCTTCCTGCTTGAGCCGCTTGGCCTTGGCTTCGAGGTACTTGGTGTAGTTGCCCTCATAGGGAATGCCGCGGCCGCGATCGAGTTCGAGGATCCAGCCGGTGACATTGTCGAGGAAGTAGCGATCGTGCGTGATGATCATCACGGCGCCCGGATAGGCACGCAGATGCTTTTCCAGCCACGCCGTGGTTTCGGCGTCGAGATGGTTGGTCGGTTCGTCGAGCAGCAGAAGGTCGGGCTGGCGCAGCAAGAGCTGGCAAAGCGCTACGCGGCGGCGCTCGCCGCCCGAAAGCTTGGTGACTTCTGAATCCTTGGGCGGGCAGCCCAGCGCTTCCATCGCCATCTCGACCTGTTGTTCGAGATCCCACAGGTTGAGCCGGTCCATCTCGTCCTGGAGCTTGGCCGACTCGTCGGCCGTCTCGTCGGAATAGTTCATCATCAATTCGTTGTAGCGCTCGATGATGGCGGTCTTGGCGGCGACGCCTTCCATGATGTTTTCGAACACGGTCTTGTTCGGATCGAGGGCCGGCTCCTGTGCCAGGTAGCCGACAGTGGCGCCTTCAGCCAGCCAGGCTTCGCCGTTCCACTCCTTGTCGAGCCCGGCCATGATCTTGAGGATCGTCGACTTGCCCGACCCGTTGGGGCCGAGGATGCCGATCTTGGCGTCGGGATAGAAGGACAGATGGATGTTCTCGAGCACCTTCTTGGTGCCGTAGGCCTTGTTGAGCCCGGCCATGTGATAGATGAACTGGCGTGCCACGCGCGCTTTCCCTGATAAACTGACTGATCCAGAAAACGGACTGGATTTGTCGAATTGAGTGGAGGTTGGCCGCTATGTAGGCGATGCGGCGGCGAACGGCAATCGCTTTTGCCATATCTGGCCGGTCACGTGGACAAGCGCGCGCTGCCGGTACCCGCCCGGAGCCGCACCCCGCATTTACTGGAACCCGATCGCGTCGACGGTGCCGGTCGGGCAGCCGGCCTTGTTGGTCGGCACCGACGCCAGCAGCAGACCCTTCAGCGAGCTGTCGGGGCCGATCGGGCCAGCGAGGCCGAGTGTCAACTCCCCGATCAGCCGCCGGCCGCTCGACGGATCGATGACGCAGGACACGCGTACACGGTCCCCGGCCCCGGCACCGAAGGCGGCGTCGAAGGCGCCGCGAATCTGGTCCGCCGTCAGCTTGCCGCCGATGTTCTTGGCAAAGAGACCGCGCACCGGCGAGCTGTTCACCTCACGCATCAGCTTGAGCGCGTCGGAGAAGTATTCCTGCTGGCTCTTGCCGTAGCAGGTGCCGTGCTTGATCCACTCATGCCGATCGAGCTGCGAAGCCGTGCCTGGCATCACCTTGTCGAGTTCCGCGCGTGTGACCGCGTCCAGATTGACGGGCGGCAGATCCTTCCAGTGGGCCGGAATGTCGTTGGCCTTGTCGCCAGCTGACGCCTGGCAATAGAAATTGCCGTTCGGCTGCGGCCACAATCCGTGCAAGGTGAAGTTGGTGGCATCGAATTCGTTCGGGTTTTGCGCCTTGCATTCGGCCTTGTTCGACTTGGTCTCGCAAAAAGCCGGCTGCCAGCTCAGTGCGAAGACGTATTCGGGTTTTCCGGACATTGCCAGGTTGCCTTTATCGACTGGTGCTGCCGGCACGGTCGCCACGCTGCCAGAGACATGGCCGCAGCTAACCTTCACCCACCGTCGCTCCGGATCGGCGCCCGGCACCTGGATAAGGTAATGCGTCGGCGCCTCCTTGTTACCGGCAAGCAACTGGTAGCTCTGTCCGGCATCGGTCGAGACATTGCCGGGGTTCTTGCCGTTCTTGATGGCTTGCGTTGCCGGACAGGCGGCGTCGGCGACGAAGCTGCCGCTCATCTTGACATCGGCATGCGCCACACCGGCCAGCGACGCCGCCAGCATGGCCAATCCGAAAACAACACCAATGCGCATGGAGAATCCCCGGCTGAAGAAAGTGGGCGACAGACTGAAGCTGTCTCCATGTCAGAATTGCGATATTTCAGCGGCCAAATGCAAGAAACATCGTCGCGGAAAAGCAGGCACAGCGGATTGACGCAAAACCGGCACCGGCGCAAACAAAGCCGGCGCCGCGATGGTGCCGGAGCCTGGAGACCAAGCGGCATGTCATTCAGCCAGCAGCGCGTGGTTGCCTCGCCGACCGGTGCCGTTCTCAATCTTTTCGTCAGGCATGCCGAGGGCCGGCCGCGTGCCGTTGTCCAGATCAATCACGGGCTGGCCGAGCACGCCGCGCGCTATGCCCGCTTCGCCGATTTCCTCGCCCAGCGCGGCTTCCACGTCTATGTCCACGATCATCGCGGCCATGGTGCGACCAAGGCCCCCGACGCGCCGCTCGGCAGGTTCGCCGGCAAGGACGGCCCGGCCAAGGTGATCGCCGACATCGATGCCATTCACGATGTCATCGCCAGCGAATGCCCGAACCGGTTGGTCATCCTGTTTGGTCATTCGATGGGTGCGTCCATGGCGCTGAACTACCTGCTGCGCCATTCGCCGCGCGTTCATGCCGCCGCGATCTGGAACGGCAATTTTTCTCAAGGCCTGCTCGGCCAGCTGGCGCTCGGTATTCTTGCCTGGGAGCGGTTCCGGCTGGGCTCGGACGTTCCGTCGCGGCTGCTGCCGAAACTCACCTTTCAGGCCTGGGGCAAGGCGGTGCCTGACCACCGCACGCTGTTCGACTGGCTGTCACGCGACGAGGCCGAGGTGGCGAAATACATCGCCGATCCGCTCTGCGGCTGGGATGCTTCGGTGTCGATGTGGCGCGACGTTGTCGGTTTGGCGCTGAACGGGGGCAAGGATGCCGGCTTTGCCGGCATCCGGCGCGGCCTTCCCGTCAACATCGTTGGCGGCGAAAAAGATCCCGCCTCGGACTACGGCAAGGGGATCATGCATCTTGCCGGTCGCATGCGTGCGATGGGCTTTTCGAATCTCGTTTCAAAGGTTTACGCCGACACCCGCCACGAAAGCCTGAACGAAGTGAATCGCGACATCATCATGGATGATTTTGCGACCTGGGCCGACGGCGTGCTGAAGGGTTGAAGGGATTGGCCTATCGCAAGAGCCGTGACAGCCATTGCAGGGCTTGATAGAGGCTCTGCATTCGCAGCAATCAAGGTGATTGCAGCAACCACGGTGATTTATGGCCGAACCCCCGCTGAAAGGCGTCCGCGTCGTCGAACTCGCCCGCATCCTTGCCGGGCCATGGGCCGGGCAATTGCTTGCCGATCTCGGCGCCGATGTGATCAAGGTCGAGAGCCCCGATGGTGGCGACGATACCCGCAAATGGGGTCCGCCCTTCGTCATGGGCAAGGATGGCGAGAACCTGTCGGCTGCCTATTACCATTCCTGTAATCGTGGCAAGCGCTCCATCGCCATCGACTTCTCGACGCCGGCGGGCGCCGAGACCGTGCGCCGGCTGGTCGCGACGTCGGATGTGCTGATCGAGAACTTCAAGCTCGGCGGCCTGAAGAAGTACGGCCTCGACTATGACAGTCTGCGCAAGATGAACCCCCGCCTCGTCTATTGTTCGATCACCGGCTTCGGCCAGGATGGCCCATACGCGCCACGCGCCGGCTACGACTTCATCATCCAGGCCATGGCCGGCATGATGTCGATCACCGGCGAGGTTGGCCGCGAGCCGCAAAAGGCCGGCGTCGCCATCTCGGACATCTTCACCGGCCTGTATTCGGTCATCGCCATCCAGGCTGCACTACGCCATGCCGAACAGACCGGCGAAGGCCAGCAGATCGACATGGCACTCTTCGACACCCAGATCTCGGCGCTCGGCAACCAGAACCTCAACTATCTCGTTTCCGGCAAGTCGCCGGTGCAGATGGGCAATGCGCATATGAACATCGCCCCTTACGAAGTGGTGCCGGTCAGGGATGGCCACATCATCCTGGCCGTCGGCAATGACGGCCAGTTCGCGAAATTCTGCGCTGCCGTCGGGTTGGACGATTTGCCTGTCGATCCAGACTTTGCGACAAATCCGGCCCGGGTCGTCAACCGGGTCAAGCTGCGCGAACGCATCATCGAGGCGCTGAAGGTTTTTGATCGCGATCCGCTACTGGCAAAGCTGGAAGCGGCGAGCGTGCCGGCCAGCCCGATCAACACGATCGGCCAGATGTTCGCCGATCCGCAGACCATCGCGCGCGGCATGCGGCTCGATCTCGACGACGGCCACGGCAACCTTCTGCCGTCGGTGCGCGCGCCGATGATCATGTCTGGTACGCCGCTCGTCTATGAACGTCCCTCGCCGCGCCTGGGCGAGCACACGCAAGAAATCCTGGCCGAACTGGAGAAGTCTGGACAATGAAGACCGGCGGACAACTGATCGTCGACGCGCTCGAAGCCAACGGCACCGACCGCATCTATTGCGTGCCGGGTGAATCCTATCTGGCGGTGCTCGACGCGCTGCACGATTCGGCGATCCGCACCATCGTCTGCCGCCAGGAAGGCGGTGCGGCGATGATGGCCGATTGTCACGGCCGCCTGACCGGCAAGCCCGGCATCTGCTTCGTCACCCGCGGCCCCGGCGCCACCAACGCCTCGGCCGGCATCCACATCGCCATGCAGGATTCCATACCCGTCATCCTGTTCATCGGCCAGGTCGCCAGCCATGCCAAGGAGCGCGAGGCCTTCCAGGAGGTGGATTACGTCAGGTTCTTCGGTGACATCGCCAAATGGGTGGTCGAGATCGACGATGCGTCGCGCATCCCGGAATTCGTCACCCGCGCCTTCGCGGTGGCGACATCGGGCCGCCCTGGCCCGGTCGTCATCTCGCTGCCGGAAGACATGCTGACCAGCGTCGTCGAAGCGCCCATCGCGCTGGCCCACACACCGGTCGAAACGCGAGCCGGCGAAGCCGAACTCGACGCGCTGGAGAAATTGCTGGCCAACGCCAAGCGGCCGTTCGTCATCCTCGGCGGCACGCGCTGGGATGCCGAGGCGGTTGCACAAATGCGCACGATCGCCGAGGCGTGGTCGCTGCCGGTCGGTTGTTCGTTCCGCCGCCAGATGCTGTTCGACCATCTGCATCCGAACTATGCCGGCGATGTCGGCATCGGCATCAATCCGAAGCTGGCGACAGCGATCAAGCAGGCCGATCTCGTGCTGCTGATCGGCGGCCGCATGGGCGAAATGCCGTCGTCCGACTACACGCTGTTGAAGAGCCCCTATCCGGACCAGGCGCTTGTCCATATCCATGCCGACGCAGGTGAACTTGGCCGCGTTTACCGGCCGGCACTGGCGATCAACGCCTCGCCATCCGCCTTTGTCGAGGCTTTCGCCAAACGCAAGCCGGCCTCGGCTCCGAGTTCGGCAGCCGAAACGTCAAAGTTGCATGCCGCCTATCTCGACTGGTCGACGCCGCCGGAGAGCGGCCCCGGCTCGGTCCAGATGGGGCCGATCATGAACTACCTGGAAAAGATGTTGCCTGACGACGCCATCCTCACCAATGGCGCCGGCAATTACGCTACCTGGGTGCATCGCTTCCATCGCTCCCGCCGCTTTGCCACGCAAGCAGCACCGACCTCAGGCTCGATGGGCTATGGCACGCCTGCTGCGGTCGCCGCCAAAGAGCTGTTTCCGGATCGAACCGTGGTCGCCTTCGCGGGCGACGGCTGCTTCCTGATGAACGGGCAGGAGTTCGCCACCGCCGTGCAGTACGACCTGCCGATCGTCGTCGTCGTCGTCAACAACGGCATCTACGGCACCATCCGCATGCATCAGGAGCGCGAATACCCCGGCCGCGTCATCGCCACTGATTTGAAGAACCCTGACTTCGCGGCCCTCGCCCGCGCCTATGGCGGGCATGGCGAGACGGTCGAGAAGACCGCGGAGTTCGCCCCGGCCTTCGAGCGTGCCCTCGCCAGCGGCAAGCCGGCGATCGTCGAAATCAGGCTCGATCCGGAGGCGATCACGCCGACCCGGACGATGAGCCAGATCCGCGACAAGGCGTGATTCACACAAAAGGGGCGGTCGCCCGCCCCTCTTTCGGAACAGCCTGTACTACTTCGCCTTTTCGATCTGGCCGCGGATCTCACCGTCCTTGTTGGCTGATGTATGGATGTTGACGTAATATTTGCCCGACTCCAAGTCAGCCGCCTGGGCATCCGTCAGCGTTTCAGATCCCCTGATCGGGCTCTTGAGTTTTTTGAATGGGATGACCGGGTCGGCGTTTGCACCCATCGCCGCCGGGCCGTGAATGTGCGCGCCCGTTGCTGGTCCGCTGAGGCCTGAATATTTGACGTTCCAGCTGAGCTTCTTCTTGGCCGTGTCGAACGTGAAAGTGGCCGTGCCCTTGCCCTTCGTGGTGACGGGCGGGTTTTGCTGGCCGCCGTCGAGCGTCGCCTTGAACTTTTCCGTGGCGGCCAGAGCCGGCGATGCGAACAGGAACGCGGTCGAAATGGCCAGCGCCGAAAGCGCCGGGAAGAAGGATAGGTTGCGCATGAAGCACCTCCGATTGGGATGTCGCATCCGTCGCGCCTCCCGGCGCGCGCATGCGGTAATGCAACGGCTGAGCAGCGAAATGTATCCCACCACACGCTTTTGTGATGGCTGATGAAGGAATCCGATCGCTTGCCCTTCCCGGATTCCAGGGAATGACCCGTCAGACCGCCGCCAGCGCCTGCGTCAGGTCGGCGATCAGATCGTCCGGGTGCTCGACACCGATCGACAACCTGACCGTGGTCTCAAGCACGCCGATGCGCTGGCGCACCTCGACGGGAATTCCCGAATGGGTCATGGCCGCGGGGTGACTGGCCAGCGATTCCGTTCCGCCGAGGCTTACCGCCAGCTTGAATATCTGCAGCCCGTTGAGGAAGGCGAAGGCCGCCTTCTCCCCGCCCCTGATGTCGAAGGAGAAGGTCGATCCGGCGCCACTGCATTGCGCCCTGTAGACGCGGCCCGCTGGCGTATCCTCGCCCAGGAACGGCAAATAATGTACCTTCTCGACCTTGGCATGATCGCGCAGGAATTCGGCGACCAGGCGCGCATTGTCGTTGGCCCGCTCCATTCGGATCGACAGCGTCTCCAGCGACCGGCCGAGCATCCAGCAGGAATGCGGGTCGAGCTGCGTGCCGATCGCGCCGCGAAGCGCCTTGATGGGCTTGGTGACCGCCTTGCTGCCCATGGCGGCGCCCGCGATCAGGTCGGAATGGCCGCCGACATATTTGGTCAGCGAATAGACAGAGACATCGGCGCCATGTTCGATCGGCCGCTGGAAAACCGGGCCGAGCAATGTGTTGTCGCAGACGACGATCGGCGTCGACCCTTGAGCCGCGCCAATCTCGTCGGCGATCGTCCGCATCAGGTCGATGTCGACCAGGCTATTGGTCGGATTTGACGGCGTCTCGACCAGGATGACCGATACGCGGCCTTTCGCGACGGCCGCGTCGGTAGCCGCGCGCACTGCCGTCTCGTCGACGCCGTCGGCGAAGCCGACAGCGCCGACGCCGAGACCTGAAAGCGTGCGCGTCAGAAGCGTCTCGGTGCCGCCATAGAGTGGCTGCGAATGCAGGATGACGTCGCCCGGACGGGCATAGGCGAGCAGAATGGTGGCGATCGCCGACATGCCTGACGAAAACAGGATGCAGGCATCCGTCCCCTCGTAGATCGCCAGCCGGTCCTCGACGATCTCGCTGTTGGGATGGTTGAAGCGCGAATAGACCAGGCCGGACGCGGTACCGCTCGGCGGCTCCTTGCGGCCCGACGTGTAGTCGAAGAAGTCGCGTCCCTCTTCCGCCGACTTGAAGACGAAAGTCGAGGTGAGGAATACCGGTGGTTTGACCGCGCCCTCCGAAAGCTGCGGATCGAAACCATAGCTCAGCATCAGCGTCTCCGGATGGAGCTTGTGGTTGCCGATATGGGTTTTCGATGGGCGTGGCGCGGTCATGTCTTTCTGCCTTATTCGAGGAGTGTCGCGGCAATTTATGCGATCCTGATCCGCCAGTCCTTGCTATTCTTCGGCTCGCATGCCTGCATTCCCGCAACAAATTGCCTGGAGAGACCGAAAGTGCAGCAGAAGATAGCCGATGATTTCGACCGCAGGATCCTGCGTGAGCTGCAGGCCGATGCCCGCATCACCAACAACGAGCTTGCCGAACGGATCGGCTTGTCGCCGTCGCCTTGCCTCCGGCGGGTGCGGCGGCTGGAGGAAACCGGCGTCATCAGGGGCTACACCACGTTGGTCGACCCCACAGCCTTCGGCTGGAGCATGGTCGCCATCGCCACCATCCGGCTCAGCCGCCAGAACGAGGACGAGATCGTGATGTTCGAGGATGCGATCCGCGGCTGGGAAGAGGTCCTGGAATGCCACCTCGTCACCGGCTCGCGCGACTATGTGCTGAAGGTAGTGACCGGAAGCCTCGAGCAGTACGAGCGCTTCATCAAGGAAAAGATCGCGCGACTGAAATGCGTCGCCTCGATCGAGACCAGCTTCGTCATGAACACCATAAAGGAACGGCGCCTCTAGCACCAATGCATGTCGCGCAAAAGTGTGCAGCGGTTTTGGGATAACGACATGCATCAAAACAAAGAGATAGAGCGGTTCTACCGAACCGCTCTATCCAGAGGCGCCGTTCGAGATCGAGATGTTGCCGACTAGGCTTACTTGACCGCCTTGTCGGTGATGGCGGTGGTGTAGGCGCCGGTCGGCTCCTTGGTGATGATCTTCTGGTCGAGCAGCGCCTTGGCGGTGCGCTCGTAGGTTGCCGGATCGAGCTTGCCGTCGGCATTGTCGATCAGCTTGGCGACTTCGCTCATCATCCGCTTCTGGTGGTTTTCGTCCTGGCCGCCGCCGTCCATGACGATGCTCGCGGCTTCGTCATTGTGGTCGATGGCGTATTTCCAGCCCTTCATCGAAGCGCGCACGAAACGCACCATCTTGTCCTCGAAGGCCGGATCCTTGAGCTTGTCTTCCGACGCATAAAGCCCGTCTTCGAGCAGGTCGTTGCCCATGGCCGAATAGTTGAACACGGTCAGCTGTTCGGGCTTGTAGCCGGCGTCGATCAGCTGCCAGTACTCGTTGTAGGTCATGACCGAGATGCAATCCGCCTGCTTCTGGATCAGTGGCTGCACGTCGAAGCTCTGCTTCAGGACGGTGACGCCGTCCGGACCGCCATCGGTCTTGAGGCCAAGCTTGTTCATCCATGCGTAGAACGGATATTCGTTGCCGAAGAACCAGACGCCGAGCGTGTGGCCCTTGAAGTCGGCTTCGGTCTTGATCGGGCCGTCCTTGGGGCAGACCAACTCCATGCCGGCCTTCTTGAACGGCTGGGCGATGTTGACCAGCGGCACGCCCTTCTCGCGGGCGGCCAGCGCACCGCCCATCCAGTCAACGATGACGTCGGCGCCGCCACCGGCGATCACCTGCTCGGGGGCAATATCCGGACCGCCCGGCTTGATGTCGACGTCGAGGCCTTCGGCCTCATAGAAACCCTTGGCCTTGGCAACATAGTAGCCGGCAAACTGGGCCTGCGTGACCCATTTCAGCTGCAAGGTCACCTTGTCGGCGGCCATTGCCTGGAAAGCGGCTAGCGACATCGCGCCGGCCAGAACTGGAATAACAAGTCTTTTCATGTTTTTACCCTCTGAAGTTAGCACCCTTAAACCCACCGCCCCTATCCACCACGGACAGAGGGATGCCAAAACGTGACGGCTCTTTCGACAAGAGCGACCACGCCATAAAAGACCGAACCCGCAAGTGCTGCAACTGCGATTTCGGCCCAGACCATGTCGATGTTCATCCGCCCGACCTCGGTCGAGATGCGGAAGCCCATGCCGACGACAGGCGTACCGAAGAACTCGGCGACGATGGCGCCGATCAGCGCCAGCGTCGAGTTGATCTTCAGCGCGTTGAAGATGAAGGGCGCGGCTGCCGGTAGCCTGAGCTTCAACAACGTCTGCCAGTAGCCCGAAGCATATGTGCGCATCAGGTCGCGTTCCATATGGCCCGAGGCGGCGAGACCCGCGACCGTGTTCACCAGCATCGGGAAGAAGGTCATAATGATGACCACCGCCGCCTTGGACTGCCAGTCGAAGCCGAACCACATGACCATGATCGGTGCGACGCCAATGATCGGCAGCGCCGAGACCATGTTGCCGATCGGCAGCAGCCCGCGCCGTAGGAACGGCACACGGTCGGCGAGCACCGCGGCGATGAAGCCGGCGCCACTGCCCACGACATAGCCGAAGACAACCGCCTTGAAGATGGTTTGACGGACGTCGGCGCCGAGTACAGGCAGCGAACCGGCGATGCGCACGCCGATGGCGCTAGGCGGCGGCAACAGGATGAAGGGGATGCCCGCGCCTCGCGTCACCGCTTCCCAGATGATCAGGATCCAGGCGCCGAAGATGGCTGGGATGATCAGGCGCAACCCCGTCCGAGCCCAACTGGCGAAAGGACGTAATGACGACAGCACCGCCACGCAGCGCCAGCCAAGCAGCCATGCGGCCGCGAGCAGCAGGAAATACGGCGCCAGTGCGGTGCCCTCAAAACCGGTAATGCCCGATATCAGCAGCCAGGCGATCAGGTGAGCGCCGACAAAGAGCACCATCGCTTCAGCAAGGGGCGGAATCCTGGTCATCGAGACCAGCGCTGCCAGTATGGCCAAGCCGAACATCAGGCTTTTGGCTCCGAGATAGGGATAATTGATGCTGACCGTTGGGTCCGTAAGCGCCGCCGCTTCCGGCTTCGACATCGCGCCGAGCGCCACCGCGATCAGGCACAGCACGATGGCCAGCCCAGCTTGCCAGGAAAGCTTCAGCCAGTTCATGCCGGCCTCCCGCCCATGGCACGGTCGACGATGCGCCCGGCAATGCCGACCACCATGACCAGAAGTGCGGCCACCACAGAGCCGGCGACCAGCGCCGACCAGATGTCGATGGACTGGCTGTAATAAGCGCCGGCCAACAGCTTGGCGCCGATGCCGGCGACAGCACCGGTCGGCAGTTCGCCGACGATGGCGCCGACCAGGCTTGCCGCCACCGCCACCTTCATCGAGGTGAACAGGAACGGCACCGAGGCCGGCACGCGCAATTTCCAGAACGTCTGCGCACGGCTGGCATTGTAGGTGTGCATCAGGTCGAGATGCATGATCTCGGGCGAGCGCAGCCCCTTCACCATGCCCACGGTCACCGGGAAGAACGACAGATAGGTCGAGATCATCGCCTTCGGCACCAGGCCGGTGATGCCGATAGCCGCCAGCACGACGATGATCATCGGCGCCACCGCCAGGATGGGAATGGTCTGCGAGGCGATAATCCACGGCATCAGGCTGCGGTCGAGCGTCGCCACATGCACGATGCCGACAGCGATGATGATGCCGAGCGCCGTGCCGAAAGCAAAGCCGAGCAGCGTGGACGACAGCGTCACCCAGGCATTGTAGACGAGGCTGCGACTGGAGGTAACGGGCCGCAGGAACGTGTTTTCGAAGAAATTCACCGCCACCTGATGCGGCGCCGGCAGCGTCGGCTTCGGCTGCGCCAGCGTGTTGGCGATGAACCCGCTCAAGGCAGGTGATTCACCGGCGCGGCGGTCGAGATCGCGCTGGAACGGTGTGTTGAGGATGACGGCGAAAACATACCAGAGGACGACGACGCCAGCGAGGATCGAGGTCACGGGAATGAGCTTGTCGCGGAAGGTGTCCATCTAGCGAGCCTCGCCAGGTACGCGCCCTCCTCTCCCCGACGGGGAGAGGGTGGCCGGAGCGAAGCGGAGGTCGGGTGAGGGGGTAGAAATCTTTCCGTCCAGGCAAGCCAAGATCGTATCCAGGACCGCTCGACGTTCGGCCAAAACCTCATGGTTCCAGAACCGGAGAACCGAATAACCATGGCCATTCAGCCAAGCTGTTCTGGCCGGATCGGTTGGTGAATCCGCGTGTTGGCTGCCGTCGAGTTCGACAATCAGGCCCATCTCACGGCAAACAAAATCAGCGATGAATGGCCCAAGCGGCACCTGCCTCACAAATTTGTAGCCGTTGAGGTGACGGCCCCTCAGTTCTCCCCAAAGCCTGTACTCGGCTTCGGTCTCGTCAAACCGCAGCTTTCGGGCGCGCTCGGTTGCCCCGACCTTTCTTTTGGTCGGATCTGTCGGCGCCGCCCCCTCACCCGACCTCCGCTTCGCTCCGGCCACCCTCTCCCCGTTGGGGAGAGGAGGAAGCCCATCGTTCGCCCCCTCAATCATCATAACTATGCCCTGCCCGCAGCCCGTCGCGCACCCGCGCGGCGATCGCCAGAAACTCCGGCGTCTCGCGGATGTCGAGCGGCCGTTCTTTCGGCAGCGTCGACTCGATCACATCGCTGACGCGGCCGGGACGCGGCGACATGACGACGATGCGCGTCGATAGATAGACGGCTTCGGGAATGGAGTGGGTGACGAAGCAGATCGTCTTGTTGGTCCGCCCCCACAGTTCCAGCAATTGCTCGTTGAGGTGGTCGCGCACGATCTCGTCCAGAGCACCAAACGGCTCGTCCATCAGCAGCAGGTCGGCGTCGAAGGCCAGCGCGCGGGCGATCGAGGCGCGCTGCTGCATGCCGCCCGACAATTGCCAGGGATATTTCTTTTCGAATCCCGAGAGGTTGACGAGGTCGAGCGTTCGCTTGATGCGTTGCGCCTGCTCCGCCTTGGACAGGCCCATGATCTCCAGCGGCAGCCCGACATTGCGCTCGATGGTGCGCCAGGCAAACAGCGCTGCCGCCTGGAAGACATAGCCATAGGCGCGTTTCTCGCGTGCCTGTTCTGCTGTCATGCCGTTGACCGAAATCGTCCCCGAGGTCGGCTTCTCCAGATCGGCGATGACGCGCAGCAGCGTGGTCTTGCCGCAGCCCGAGGGCCCGATGAAGGAGACGAATTCTCCCTTGCCGATGGTGAGATCGACATTGGACAGCGCCTGCACCGGCCCGTCACTGGTCTGGAAGGTCAGCCCAAGTTTGCTTGCCGCGACGACGGCTGGCGAAATCCCTGTCATCGGCTGCCGCCCGCCTGGTCCCGTCCCCGCAGCGCCGGCTGGAATCCGATTGCTTTTATTGCGATGTTGTTTTCCACTCGCCCTGTCCCATTGGTCTTGTCCCACACTCAATCGACGCCCGGAGTTTCCCGATGTCGCCCAAACCCACTTGTCACCTTATCCGCCCTGAAAGCACTTATGAAGGCAAGCAGGGATTGACCTATTTCGCCGGCATCGCCGCCGAAACCGTCGGCGCCTCCGGCATCTGCATGCACGTCCTCACCATGCCACCCGGCGCCCGCGCCAAGGCGCACATGCATGAGAGCCATGAAACGGCGATCTATGTCCTCTCCGGCGAAGTCCATACCTGGTATGGCGACCGGCTTGAGCATCATATCGTCGTCAAGGCTGGCGACCTTTTCTACATTCCCGCCGGCGTGCCGCATTTGCCGGCCAATCTGAGCGGCGCCCCGTCTTCGGCCGTCATTGCCCGCACCGATCCCAACGAACAGGAAAGCGTCGTCCTGTTGCCGGAACTGGATGCGCTGGTCGCCTGAATCCGACGGCATCGATAGGAACTTGCGCGTCATCGGCACCGGGAAACTTCCCCGTACACAGTGCCATCCTCATCCGCGATCACCAGCTTCTTGGCGTTCTTGGGACTGCGCTTGATGGTGAACTGTATCGGCGACTGACCATCCCCGCCGTCTGCCTCGCACATTGACTTTACCACCAGCGAACCGTCAGCCTGCGTCTTCTTGTCGGTAAAGGTGCAGGCGTTGGTCGCGGTGATGAATTCCGTAGCGTTCAGCAGCAGCATGTCTTCCGCATAGACTTTCTGGCCGTTCTTGTTGATGCAACCGGACTTGTTGCCATAGGGCTTGGACAGATCGATGCCCGCCGCCGAGGCTTGGCCCGCAGCCAGCACGAGAACCATCGCGACAGATAGACCAAAACCACGCATGCTCACCCCCAAAACGTCACAAACATGATTGCAGCGGCCCCATTTCCTCAAGGCCGGGGATGGCGACAAAGAAACCATCCACTCCCTTGTTGGTGACCACGACGGTTTCGACCGTCGTTCCTGCCTCGCCTTCGGCAGAACAGGTCGAAATCAGCGATTGTGCACCCAGCACCGGCTTCAATTGATGCGCGAACCGGCAGCCGCTGCCATAGGTTTCGATGCCTTCGGCGGTCAGGACGATATAAGCGTCACTGTCCTGATAGCCGACCTTGAGGCCGGCACACCCGACATCATTGCCCCAGGAGCCGGCCAGCACGCCGCCTGCTGCCGGGCCGGAGACAATTGCCGCCAGGACCAACGAAAAAAGCGCGGCCGAACGCGCCAAGCTCAAACCCCGGTCGCCGGGATACCGGTGCGTTCCACCTTGCGCGGCGCGGAAATCTCTTTCCACGTCGACAGCGCCCGGTTGACCGCCGCATTCGGCTCGCGAGCGACGAACTCGCCATGGCCGGGCTTGGCCTTGACCTCGGCCTCCTGGATCGACAATTCGCCGCGGGAGAAGACGAAGCGCGGCAGGCCAGTCACCTCGAACCCTTCGAAGACGTTGTAGTCGATCACCGACTGCTGCTTTTTCGACGTGATCTTCTTCTTGGCGCCGGGATCCCAGACGACGATGTCGGCATCGGCGCCTTCGACGATGGCACCCTTTTTCGGATACATGTTGAGAATCTTGGCGATGTTGGTCGAGGTCACCGCGACGAACTCGTTCATCGTCAGCCGGCCGGTGTTGACGCCGGTGGTCCATAGAACCGGCATCCGGTCTTCCAACCCGCCGGTGCCGTTCGGGATCTTGGTGAAATCACCGACGCCGTTGCGCTTCTGCTTGGTGGTGAAGGCACAGTGGTCGGTCGCCACCACCTGCAGCGAGCCCGCCTGCAGGCCGGCCCAGAGCGAGTCTTGGTGGAGCTTATTGCGGAAGGGCGGACTCATCACGCGGCGCGCCGCATGGTCCCAGTCCTTGTCGAAATATTCACTCTCGTCGAGTGTCAGATGCTGGATCAGCGGCTCGCCGAACACCCGCATGCCCTTCTGCCGCGCCCGGCGGATCGCTTCGTGGCTCTGCTCGCAGGAGACATGCACGACATAGAGCGGCACGCCCGCCATATCGGCGATCATGATGGCGCGGTTGGTCGCCTCGCCCTCGACTTCCGGCGGCCGCGAATAAGCATGACCCTCGGGACCATTGTTGCCGGCGGCAAGCAGCTTCTGCGACAGGGCGGCGACCACGTCGCCGTTCTCGGCATGCACCAGCGGCAGCGCGCCGAGGTCGGCGCAGCGCTGGAACGACGCATACATCTCGTCGTCGTCGACCATCAGCGCGCCCTTGTAGGCCATGAAGTGCTTGAACGAGGTGATGCCCCTGTCGACGACATCAGCCATCTCGTCGAACACCTGCTTACCCCACCAGGTGATCGCCATGTGGAAGGAGTAGTCGCAGGATGCCTTCGAGGTCTTGTTGTCCCACATCTGCAACGCTTCGAGCAGCGACTGCTTCGGCGCCGGCAGGCAGAAATCGACCACCATCGTCGTGCCACCGGCAAGGGCTGCCCGCGTGCCGGATTCGAAATCGTCGGCCGAATAGGTGCCCATGAACGGCATTTCGAGATGGGTGTGCGGGTCGATGCCGCCCGGCATGACGTAGCAGCCGGTGGCGTCGAACTCGTGGTCGCCATGCAGTCCCGCGCCGATGGCGACGATCTTGCCGTGGCTGAACAGCACATCGGCCTTCCACGTGCGGTCGGCGGTGACGATGGTGCCGTTCTTGATGACTTTGGTCATTTTCGTGTTCCCTTGCTCTCTTCGCGCTTCTTTGCGAGCGGCGTTTGGAAAGTAGTTTCTAAGCTCACTCCACGATGACAGCCGTCTCCACCACTGCATGGAACAAAACGTCGGCGCCGGCGCTGGCCCATTCCTTGGTGATCTCCTCGGCCTCATTGTGGCTCAGCCCGTCGACGCAGGGGCACATCACCATGGCGGTCGGCGCAACGCGATTGATCCAGCAGGCGTCATGGCCGGCGCCGGAGACGATGTTGCGGTGGGAATAGCCGAGGCGTTCGGCGGCATCGCGGATCGCCTTGACGCAACCGGCGTCAAAGGTGACCGGATCGAAAGCGCCGACCTGTTCGATCTCGTAGCGGATGTCGAGCGCCTCGCAGATCGTGTCGATGCCTTCGCGGATGCGGCCGTCCATGGCGTCCAGCACTTCCTTCTCGGGCGAGCGGATATCGATGGTGAAGACGGTGCGGCCGGCGATGATGTTGCGCGAGTTGGGATAGACCTCCATGTGGCCGACCGCGCCGACGGCATCGGGCTGGTAGTCCATGGCGATCTCGTGCACCAGCTCGATCACGCGTGCCATGCCGAGCCCGGCATTGCGGCGCTTGGGCATCGGCGTCGAACCGGTATGCGCCTCCTTGCCGGTCAGCGTTACCTGCAGCCACTTCAGGCCCTGGCCGTGGGTGACGACACCGATGTCGATGTCTTCGTCCTCGAGGATCGGTCCTTGCTCGATATGCAGTTCGAAGAAAGCGTGGATCTTGCGGTCACCGACCTTCTCGGTGCCCTTCCAGCCGATGCGTTCGAGCTCCTCGCCGAATTTTTTCCCCTGCTGGTCGGTGTGCCCGTAGACATCGGCCTGGTCGAGCACGCCGGCGAACACGCCGGACGCCATCATCGCCGGCGCGAAGCGCGCGCCCTCCTCGTTCGTCCAGTTGGTGACGACGATCGGATGTTTGGTCTTGATGCCGAGATCATTGAGCGAGCGCACCACTTCAAGCCCGCCCAGCACACCGAGCACGCCGTCATATTTGCCGCCCGTCGGCTGCGTATCCAGATGGCTGCCGACATAGACTGGCGGCAGGCTGGGATCGGTGCCTTCTCGGCGGGCAAACATCGTGCCCATCTCGTCGACGCCCATTTCGAGCCCGGCCGCATCGCACCAGCGCTTGAACAGATGCCGGCCCTCGCCGTCCTCGTCGGTCACGGTCTGGCGATTGTTGCCGCCGGCAATGCCGGGGCCGATCTTCGCCATCTCCATGATGGAATCCCACAAACGGTCTGAATTGATTCGCAGATTCTCGCCGGGTGCGGCCATGCTTTAAAACCTCATCGATTGCAGGACGCCCGCGTCCCCCTCCCCCTCGAGGGGAGGGTGGCCGCGAAGCGGTCGGGTGGGGTCGCCGAACATGCGCTCGACCTTCTCCTTGACCACCTGTGCGACATGCCAAGCGCTATTTATGACATCGGGCTCGTCAACGCGAAAGACGTCGAACCCGAGCGAGCGGAGATAGGCATCGCGGACGGCATCGTGCCGTTTACCCCTCTCGTGTTCGTGCAGATCACCATCGACCTCTACGACCAGCTTTACGGCGAGGCACGCGAAGTCGACGATATAAGGCCCGATCGGGCACTGGCGGCGGAACTTGATGCCCACCGACTTCAGCTCCCGCAGTTCATACCACAGCAGGGATTCGCCCTTGGTCGCGTGAACTCGAAGCGCGCGCGCCTTCTGGCGCATTTCGAAACTGACGCGGGTACGGGGCATCAGGAGCGACCTCGCAGCAAAAGATCAGGTCGGCGCACTGCCGCACCGACCCCACCCGACCGCTTCGCGGCCACCCTCCCCTCGAGGGGGAGGGATATCCGCGTCCAGTTCTTCAATCGATCGCCCTCAGCACTTCCCGGACATGGTCGATCAACTCGTTGATCTGGCCCTTGGTGATGATCAGCGGCGGCGACAGCGCGATGATGTCGCCGGTGGTGCGGATCAATGCGCCGCGCTCGAACGCCTTGACGAAGGCGGAGAAGGCCCGTTTGGTCGGCTGGCCGGCGATCGGCGCCAGCTCGATCGCTCCGATCAGGCCGATGTTCCTGATGTCGATGACGTTCGGCTCGCCCTTCAGCGAATGCAGTGCGTCTTCCCAGTACGGCGCCAACTCCTCGCCGCGGGTGAGCAGGCCCTCTTCCTTGTAGGTGTCGAGCGTGCCCAGAGCGGCTGCGCAGGCGATCGGATTGCCCGAATAGGTGTAGCCGTGGAAGAACTCGATCATGTGCTCGGGACCGGTCATGAAGGCGTCGTGGATTTCCTTCTTCACGAACACCGCTCCCATCGGGATAACGCCGTTGGAGACGCCCTTGGCGGTGGTCATGATGTCGGGCGTGACGCCGAAGTAATCGGCGGCGAACGGCGTGCCGAGACGGCCGAAACCGGTGATGACCTCGTCGAAGATCAACAGGATGCCGTGCTTGGTGCAGATCTCGCGCAGCTTCTGCAGATAGCCCTTCGGCGGCAGGATGACGCCGGTGGAACCGGCGACCGGCTCGACGATGACGGCGGCGATGGTCGAGGCGTCATGCAGGGCGACGATGCGCTCCAGTTCGTTGGCGAGTTCCGCGCCATGCTCCGGCACGCCCTTGGTAAAGGCGTTCTTTTCCGGCAGATGCGTGTGCGGCATATGGTCGACGCCGCCGAGCAGCGTGCCGAACATCTTGCGGTTGGTGACGATGCCGCCAACCGAGATGCCGCCGAAATTGACCCCGTGATAGCCGCGCTCGCGGCCGATCAGGCGCGTGCGCGAGCCCTCGCCCCTGGCGCGGTGATAGGCGATCGCCATCTTGAGCGCGGTTTCGACCGATTCCGAACCGGAATTGGTGAAGAAGACATGATCCATGCCCTTGGGCGCGAGGTCGACCAGGCGGTTGGCCAGTTCGAAGACGATCGGGTGGCCCATCTGGAAGGCGGGCGCATAGTCGAGTTCGGCGGCCTGGTGCTGGATCGCCTCGGTGATCTTTGGCCGGCAGTGGCCGGCGTTGACGCACCACAGGCCGGCGGTGCCGTCGAGCACCTTGCGGCCGTCGCTGGTCGTGTAATGCATGTCCTTTGCGGACACCATCATGCGCGGCGCCTGCTTGAACTGCCGGTTTGCCGTGAACGGCATCCAAAATGCGCTGAGATCGTTCGGCGTGACTTTCAGCCGGTTGGACATGACCAAGACTTCCCCTTGTAACCTGTTTCGGTGCGCCCAACGCTTGGTCTTTGCCGCGCTTTCATGCTACGCAAATTTTGACCGATTGGACAAACGTTAGCACCGCCCTGCCGGCGGTCAAGGGATTACTAGCGGAAATGCAGCACCTGAAGTGCGTTCCACAGGCTAGGGAAAAACTGGTCCAGAGAATTGGTCCAGATGACCCTCAACACGAGGGCTTGCAACGGTGACCACCGGGACGGACGCCCCTCGCCGGACCCGCATCCAGCAGGAAAAGCGGGAACTCATCCTGGAGGCGGCGCTCGAGGTGTTCTCCACCAACGGTTTCCGTGGTTCGACCATCGACCAGATCGCCGAAGCCGCCGGCATGTCGAAGCCGAACCTGCTCTACTATTTTCGCCGCAAGGAAGACATCCACGAGACGCTGATGCAGCGCCTTCTCGACACCTGGCTTGCGCCGCTGCGCGAGTTGGACGACATTGGCGATCCGCTCACCGAATTGCGCAGCTATATCAGGCGCAAGCTGGAGATGGCGCGCGATTTCCCGCGCGAGAGCCGGCTGTTCGCCAACGAGATCCTGCAAGGCGCGCCGCGCATCATGCCGCTGCTGGCCGGCGAGTTGAAAACGCTGGTCGACGAGAAAGCCGTCGTCATCAAGGGCTGGATGCGCGCCGGCAAGATTGCCCGCACCGACCCCTGGCACCTGATCTTTTCGATCTGGGCAACGACGCAGCACTATGCTGACTTCGACGTCCAGGTCCGCGCCGTGCTCGGGCCGAACCGCGGCGGTGACGGCCGCTTCGAGGACGCGGCGAGGTTCTTGGAGCAGCTGTTCCTCGACGGGCTCAAGCCAAAGGGCTGACACCTCAGGCGCTGCGACGTTCGGCTGGCAGCGCGTCCAGTAATGTCTGCAGCTTGGCGACGGAGTTTTGCTCGGCAAGCGGCGTGTAGACGATCAGCTTCATGTCGGAGCCGTCGCCGATCGACAAGCTCATATGCTCGAAGGTCATGGCGCCTGCGCTCGGGTGCCGGACGTGCTTCACTCCCGACAGTCGGTGCGCGACGTCGCGCTGCGGCCACCAACTGCGAAACTCGGGGCTAGAGCGTGTCATCAACTCAATCAGCCGCTCGAAATCCGGGTCGCCGACATATCTGGCGCTTGCGGCCCGAAACGAGGCAAGCACGGTGCGCGCCAATTGCTCCCAGTCAACCAGCAGGCGCCGGTGGTGCGGGTTGGTGAACACCATGTGGACGATGTTGCGGGCGTCACCTTCCAGCAGGCCATAATCGCCGAACACCGCGACCGCCGCCGGGTTCCAGGCCAGCACGTCCCAGCGCCGCCCGACAACATAGGCCGGCTGCAGCACCAAGCTCTGCAGCATATGCAGCAACGGACCGTCGACCTTTTCCGGCGCTACGGCACGGCGCTCCGGCTGCTGGCGGTCGGCAAGGATGAACAAATGCTGTTTTTCGGCGACGTCGAGGCGCAACGCTTCGGCGAGCGCGGTCAGCACCTCGACCGACGGCCTGACCTCACGCCCTTGCTCCAGCCATGTGTACCAGGTCGTGCCGACGCCGGCGATCATCGCCACCTCCTCTCGGCGCAAGCCCGGCGTGCGCCGCCTGAGACCCGTGGCGATGCCTGCGGCTGACGGCGTCAGCCTTTCGCGGCGCGAGCGCAGGAAGGCGCCAAGCTCGCGCCGGCGGCTGTCTTCAGCCGAGTGAGTAGGGGTCGGGCGGGGTTGGGACTCCATGCGCCTAATATAGCAGTATTGATACCAGGATAAAGTTTGAACTGTTTGGCTCGCGCCAACTGCCCCATCTTCCACTCAGAGCAACAGAACGGAGGCTCTGAACATGGACCCGAAAGACAAGACAATCCTCGTCACCGGCTCAACCGACGGCGTCGGCCGCGTCGTCGCGCAACGGCTCGGCGCCGCGGGCGCCCGCGTGCTGGTACATGGCCGCGATGCAACGCGCGGCAAGGCTGTTATCACTGAAATTGAAGCCACCGGCGGCAAGGCCGAGCTTCTGGTCGCCGACCTGTCGTCATTGGCCGAGGTCCGCCGTCTCGCTGAGGCCGTGCGCGCCGGAACGGACCGGCTCGACATCCTCATCAACAATGCCGGTGTCGGCACCGCGGGGCAAGGCGCCAAGCGCCAGGTCAGCGCCGATGGCTACGAACTGCGCTTCGCCGTCAATTATCTCGCTGGTTTTCTGCTGACGTCGGAGCTTCTGCCGTTGCTGAAGGCCAGTGCTCCGGCGCGCATCGTCAATGTCGCCTCGGCGGGGCAGCAGGCGATCGACTTCGGCGATGTCATGCTGACCCGCTCGTATGACGGCGTGCGCGCCTATTGCCAGAGCAAGCTGGCGCAGATCCTGTTCACCATCGACCTTGCGGAGCAGCTAAAGGGTACCGGCGTCATCGTCAACGCGCTGCATCCGGCGAGTTACATGAACACCACCATGGTTCGGCAGGCGGGTGTCACGCCTTGGAACTCGGTCGAGACCGGGGCTGACGCTATCCTCAATCTCGCCACGTCGCCAGCGCTCGACGGAAAAAGCGGCCTCTATTTCGATGGCCTGCGCGAATCCCGAGCCGATGCCCAAGCCTACGACGCCAAGGCAAGACAACAGTTGCGCGCCTTGAGTCTCGACCTCATCGGCCCGGCCTCACCAACATCGAAAGAACAGCGTTCATGACCAAGGCAACCCAGCACACCGTTATCATCGGCGGCTCGTCCGGCATCGGCCTGGCGACGGCGCACAAACTGCTTGGCCCCGGCATGAAGGTGACCATCACCGGTCGCAACGAAGAGAAGCTGAGGAGCGCGTGGAAAAGCCTTGGTGGCGCTGCCGACAAGGCTGCTTTCGATGCCGCGAAGCCGGACGAGGTCAGCGGGTTCTTCGAGCGCCTTGGCCCGTTCGATCATCTCGTGTTGGCGGCGAGCGGCGGCAAGGGCCTTGGCCCTTTCCCGACGCTCGACCTGACCGACATCGGCAGCGGCGTCGACGAGAAAGTCCGCCCGCAACTGTCCTGCCTGCAGGCGGCCTTGCCGACACTCAGCAAGGGCGGATCGGTCACCTTCATCTCGGCCGTCTCGGCTCAGCTCGCCATGCCGGGCGTCGCCGGCATCGCTGCCATCAACGGCATGCTGTTGACCGTGGTGCCGATCCTGGCGGTGGAGCTGAAGCCCTTGCGCGTCAATGTCGTCGCGCCCGGCGTCATCGACACGCCGTGGTGGGATTTTCTGCCCGAGGAGCAGCGACAGGCGCTCTTTGCCGATTATGCCGGCAAGACCCCGGTCGGCCGCGTCGGCCGCGCCGAGGACGTCGCGGAGGCAATAGCCTTTCTCGTATCCAACGGCTTCATGACCGGCCAGGTGCTGACGTGCGATGGCGGTCTGCGGTTTGCGGCTTAACAGGGCGCTCCGGAACGTGGGAATAATCAGGCGTGTCGGCCCCATACATCTTGTTGTCGATCGCTTCTTGCCATCTGGAATCGGCATCGGACGGTGAGACGCCGGCGGTCCCATGCGAGCGGGAATGAAGCCAATTCGGCGTGATTTCTCGAATCAATTGTGCAAGGCGTCCCATCGAAACCGTTCCTTTCCTTCCTTTCCCGCACGCGCGATCGCGGTTGCGCCGTAGACCTAAAGTTGGCCTCTCAGCCAGGCGAGCGTCTCGGCAACGCCGGCAAGGCCGTACTGCGCCGTGGTATATTCTGGTGGTTTGACCCTTATCGATATGCCGCCGGCATCGTTGACGGTTTCGAAGCCGTTTTCGTCCGACGTGTCGTCGCCCAGGAAGACCGGGCGCCGGCCGGTGAATGGCGCGATATCCATGAAACGCCGGATCGCGGCGCCCTTGGCCGCCTCGAGCGGCAGCAACTCGACACCGGCATTGCCGGCAACCACCCGGTAGCCCTTGGGCAGCACGGCCAGCGCTTGCTCGACAAGCTGCGTCGCGCGAGGGAGCAGGTGCGGGGCGGCGCGCGTGTGGATGGCCAGCACCCGGCCTTTGCGCTCGATATACGCCCCACGACCGAGCTCGGCCTCGATCTCGTCGGCAAGAGCCGCAATATCCGACGGCTCATCCGCGATTTCGACGTCGTCGCCCGGCAGGAGCCTGTGTTCCAGGCCATAAAGCCCGGCCGCGCGCAGCTTCAAAGGCTGAAACAACTGGTCCACGGCCGCAACGGAGCGGCCTGTGATGAAGGCCAATGCGCCGTTCAACTTGTGATCCAGGCCTTGCAGCAAAGCGCGAAGCTCGGCGCTGACCGAGACGGCGTCCGGATGTTCCGCATGCTCCAGCAGGGTGCCGTCGATGTCGAGGAACAACGCCCAATCGCCGGTCAGCAAGGCCTGCGGCTTTTGCAGGGTTTTGCTCGCAACCTTTTGCAGGATTTCACTCATGACAGCGCCACCCGTTTCCGCTCGAACATGGACACGACATTGTCGATGCCCGGCGGCCGGTCGCCAGCACCGGTTACGCGATCGAGGTCACCGCGCTTGCGCAAGCGTGCCGCGTCCAGAAGCATGCTGCCGGCCCAGCGATAGACATTGTTGTCGCGAACCATCTGCCGCATGGGCCGCATGCGCTCGCGCTGTTCGTCTGGCGTCATGTTCAGCGCCTGCAGCAGCGCTTCGCTCATCATGGCCGCGTCGTAGGGGTTGACGATCAGCGCCTCCAGCAATTCGCGCGAAGCACCGGCGAATGTGCTGAGCATCAAGACGCCCTGTTCGTCGTCGCGCGCCGTGACGAATTCCTTTGCGACCAGGTTCATGCCGTCATGCAGGCTGGTGACCATGCATATGTCAGCGGCCCGATAGATCTCATAGACCTGTTCCTGCGAATGATGTTCAGCCACCATGATCACCGGCTTGTAGCCCTCGCTGCCGTAACGCTGGTTGAGCTCTTCTGCATAGCGATGGCATTCGTCGTGGAGCAGCTTGTAGGCCGGGAGCGTGCCACGGCTGGGGGCCGCGATCTGCAGGAAGACCAGTTTTCCGATCCACTCAGGGTATCGCTTGAACAATTCGTCCAGCGCATGAAACCGATCCAGAATGCCCTTGGTGTAGTCGAGACGTTCGACCCCGACGGCCAGCTTCACATCCGCCGTAAGTCCGAACCTATTCCGCAGGCGGGCGCGGCAGTCATCGGCATCAGGCAGTTTTGCCAGCAGGTCCGCCGGCCATTCTATCGAGATCGGATAGGCGTGCACCAGCGTCGTCTGCCCACCATAGGAGATGGCCGCATCCGCCCGCTCGATACGGCTTTCCAGGAAGCGATCGACGCTCTCGGTGAAATTGTTGGCATGGAACTGGGTATGGAAGCCGATGATCGAACTGCCGAGCAGCCCTTCGAGGATGCGTTCGCGCCATGGGCAAATGCTGTAAACCTCCGAATTCGGCCATGGGATGTGCCAGAAGGTGATGACGATCGCCTCGGGCAGGCGCTCTCGGATCATGCGCGGCAGCAGCGCGAAATGGTAGTCCTGGACCAGCACGATCGGCCGCTCGTTACGCGCCTCGGCCACCACCGTGTCGGCGAACTTCCGGTTGACGGCTTGATAGGCTTCCCAATCCGAGGCGCGAAAGATCGGCCGGGTGAAGGCGATGTGGCAAAGCGGCCAGAGGCCCTCATTGGCGAAGCCGAGATAGTAGCTCTGATATTCTTCCTCCGTCAGCCAGACCCGGCGCAGGGTATAGGACGGATTGCCGGGCGGCACCTGCACGCGGTCGTTGTCGTCGACCATGAGACGGTCCGCCGTTCCGCCGCCATAGGCGATCCAGGTGCCGCCACAGGCGCGGGTAATCGGCTCGAGCGCAGACACCAGCCCGCTGGCCGGCACCAGTAATTCGACGTCATCATTCTTGCTGTTGTGGATATAGGGTTCGCGGTTGGACACCACGATAACCTGCGCCCCCGGCAGGTCGTCGGCCAGAATCTTGCGCAATGTTTCAGGCGACCATGTCACCAGCGCCGCATCGGCCGATTGGCCATTCTTTTCGAACTCGCGTATCACCTTGCGCGCCGCTTCCGCGGCTACGTCTTCGCCGGCGATATGTGCAACCGTCGGAGGGCGACTGCGGCGCTGACGCGATATGGAGACGAAGACGGCGAAAGCGGAAAAACCGAGGCTCGCAAAGATCAGAACCCAGAGCAGGTCCGCACCGTAATTTGTCATTGGAATATCAACTCACCTCCGGCCGTTCGGCCGCCGTCTTGTTCGTGTTCCCGATTTAAGACTACCCGCGGGGATAGGGCCGCCGTTCGGGCCTGTGCTTTTTGCAACGCAGAAAGCCGGGATCGGTTCCGCCCAATTTGGTTCATGTTCTGACGACGAGCGGCACCAGCCCTTCATGGCGGTCCGCGAGGAACGCGACTACCCGATCGCCGACGCGTTGGAAGGTAAGATCGACCACCCTTTCGCCGACGCCTAGGTGGCGAAGCGTGAGCGTGTCGATGCCTATCGGCAGCCTGGGACGGGTAACGCGGATTTCACCATCCCAGCCGTCGATTTCCAGGCCAAGGCAGGCCTGCATCAGCATGAAGGCGGAACCCGCCGACCACGCTTGCGGCAGGCAGGCTACGGGATAGGCGATCGGTGCTTCGCCCGGCGCTCGGGTAAAACCGCAGAACAGTTCCGGCAACCGCATGTTGAAATGGACCGCGGATTCGAACGTGCCGCTCAACAGGCGAACCACGCTTTCACGCTCGCCGTAGCGCGCCAGGCCGGTACCGCACATAGCGGTGTCATGCGGCCAGATCGAGCCATTGTGATACGACATTGGGTTGAAGAACACGGCATCGTCGGCAAGCGTCCTCAACCCCCAGCCGGAATGGAAGGAGGCGGAAAGAAGCTGATCGGCGACCATCCGCGCCCGCTCCGGCTCAGGCAGTCCGACAAAGAGGAGGTGGCCCGCATTCGAGGTCCGCACCTTGCAGGGCTCCCCTGCTCCATCGATCGCCAACGCATAAAAGCCCAGATCGTCGACCCAGAAATCGCGTTCCACCGCTGCCCGCATGGCCTCCGCGCGGTCATCCCAGTGATCGGCCCTCTCGTCCTCGCCGCGGCGACGGGCAAGTGCGGCCAGCCCCCGGAAGGCGGCAAAGACATAGCCTTGAACCTCGACCAGCGCGATCGGACCCTTGGGGATGCGGCCATCGGCGTGAAAGATGGAATCGAAGCTGTCCTTCCATCCCTGGTTGGCGAGGCCGGACTCGGCGGCCCGCTGGTAGGTGACGAATCCGGTCTCGCGGCCCGCCTCCTCCGTCCATTCTGCCGCGGCGCACAGCGACGGCCACAGGATGTCGATGAACGCCATGTCGCCGGTACGATCGGCATAGGCACAGGCGAGATGGATGTAGAGCGGCGTCGTGTCGACGCCGCCATAGTAGCGGCCGAACGGAAGCTCCCGCAGCGCCGCCATCTCGCCCTTGCGCGTCTCGTGCATGATCTTGCCGGGCTGCGAATCGCTGAATGGCAATGTCTCCGTCGCCTGGTGCTGGGCAAGGAAGGCCAGCACCCCCCGCGCCAGGCCTGGATTGAGCCACAGCATCTGCAGCGCCGAGATGACGCCGTCACGGCCGAACGCCGTCGAGAACCAGGGGATGCCGGCATAGGGATAGGGTCCCGTCGCCAGTTCGGTTGTGAGCAGCGCGACATCGGCGCGGGCGCGCTCCACCCAGTCGTTGAAGACGCGGCCCGAACTGTGCACCGTTGCGCCGTGGCGGCGCTTGGCCCGCATGCCAAAGCGAGCCCGGGCGGCGGCCGCCCGGAAACGGTCGCGGTCAGGCGCATCCGCCATCTCGGGACCGACCTCGACATAGAACACCTTGCTGCTGCGCTTGGTGACGGCAACCAGGAAATCGGCGCGTTCGGAGGTCAATTTGTCCGGCGCCTGCGAGAACGATATCGCCGATACGCGCACCAACTCATCCAACCCCTCGTAGCGCAGCAGGACGGATGTCGCATTCATCTCGGCCACATGGGCCATTCCGCGCCTCGGCCGCGTCGAGCCGCGCACTTCGAACATGTCACGGAAATCGGCGGCAAAGTGCAGGGAAACGCCGATTGTCGAGGTCTCCCGGCTGTAGTTGGAAAGGGTGATGCGCTCGAACAGCCTGTCCTGCCATAGCAGCCTGACGCGTTCGATATGAATCGCGCCCTGCGGAATGTCGCGGCCGCTGACGCTCTGGATCGGCAGATTGGTCAGGTTGGCGGTGAACAGCACATTGTCCTGGCTGAGGGAGGCGCCAAGCAGCGACGTCTGCCTGCCGCCGATGGTCAGCCGGAATTCGGAGAGCACCCGTGTATCGTCGCGGAAGAAACCGTCGCCGGCGCCGCGTATGTCGCCATAGGCATCGGCAACCGCAAAGCAGTCGGCCTGCTTGAGCGCAAACAGCCGGTGCGGCTCACGAGGAGCGGTCGCGTCGAGCGACGCAAGCGCTACGGCGGGATCGAGCTGGCGCTCATCGAGTTGGGCCATTCGTCACAAATCCTATTGTTTCGTTGCCATCGCTCGAACGTTGCTCACGATGCCTTCGCCTCAACCGGGACGCCGATCAGGCGCGCATAGGCGGCGAGGTAGTCCCCAGCCATTCTTCTGGCGGAAAACCGCTTTTCGAAAACAGCCCTCACCTTTCGCCTGTCGAGTCGCAGCAGGTCCGGCACCGCGGCGACGGCGTCGTCCATCGACCCGGCAATAAAACCGGTTACGCCCTGATCGATGATCTCTGGCAGTGCACCACAATTCCAGGCGATCACCGGCGTGCCACAGGCCATAGCCTCAATGGCGGCAAGACCGAACGGCTCCGGCCAGTCGATCGGAAACAGCAGGCCAGCCGCCTTGCCGAGAAATTCCACTTTCTGGTCCTCTTCGATCTCGCCGACATAGACGACACGGTCGCCGTCGATCAAAGGCTCGACCATCTCGTGGAAATAGGAACGATCGTCGTCGCCGATCTTTGCCGCAAGCTTCAGTTTCAAACCCGAGCGCAAGGCGATCTCGATGGCGCGGTCCGGGCGCTTGTCGCGTGAAAACCGGCCGAGGAAGCAAAGATAGGGTTCCTCCGCCGTCGTCTCGAAACTCGGCTCGTAGATGTCGGTCGGCAGTCCGTGGTGAATCGTCGCCAACCAGTTGGCCTTTGCGAGGCCCGCCTTCTGGCTGCGCGAAATGGAAATCATCGGAAAGCGCGGAAAATGCGCATAGGCCGGCGCCAGGTCGACATAATCCAGCCTGCCATGCGGCGTCGTTACCGTCCGCTCCGCCATGTCCTCGAAGAAGGAAAAGTGCAGGAAGTGGCTGAGATGGAAGTGGATGACGTCGAACTCCCGCGCCCGTTTCCGCACATCGGCAAGCATCGAAAGATGCGCCGCGATCTCGGATTTGAAGGGACGCGGATCGAGGCGAAGCGCGCATTCCCGGCCGGCCACCAGCTTTGCGGAAGTCCGGCTGTCGCCACTGGCAAACAGCGTCACCTCATGCCCCAACTCGACGAGCGCTTCGGTGAGATACGACACGATGCGTTCGGTGCCACCATAGAGCCTTGGCGGCACCGACTCATAAAGCGGCGCGACATGGGCAATTTTCATATTGTGTCCTGGATGCTCGGCATACAGGTGCCAAATGCGTCAACGGCTCGATTGGTTCCGATTTAATGATCGATGCCGTCTGCGCCATGCGTCCGCCCTTGTCCTGAAAACGCGCATCGAGGGAACGAAAATGGCTTAGGGCCGCGGCCGGACTGTCAAACAGACTGCGCGATCAGCGTCAGGAAACCGCCGACTAATGCGACATTGCCGACGAAGCCATTGATGCGCGAAGCCCGATCCGGGCCCTGGTGGTCCCAGAAATTGTGGAACATCGGCGTGGCGACGATGAGGAATAGCAGCAGTACCGCCGCAGCGATTGCCGTCCACAGGCCGGCGATCACCAGCACGCCGGCGGCGAGCCGAAGCACGATGCCAAGCCACAGCGCCAACCGCGCTTGCGGCACGCCGCGCGCGGCCATCAGCTGGGTCAGGAAAGCCGCGTTCTGAATGTTGCGCAGGCCGGCGAAAACGAAGGCGCCGCCGAGCAGCAGGCGGCCAAGAAACAACAAGCCCGAAGGCAAATCGGCAGGCATCGAACTCTCCCTTTGAAAAACGATTGGAGCGCCGCCTCTCGACGGCGCTCCAAAACTGACCGGACAATCAGGCGGCCTTGGCCGCCGGCATCGGATGAAGTGCCTGAAACGGGACGCAGAGCCGGTTCCAGGTGTTGATCATGCCGAGCGCGACGGACAGCTTGACCAATTCTTCTTCCGAGAAATGCTCAAGTGTCCTTGCATAGAGTTCGTCCGGCACGCCGTTGTTGGCGATCAGGGTCACCGCCTCGGTCCAGGCTAAGGCGGCGCGTTCACGCTCTGAAAACAGAGGCGATTCCTTCCACGCCGACACCAGGTAGAGCCGCTGCTCGGTCTCGCCGTCGCGCCTCGCCTCGCGGCTGTGCATCTCGACGCAGAACGAGCAGCCATTGATCTGCGACGCCCGCAATTTGATCAGGTGCAGCAGGCTTTCCTCGATCCCGCATTCGTCCACCGCCTTGTTGAGCGCCGACACCGCCTTCATGATCTCCGGCGCCTTGGCGAAAAATTGCAGCCTCTGTTTCATCTGATGTCCTTTACGCTTGCTTGGTTGAACTGGATTTCTGCGGCCGCTGATGGCGCGCGACAAAGGCGCAGCCGGCGGCGACCGAACGCGGATCGGCATCGGTCACGTATTCCGAAACGATGTCGGACAGCTTTGCTTCGGCGAGTGCAGCGCGATAGGCCTTCTCGGCCTTCAGCATCGCGGCGTTGATGCCGCAGGGTTTGACATAGGCAGACGCGTCGAGCCTGACCGGACCGTTGCGGCGGATCTCGCCGCAGCGAAAGGCCGGCTCACGCCCTTCGACGGCCAGCACGATATCGAGCAGCGAAATCCGTTCGGCCGACCGCGCCAGCCGATAGCCGCCGGCCGGTCCCGAGACCGATTCCAGGATGCGCGCGGCGGTAAGCATGTTGAGATGTTTCAGGAGATAGCTCGGCGACAGGCCGAAAGCCTCCGCCATAGCGGAGGCCGCCATGGTGCTGTTGCCTTCGACACCGGCCAGCATGGCGGCGCAGTGGATGGCTGCCTCAACGCCCTCGCCCAACTTCATTGGATGGATTTCCTAATCATGGATATTCTTTATCGTGGATAATGTTTATCTGCAATAGGAAAATGAAAAAACGGCGTCCGAAGGCGCCGTTTTTGTCGAACGGCTCGCTACTCCGCCGCCACCTTGGCCATCGGGTTGTTGGGGTGCGTCGTCCAGTTGGCGTAAATCGGCGACACCGGCTTGCCGGTGCGCTGGTCCATCGCGCCGGCGGCCAGCGGCTCCATGGTGATGCAGTTCTCGACCGGGCAGACATTGACGCACAAATTGCAGCCGACGCATTCGGCCTCGATCACCTCGAAGTGCCTCTTGCCGTCGACCATGCTGGTGATCGCCTGATGCGAGGTGTCCTCGCAGGCGATGTGGCAGCGGCCGCATTTGATGCAGGCGTCCTGGTCGATACGCGCCTTGGCGACGTAGTTGAGGTTGAGATACTGCCAGTCGGTGACATTGGGCGTGGCGCGGCCGACGATGTCGTCGAGCGAGGCATGGCCCTTCTCGTCCATCCAGTTTTCCAGGCCGGCGATCATCTCCTGCACGATCTTGAAGCCATAGGTCATCGCCGCCGTGCACACCTGCACATTGCCGGCCCCGAGCGCCATGAATTCGGCCGCGTCGCGCCAGGTGGTGATGCCGCCGATGCCGGAGATCGGCAGGCCGTGGGTTTCGGGATCGCGCGCGATCTCGGCCACCATGTTCATGGCGATCGGCTTCACCGCCGGGCCGCAATAGCCGCCATGCGAGCCCTTGCCGTCGATGGTCGGCTGCGGCGCGAAGCTGTCGAGATCGACGCCGGTGATCGAGTTGATGGTGTTGATCAGCGAAACCGCGTCGGTGCCGCCGGCGTGTGCCGCGCGCGCTGGCTTGCGCACATCGGTGATGTTGGGCGTCAGCTTGGTGATGACGGGCATGCGGGTGTTCTGCTTGCACCAGCGCACCACCATTTCGATATATTCCGGCACCTGGCCGACGGCGGCACCCATGCCGCGCTCCGACATGCCGTGCGGGCAGCCGAAATTGAGCTCGATGCCGTCGGCTTCGGTCTCCTCGACCACCGGCAGGATCGCCTTCCAGGCCTCCTCGACGCAAGGCACCATCAGCGAGACGACGATGGCGCGATCGGGCCAGTCCTTCTTGACCTGCTTGATCTCGCGCAGGTTGACCTGCAGGTCGCGATCGGTGATCAGCTCGATATTGTTGAGGCCAAGCAGTCGGCGGTCGGCGCCCCAAATCGCGCCATAGCGCGGGCCGTTGACGTTGACCACCGGCGGGCCTTCCTCGCCCAGCGTCTTCCACACCACGCCGCCCCACCCGGCCTTGAAGGCGCGGATGACGTTGTAGGCCTTATCGGTCGGCGGCGCCGAAGCGAGCCAGAACGGATTGGGCGATTTGATGCCGACGAAATTGTTTCTGATATCTGCCATGCTCATGCCCTCCCGTTCGAGGTCAGTGCCCGATTGATACTCTCCGCCGCGTCGCGGCCCTGCGCGACCGCCGAGACGGTGAGGTCGTCGCCGCCGAAGATGCAGTCGCCGCCGGCCCAGACCCTGGCGAGTGAAGTGCGCCCTTCGGCATCGACCTTGATGCGGCCTGCTTCGAGCTCGATAGACGCGCCGCTGCCGTTGAGTGCTGCCGGCACAAAGCTCTGGCCGATGGCCTTGAACACCTGGTCCGCAATGAGCGTCAGCGTCTCGCCTGTGCCGGCAAGCGTGTCGCCGTTCAACGCCGTATATTCGAGTTCGATGGCACTGACCTTGCCGCCCTCGGCTATGACCCGCTTCGGCTGCAGCCAATGGCGAATGGTGACGCCATTGGCGGCGGCAAGATCCTGTTCGAACTCGGACGCGTTCATGTGCTCCTGGCCGCGCCGGTAGCAGATAGTCACCTCCTCGGCGCCGAGCAGCTTCGACTGCACGGCGGCGTCGATCGCCGTCATGCCGCCGCCAATGACCACGACGCGCCGGCCAACCGGCAGGCCGGAAAGGTCACTCGCCTGACGCAGCTCGGCAATGAACTCCACCGCATTGACGACGCCGTCCGCGTCCTCGCCATCGGCGCGCAGCGCATTGACGCCGCCAAGCCCCATGCCGAGAAACACCGCATCGTAATTGCGGATCAGGTCCGACAGTTGATAGTCGCGGCCAAGCGCCTTGCCGTTCTGGATATCGATGCCGCCGATCGCGGTCACGTAGTCGACTTCGGCCTGGGCGAAATCGTCGACGCTCTTGTAGGCGGCGATGCCGTATTCGTTGAGGCCGCCTGCCTTCGGGCGCGCCTCCAGTATGGTCACGTCATGGCCATGGCGGGCAAGCCGGTGCGCGGCGGCAAGGCCGGCCGGCCCGGCGCCGACCACGGCGACTGTCTTCCCGGTCGGCTCGGCGCGCGCATAAAACTGCTTGTTCTCGCCCATCGCGACGTCGGTAGCATAGCGCTGCAGGCGGCCAATCTGCACCGGCTTGCCCTCCGCCACTTCGCGTACGCAAACTTCTTCGCACAGCGTCTCGGTCGGACAGACGCGGGCGCACATCCCGCCCAGAATGTTCTGATCGAAGATCGTCTTGGCCGAACCGATCGGATTGCCGGTCGATATCTGGCGGATGAACAGCGGAATGTCGATCGAGGTCGGGCATGCATTCATGCACGGCGCGTCGTAGCAGAAATAGCAACGGTCGGATTCGACCAGCGCCTCATGGTGATCGAGCGGCGGGTGCAGGTCGGAGAAATTGTCCGCGTACTGGTCGGCCGAGAGCCTCCCGCCTGCAATGCCTTCTTTGAACTGGCCTTCTGGCATTTTCAGTTCCCCATGTTTTTCGCTTTGGGGAAGGCTAGCACATTTAGTTTTTTTATCAATTGGTCAATTTTTCGCGCAAGACCGCGCAAGACGTTGAAAAGCTTCGCAATAATATGAATTTTTTACTCATGTTAAGGCGATTGCCGTTGCCTCCGCGGAGCGAGCGAATGGCTCGGATCAAGTCTGCGGCCATGAATAACCCTGACCTCGTCCGCGACCAGTTGCTGCAACCGCCACAGGTTGCGATCGTGGATGCCGAATGCTTCGAGATGGCTGACCGTGTTGTAGAGATATTCGGCGCCGGACCCGATATGACCGCAAGCTCTGGCCAGCACGCTCGCCACCTTGTCCAGCGGCTGGTTCAGCGACGTTCCCCTGCCCTTCACGCCGACCCAGAAGCCGAGCGCGCGCAGCGCGCCTTGCAGCGTGTGCACCGGCAGCCACCTGACCGTGTCGATGCTTTCGTGGTCGCTGATCTCGCGTCGCAGCAGCCTTTCGATCTGGGTCGGTTTTTCGCCCTCCGGCAAACGATAGATCACCCCGTTGCACCGGCCGCCCCGCTCGAGCGCCATCATCAGACCCGGCTGCTCGGCGCTGCCGCGCCAGCGCACCATGTCGAGGCAGAAGGAGCGGTGCCAGCCAAAGGCGGTGGCGAGCTGTTGCTCGACCGACTCGAATTCCGGCTTCCAGATCAGCGACCCGTAGGCGAACACCCACAGCGGCCCCTCATCGGCTTCACCGGACAGCCGCAAGGCAAGGGCCCGGAAATCCTCGTCGTTCAACTCCGTCCAGCTCGGGTCCGGACCGGGATCGGCCTCTTCCCGATGGCACAGTGCGACAAGCTCGGCCGTGAGCGACATAAAGCGCATGAATGATAACCCCTCATGACCGCAGAGAAATCGAAAAACGCCGGGCGCGCAATCGGGGAACGCTTGGCATGCAGAGACATTGTTGTTCGGGGGCTGTCGGATTTCCGTGGTGAAGATCGTCCTAGGATGGATCGGACGACGATCGATGCATGAAAGGTGAGGAGACCGAAAAATGCCAAAAGCCCCGATGCCCTTCTTCTGGTACGAATTGATGACATCAGACCTCGACGCCGCCGAGGCGTTCTACCCCAAAGTGGTCGGCTGGACGGCACAGCCTTTCGACAAGGCGCCCGGCATGCCACGCTACATCGTCATGAATGTCGGCGAGCGTGGCGTCGCCGGCCTGATGACCCTGCCCGAGGATGCCGCCAAGATGGGCATGCCGCCCGCCTGGCTGGGCTACATCCATACAAAAGATGTCGATGCCGCAACGGCATCGCTGGAAAAAGCCGGCGGCACCGTTCACCGCCAGCCCGAAGACATTCCGGGCGTCGGACGATTTGCCGTCGTCGCCGATCCTCAAGGCGCGACATTCATGTTCCTGCAGCCGAACGGCCCCGACCAGCCTGTCGTGCCGGCCAGCACGCCCGGCCATATCGGCTGGCACGAGCTTTACACGAGCGACTGGAAGGCCGCGTTCGATTTCTATTCGGACCAGTTCGGCTGGATCGATGCCGGTGATTTCGACATGGGCCCGATGGGCACCTACCAGACCTTCACGGCGGGCCCCGAATCCGGCGGCGGCATCATGAACAAGCCGGAGCAGATTCCAGTCCCGGTCTGGCAATTCTATTTCAATGTTCCGGCCATCGACGCGGCCGCCAAACGCGTGACCGACAATGGCGGCAAGATCCTGATGGGGCCGATGGAGGTCCCCGGCGGCAGTTGGGTCGTCCAGTGTCAGGACCCGCAAGGCGCGCATTTCGCATTGATGGCGCCGGTACGCTGACGGCGATAAACAGCGTGGGAACAAAGCGCCGGCCTTTCATCGCACCACCGATGAAGGCGGTATTCCTTAGCCTGGCGCCGACCTATTCCGGCGCCAGGACCGCGACCTTCAGGTCAGCCCCTTTCGCGCCGCTGAACTGGACGGTGGCCGGGCCGGACGCAAGCTTGAAGCGTACGCTCTTGCGGATGCCGGGGCAGGTTTTCACGCCGCTATAGCCCGCCGACTTGATGGCGTGACCATCCTGAATGACATCGATCCAGGCCTCACCCGAGAGACTTATCTGTATAGCTCCCTCGGGTGGCACCTCCACGCTGGTAACAGCGCCGAACGTGCCTGCCACCGGAGCCCGTTCGGGCGGTATCGCGAAGCCGGCTCTCTCGACCGGCACCAGTGCCAGGTCCGCGGCCGCACCGACCGCCAGCGTCGTTCCCGACGGGGTCGCCGGCGCTGCGGCAAACAAGACCTGTTCCCGGGTCACCGGCCATTTGAAGGCCTCGCAGCCTGCCTCCTCGGCCACGGCGAAGCTGGTGCCTGCAAGGAATGCGAATAGGCTGATGACGACTTTTTTCATGGCAAGGGGACCCACGGGTTGGAGTTCCACACCAATACAACCATAACGGAAATAATGCAACCCTAGCGTGAATAATATAAAGTGGCTGCGGAACATTTCCGATCACCGACTGTTGATGGCAGGCCATGGGATGTGAATGGTCCATTGCCAGGCGATAATTTATGCCCGGCCCGGGAGGTAAAGGGAGTTTAAGATGAAGCTTTTCGATGGCCTTGCCAGATATCAGCCGCAGGCACTCGGCGTATTGCGCATCGTCACGGCCCTGCAGTTCATCGAGCATGGCTCGCAGAAACTGTTCAATTTCCCGGTCGGCGAGCATGCCGAAGCCCTGACCGGACTGACACTCTCAGCCGGCATCCTCGAATTCGCAGGCGGTATCCTGCTGGCGCTGGGGCTGCTCACCCGCCCGGTCGCATTCCTTCTGGCTGGCGAAATGGCGATCGCCTATTTCATGGCGCACATGCCGCGCGACTTTTTCCCCGTCAACAACGGCGGCGATTCGGCGATCTCGTTCTGCTTCATTTTCCTTTATCTGGTGTTTGCCGGCGCCGGCGCCTTCGCGCTGGACAATCGCCGCAACGCCTGACGCCTTGCAGCGCCCGCCTGGCTTCAGGCGCGCATCCGCTCAAAATTGGCGTCGAACAACGGAGCCGGTTGCATGCGCGCCGCATGTCGCTTGCCCAACAACTCGATCTCGAACCCGTCGCTCTCATCGGCGATCTCTTTTGGCACATAGCCGACAGCGACGGATTTTTTCGAGTGATGCGCGTAGCCCCCCGACGTGACCCAGCCTCGCACGGCGCCGCCGAACCAGATTGGCTCGTCGCCGATGACATCGGCGTCGTCTGCATCGACGATGAAGGCGCGCAGGCGCAGCCTGCCGCCTTGCTTGCGCTCGGCGAGCGCAGCGGCCTTGCCGATGAAGTCGGCGTCCTTGCCGTAGGCTACGAAACGGTCGAGCCCGGCCTCGAGCGGCCCGTAGATCGGCCGGTACTCGCGTCCCCAGGAGCCGTAGTTCTTTTCCAGCCGCAGCGCGTTGAGCGCGCGCGAGCCGAACAGGCCGATGCCGAATTCCTCGCCGGCCGCCATCAAGGTCTGGAATGCGGCGCGCTGGTATTCCGGCGCCACCCAGATCTCGTAGCCGAGATCTCCGGTGTAGCTGACGCGGCCGACCAGGCACGACGCCATGCCGATGTCCATCCTGCCGATGGCCATGAACGGAAACGCCGCATTCGACACATCGGAGCGCGTGGCCTTTGCCAGCACATCCCGCGCTTTCGGCCCGGCGATCGACAGGCCGGTGAGCTTCTGGCCAAGCGCATCTATGCGAACCGATCCGTCGTCAGGCAGATGCTTTTCGAACCAGCGCATGTGGTATTGCTCGGCGATACCGGAGCCAGCGAGGAACCAGCCTTCGCTACCCAGATTGGCCAGCGTGAAATCGCCGATCAGTCTGCCGTCGTGCTTCAGCATCGGCGCCAGCGTCATGCGGCCGGGCTTCGGCAGTTTGCAGGCAAGCATCCGGTCGAGCCAGGCGGCCGCGCCCTCGCCCGTCACCTCGTATTTGGCAAAGCTCGAAATCTCGGACAGGCCGACACCGTCGCGAACGGTCGCGACCTCCTTGGCCAGTTGTGTGAAATCGCTCGAGCGGCGCCAGGAGAACTCGTCCTTGACGCCCTCCGGCGCGTACCAGAGCGGCACCTCCAGCCCATAGGCAACGCCCCATTGCGCACCCTTGGCCGACAACAAATCATAGACCGGCGTCGTCTTCAGTGGCCGCCCCGCGGGCAGTTCCTCATTGGGGAAGCGGATCGAGAACCGCCTGGAATAGTTCTCGCGCACCTTGGCGTTGGTGTAGGCCATCGTCGCCCAGTCGCCATAGCGCGCGACATCCATCGCCCAGATGTCAGCGCCGGGATCGCCTTCGATCATCCAGTTTGACAGTGCCAGCCCGACGCCGCCGCCTTGTGAAAAGCCAGCCATGACACCGCAGGCGACCCAGAACCCTGGCAGCCCGCGCACCGGCCCGACCAGCGGGTTGCCATCCGGGGCGAAGGTGAAGGGGCCGTTGATGATCTGCTTGATGCCAGTGTTCTGGAAGGCCGGGAAATGCCGGAACCCGACTTCCAGCGACGGCGCGATGCGGTCGATGTCCGGCGCCAGCAATTCGTGGCCGAAATTCCACGGCGTCTGGAACTCGGACCACGGCTTGTTGGCCTTCTCATAGGTGCCCATCAGCATGCCGCCCCGCTCCTGGCGCAGGTAGAGCTCGCCATCGAAATCGACCGCGTGGATGATTTCGGTACCAGTCTTGGCGTTCCAGGCGGCGACCTCCGGCATGTCCTCGGTGATCAGGTACATATGCTCCATCGCCAGCACCGGCAGTTCGAGCCCGACCATGCGGCCAACCTCGCGCGCCCACAGGCCGCCGGCGTTGACGACATGCTCGGCCACCACCTCGCCCTTGTTGGTGATGACGCGCCATAGGCCGTCCGGACGACGCACGATGTCCTCGACCTTGGTGAAGCGTTCGACCTCGGCGCCTAGTTTCCGCGCCGCCTTGGCATAGGCATGGGTGACGCCGGAGGGATCGAGATGGCCATCCTCCTTGTTCCTGACAGCGCCGACGAACTGCTTGGGATCGAGCAGCGGCATCAGCTCGGCCGCCTCGCTGGGCGAGATTTCCTCAAGCTCGATGCCGAGATAGCGGCCCTTGGCGACGACGCCGCGCAGCCAGTCGAGGCGTGCCTCGGTCGCCGCCAGGAGCACGCCACCGGTCAGATGCACGCCAGTCGCCTGGCCGGAAAGCTCCTCGATCTCCTTGTAGAGGTTGATGGTGTATTTCTGCAGCTTGGCGACATTGGGGTCGCCATTGATGGTGTGCATGCCGCCGGCCGCATGCCAGGTCGAGCCGGACGTCAGCTCGTCTCGCTCCAGCAGCACCACGTCGGTCCAGCCGTGGCGGGCGAGATGGAACAGCACGGAGCACCCGACGACACCACCGCCAATGACCACGACTTTTGCATGCGATTTCATGGATTTTTCTCTGATATCAGTGGGTTGGATGGGCGAATGGATTCACGATGGGAGGCATCACGGTTCGCCCTGCCCGATCGCTTCCTTACGCTTGGCCATGTAAGCCTCCAGCGCCTCGCGCACGGCGACGTCCATCACCGGCTCGACATAGTCTTCCAGCGCCTTCTTCCACAGCCGCGTCGCGCGTGCCGTGGCGTCGAGCCCGCCGGCTTCCTGCCAGGCCTCGTAGTTCTGCCAGTTGGACAGCATCGGCTGGTAGAAGGCAGTGGCGTAGCGCTCCAGCGTGTGCGGCTCGCCGAAGAAGTGGCCGCCGGTCGGCACCGCGCCCAGCGCCTCGACGGCAAGCTCGGCCTCGTTGACCTCGATCGGACGCAGGAATTCCATCATGTGCTGGATCATCTCGACATCAATGATGAGCTTCTCGAATGACGCCGTCAGCCCGCCCTCCTGCCAGCCTGCGGCATGATAGACGAGATTGCCGTGGCCGAGCACCGCGCCCCACAGCGCCATCAGCGTCTCATAGGCGCCTTGCGCGTCGGCGGCATTGGAGGCCGAGCCCGGCGTCGTGCGATATGGCAGCCCGTAGCGCCGCGCCAGTTGCCCCGACGCGATGTTGGCCTTGGTGTTCTCCGGCGTGCCGAAAGCCGGTGCGCCCGACTTCATGTCGACATTGGAGGTGAAGGCGCCATACATGACCGGCGCGCCGGGACGCACCAGCTGCGTCAGCACGACGCCGAACAGCGCCTCCGCATTCTGCTGCGCCAGCGCGCCGGCCAGCGTCACCGGGCTCATCGCTCCCATCAGCGTGAATGGCGTCACCGCAACGGACTGGCCGAACTCGGCCATGGTCATCAGCCCCTCGGCCATCATCTCATCGAAGCGGCGCGGCGAGTTGACCGAGATGATGGTGGTGACGCCGGGGTCGTCGCGCAACTGGTCGAGGCTCAAGCCTCGGGCGATCGCCATCATTTCGATGCCGTCGAGCGCCCTGCCCCGGCCGATTGCCGAGACATGGAAACTCTTGTCGGTCAGCGTCAGATTGGTGAAATAGGTGTCGAGATGGCGGGAATTGGCCGGCAGCTCGACCGGCGCGCAGACCTGGTTGCCGAGCATGTGGATGCAGTTGAAATGCTGCGCCAGCCGGGTCAGGTCCGAATAGTCGCGCAGATTGCCGGCGCGACGGCCGCGCTCCATGTCATGCACATTGGGCGGTCCGGCAACGAGGGTGAAATTGATGGTGTTGCCGCCGAGATGAACGGCCTTGGCCGGATTGCGCGGAGTCAGCACATAGCTCGACCGCGTGGTTTTCAGTGCTTCGGCGACCAGACCGCGATCGATGCGGACATTCGCCGAGGCATGATCGACCTTGGCGCCGGCCTTCTCGAAAAGCGCCAGTGCGCGCGGGCTCATAACCTCGATGCCGAAATTCTCCAATATGTGCATCGACGCGTGGTGGATCTGCTCGATCTGGTCGGCAGACAGCATGGCCATTGGCGGATAGGGATTGGTCACGCGCCGCAGCGGCAGTTGCGGAATGGCCGACGGGCCCCTGTTGCTGGTGCGCTCTGCGCCGCGTTTGCGTCTCGGTTCGTTCATGCCTGGCATCAAAGCCCCGGCAAACCAGGCAAGCTGTCAGAAATACGTCATATGCGGGCGTGATTTTAGCCAAGGCGGCATTTCTGTGATTTCAATATAGATAAAACGACGAAATGCGTCGATTTATTGATACGATGCTTTCTCTGAGGACCACGCCGCCGAAGCATTAACGAAGGCTGCAAGATTCCCTTTATGATTTCGGCCTATTGCTCTGCCGATGCGTAGTTCGAGTTTTAGTAAAATTGCTGCGGTTTGCGTGCTGCTGGCGCTTTCGGCCTGCGCCACCGCGCCCAATCATATCAACAATGTCTGCGCCGTCTTCGATCAGAATGACGGCTGGTTCGACAACTGGCAGTCGGCCGCCGAGCGCACGCAGCAGAAATATGGCGTGCCGGTTCCCGTGCTGATGGCGACGGTGCGCAAGGAATCCGGCTTCAAGAGCAACGCCCGGCCGCCACGCACCAAGCTTCTCGGCTTCATTCCGTGGAAGCATGTCTCATCGGCCACCGGCTTCTCACAGGCGCTGGACGGCACCTGGTCGCAATATCAGGGCGAGACCGGCAACTGGGCGGCGCGGCGCACGAAGTTCGCCGATGCGGTCGATTTCGTCGGCTGGTATCACTCCAAGACGGCAGACACCTACGGCATCGCCCGCAACGACACCTATAATCTCTACCTTGCCTACTATCTCGGCTGGACCGCCTATGGGCGAGGCAACCGGGGCGATGCCGGCGTACAGGGCTACGCGCGGGCGACCGACAAGATGGCCCGCGATTATGCGCAGCAGTTGAGCCAGTGCGGCAACTAGAAGGACTGCCGCGACAGCGGCAGCCTTGATCAGCTCGGCTTCGGCTTCTTGCCGCGCGGACGCTTCGGCGGCGGGCCGGCAAAGCCGGGGCCATCGCCATGCGGCGAGTCCTCGGGCACGCCCTCATGCGCGGCATGTTCCTTGTCGAACTTGATCACCGGCTCCATCTTGGCCAGCACGTCGTCGGAGAGCCAGCACAGGCTCATATGGCCGTCGCCGAGATGCTTGACCGGCGGCACCTTGGTCTCGCACAGATTATCCGGCACCAGCTTCTTGTAGCCGCAGCGCGTCTGGAACGGACAGCCCGACGGCGGGTTCATCGCCGACGGGATATCGCCTTCCAGCACGATGTGGCGCTTGACCACGCTGGTGTCGGCGATCGGGATCGCCGACAGCAGTGCCTCGGTATAGGGGTGATAGGGCGGCGCGAAGATCTGGTCGGTCGTGCCCTGCTCGACGATATAGCCGAGATACATCACGACGACGCGGTCGGCGATGTAGCGAACGACGGACAGATCGTGGCTGATGAACAGCATCGTCGTCTTGTTCTTACGCTGGATGTCCATCAAAAGCTCGGTCACCGCTGCCTGCACGGACACGTCCAGTGCCGAGACCGGCTCGTCGGCCACCACAACCTTGGCGTCGCCGGCAAAGGCCCGCGCCACGCCGATGCGCTGCTTCTGGCCGCCGGATAGCTGGCGCGGCTTGCGGGTCTCGAAGGCCCGCGGCAGCTTCACCAGGTCGAGCAGTTCCAGCATGCGCTTGCGCCGGTCGGCAACCGTCTTGCCGACATTGAACTTCTCCAGGGTCCGGATGATCTGCGAGCCAACAGAATGGCTGGGATTGAGCGTGTCGAACGGGTTCTGGAACACCATCTGGATCGACGATACAGTCTCGACGCTACGGCTCTCGATGCCGGTCGACTGGATTTCCTTGTTGCCCAGCGTCACCGTACCGGCACTTGCCGTCTCCAGCCCGAGCAGCACCTTGGCCAACGTCGACTTTCCGCAGCCGGATTCGCCGACGATGGCAACGGTCTCGGATTCGCGCGCCATGAACGAGATCGTCTCGTTGGCCTTGACGACGCGGCCCTCGCTCGAGCCGAACACCTCGCTACCGCCGACCTTGTAGTATTTTCTCAGATCCTCGATCTTGAGCACCGGCGCGCCGGGCACGACGCGCTCCTTGACCTTCTTGGCGCCCGGCGGCAGCGCGTCCCAGTCGATCTCGTTGAAGCGCACGCAGCGCGAAAAATGGCCTTCGTGACCCGCGACCTCGATCATCGGGATTTCGGCGGCGTTGCAGACGCCCTCGACGAAATGGTGGCAGCGTGGGCCGAAATTGCAGCCCTTGGGCCGCTCGTGCGGCAGCGGCAATTGCCCTGGGATGGAAATCAGCGGCCGTGAGTTCTTGTCGGCGCCGGGCAGCGGAATCGAGCGGAACAGCCCTTGCGTATAGGGATGGCGCATCCGGTCGAACACGTCCTTGATCTTGCCGGTCTCAACCGCTTCGCCCGAATACATCACCGTGATGCGGTCACAGGTTTCCAGTATCAGGCCAAGATTGTGCGAGACGAAGATCATCGACGTGCCGAACTTCTCGCCAAGCCCCTTGACCAGGTCGACGATGCCCGCTTCCACCGTCACGTCGAGCGCCGTCGTCGGCTCGTCGAGCAACAGCAGCGCCGGCTTCGACAGCAGCGCCATGGCAATGACGATGCGCTGCTGCTGGCCGCCGGAGAGCTGGTGCGGATAGGAGCGCATCATGCGCTCGGGATCGGGCAGCTTGACCGAGCGCACCATTTCAAGCGCGCGCTTATACGCCTCTTCCTTCGACACCTTGTCGTGGATCAGCGGCACTTCCATCAACTGCTGCCCGACCTTCATCGCCGGGTTGAGGCTCGCCATCGGCTCCTGATAGATCATAGCGATCTTGTTGCCGCGGATGGTGCGCAACTCCTCGTCGGAGAGCTCGCCCATGTCCTTGCCCTGGAACTTGATCTTGCCGCCGACGATCTTCCCGATGTTGGAGAGGTCGCGCATGATGCCGAGCGACACGGTCGACTTGCCGCAGCCGGATTCACCGACGATGCCCATCGCCTCGCCCGGCATGACGGTGCAGGAAAAATCCATGACCGCCGGTATCTCGCCCTTGCGGGTGAAGAAGGAGATCGACAGGTTCTCGATCTCGATGATCGGCCCATTGGCCGGCTTGGCGGGATTTCGAACTGCCTCATTCATGGGTCGCTCCAATCCTGGTTCTTTCGGGCCTGGTTCTTGGTTCTTTCAGGCGCATCGGGTCGAGACCCGCAGATCAGTCTTTCATCGATTGTTCGCGCAGCGAGTCAGCGAGCAGGTTCAAGCCCAGCACGAACGACATCAGCGCGATCGTCGGCGGCAGCGCCGGGTGGACGAAGGAACGCAGCAGCCGGCTGGCGTCCTTGATCGCGGTGCCCCAGTCCGGGCTTTCCGGCGCCAGGCCAAGGCCGAAATAGCCGAGCGTGCCGAGTAGGATGGTGGTGTAGCCGATACGTAGGCAGGCATCAACGATCAGCGGCCCGCGCGCATTGGGCAGGATCTCCCAAAGCATGATGTACCAGGGCGACTCACCGCGTGTCTGCGCCGCTGCCACATAGTCGCGTGTCTTGATGTCCATCACCAGGCCGCGCACGATGCGGAACACGCCGGGGCTGGAGGCGAACACCACCGCCACGAAGATGTTGAGCTGGTTGGGATCGATGTGCACGATCCGCAGCGGGTCCTTGTCGAACACAAGGCCGAGATAGATCCAGCCGCCGACGATCAAGGTGATGCCGAGCAGGATGTAGAGCCGGTCGGGCCGGTTCTTGTAGCGCGTCCAGAACAGCACGCTGAAGAAGATGATCGGAAAAAGGAAGAACACGCCGGCCATCGCATAGGGGATCGGCGTATCCATGATGCCCGGCGTCACCAGCAGGTAGAACAGCAGGATGACCGGGAAGGCGAGCACCAAATTGGCCAGGAACGACAGCACCGTGTCGATCTTGCCGCCGTAATAGCCGGCCGGCAGGCCGAGCGTGATGCCGACCATCAGCGCGAAGCCGGTTGCGGCAGGCGCGATGATCAGCACGATCTGGCTGCCAAAGACCATGCGCGAGAACACGTCGCGCGCCAGCTTGTCGCCGCCGAACAGATAGGAAAGTCCCGATTGCGGTTCGATGGCGCCCGGTAGCACATCCTTCATGATGGGGACCTGGGCCAGCGGATCGAACGGTGAGATCGTTGCGGCGAAGATCGCCGTGAACAGCCAGAACAGGCAGATGCCGACGCCGACGACGCCGACGCCGCTATCGAACAACTGGCCGTAGAGCGCCAGCTTCTTCTTGTAGGCGTAGCTCGCGCCCATGACGATGACGAGCGCGATCCAGACCGGCCAGAAGCGCGACAGCACTTCGAGAACGACGGTGAAGCCACTGATATATTGTACCGGCATCCGCTTCGCTCCCTACTGAACTCTGATACGCGGATTGAGAAACGCGTAGCCGACATCGGAAATGAGCTGCGTGATCAAGACGATGAACACCGAAACCAACGAGCAGCCGAGCAACAGGTCGATATCGTTGTTGCCGGCTGCCTCGACCAGCGTATAGCCGAAGCCCTGGTAGCGGAACATCACCTCGACGATGACGACGCCTGTGAGCAGCCAGGGAAACTGCAGCATGATGACTGTGAAGGGCGCGATCAGCGCGTTGCGCAACGCGTGTTTGATCACCACGCTGCCGAAGGAGAGACCCTTCAATCGGGCGGTGCGGATATATTGCTGCGTCATCACCTCGACCATCGAAGCGCGCGTCATGCGGGCGATGTAGCCGATGCCGTAGATCGCCAGCGTCATCACCGGCAACGTGAAATTGTAGAAGGTGATGCCCTGGCTCGCCGAAGCGGCCGAGCCATTCAGCAAGCCAAGCCACGAGGCGAAGATGACGGTAAAGATGACGCCCGATACATATTCAGGCGTCGCCGTCGAAGCGATCGAGGCGACCGAAAGCACGCGGTCGGTTCGCGAGCCCTCACGCATGCCGGCCAGAATGCCGATCAGCAGCGAGATCGGCACCATCACCGCCAGCACCCAGAACATCAGGATACCGGTGGCGCCGAGCGCCGGAAACAATTTCGAGGCGACCGATGCCTTGAACTTGGTCGAGCAGCCGAAATCGCCTTCGAGGACGCCAGCGAAGGTTGGCACGACCGGATCGTTGCAGAAGGAGAACCGCTGCGCCGGCTTTCCGGTCGCAGGGTCCGTCACCGGTTGCTTGGGCACGACGCCCAGCCACTGGCCATAACGGACGAAGAAGTTCTGCCGGTAGCCATGATTGACCAGCCAATTCTCAAGCTGCTCGGCCGACGTATGCATTTCGGTCTGGCTGATCGCCAGCTTCTTCAGATTGGGTTCGAGGTTAATCAGGAAGAAGACAACCATGGTCAGGCACAGCATCGTCAATGCCATGGTGCCAAGACGCCTGATAACGAAAGAAAGCATGGCTGCCCCTGCCGATGGGTTGGGGTTTGAGCCGGCTATGAAAGCCAACCCTGCCGTGACCGGCGGGGCTGGCTGTCAAACAGGCCTTCGGATGCGATCAACTTTGTTTTTGTTGCATGACCTTGGCCTGGAGTCCCGCAACTTTTTTGAGAAGCGCGGACCCACAGGGGCAGACGATGCAAAGAGCGAGGGAAAGGGGCGACGCCCCTTCCCCTTGTCGGCGCAATCAAGCCTGTTCGAGCCAGACCTTGCCGTAGTCGCGCTCGAAGGTCGGGTGCATCTTGTAGTTCTGCACCGCCTTGACCGAGTGGCTGTACAGCTTGCGCCAGTACGGCTGGATGATGATGCCTGAATCCTGCAGGATCTGCTCGATATCCTTCATCATTTCCTTGCGCTTGGCGGCGTCGGCAACGGCGAGCGCCGCATTGAGCTTGGCATCCCAGTCGGGATTCGACCACGCCGTCTCATTCCAGGCCTCGCCGGTGCGATAGGCGATGGCCAGGACCTGGACGCCGAGCGGGCGCATGTTCCAGTTGGTCATCGACAGCGGATACTTCGTCCAGTCGTTCCAGAACGTCGAGCCCGGCAGAACGGTGCGCTTCACCTTGATGCCAGCTTCGCGCAACTGGGCGGCGATCGCATCGCCGGTGTTCTTGTGCCAGTCCTCGTCGACGGTGATCAGCTCGTGTTCGAAGTCCGCCTGGCCGGCTTCCGCCATCAGCGCCTTTGCCTTGGCCGGATCGCGGGCCACCTTGGGCAGCTCGTAATATTCCGGATGGATCGAGCACACATGGTGGTTTTCGGCCACCGAGCCGGCATTGCCGTAGCCGAGCTGCAGGACGACATTGTTGTCGACCGCAAGCTGCAGCGCGTTGCGCACCTTCTGTTCGCCATAGGGCTTGTTGTTGACGTTGGAGCGGCAGACGATGGTCGATGCCGTAACGATTTCCGACTTGACCAGATCCATGCCGTCGAGAATCGACACATAGTCGGCCGAGGTCTCGAAATTGGTGTGCACCTCGCCAGCTTCGAAAGCGCTGACCATGGCGGCCGGATCGGTGCCGTAGTCGATGAATTCCAGGCCATCGAGGAACACTTCGCCGTCCCACCACTTGTCGTCGGTGCGGCGCTTGTAGACCACTTTCTGGCCGACATCGTAGGAGACGAGTTCGAACGGACCGGTGCCGATCGGGCAGGCCTTGAAGTCGCCGCCCTTCTCGTCGAAGCTCTTGTGGACGATCAGGCCGGGATAGTCGCACATGTTGGGAATGAGCGCGATGTCAGGCTTGCCGAGCTTGAGTACGACCGTGTGGTCGTCAGGCATGGTGACGGCGCTCTCGTCGAGCTTGTCATCCTTGACCAGCGAGCCGAGACGGCCGGGCATCGAATTGCCTTCGGCTTTCTTGTCGGCCCAACGCTTCAGATTGAAGACGACGTCGGCGGCAGTGAAGGGGTCGCCATTCGACCAGGTGACGCCCTTGCGCACATGCAGCGTGTACTGCGTGGCGTCGTCGTTGACGTCCCAGCTCTCCAGCAGGTAGGGGCGGAACGTGTATTCGGATGTATACTTGACCAGCGGCTCGAGCGCCTGGCGCTCGGCATTGGCAATTTCCGACCAGTCGGCTTTGCGCGGGTCCTTGGGATCCTTGATCCACTGGGCGATCTTGAGCGTGCCGCCCTTCTTGCCTTTTACCTCTTCGGCCTTCGCCGGAGTCGGGTCGGCGAGGCCGAGCAAGCCGTAAGCCATTGCCGTCGACGCACCGAAGACGCTGGCCATGGCCAGGAATTCGCGGCGATCCACCTTGCCTGCCTTGGCGTCTTCGGCCATGGCCAGGATGTGATCCGGAACGCGATCGCCATTACTTTTATAAATCGTCATGACTTAACTCCCATTGTTGGCTTTCCGCCTTTTAACATTCCGCATCCGGGCCATGATGTCAAAGACGGCATGGATTGGGAACATGTTAGGGAATGTGCAACTTTGGCAAAGAAGCGGTTCGCGTGATAACGACAGTCTTGGCGCAAAATTGCTACTGCGTGACGGATTCCTCTGGAATCTCGATAGTCGATTAAACTGAGACATTTACGCGGGCCCGGACGGCGCCGGCCTTGAACCGACCTAAGGCCAAAAGCTCCGACGAAGTATCAGTATTCCCTCTCGTAAAAGATGCCGCCCTTGGCTTCACCGGCGTCGTTGGCCTCGCCGCGCAGCTTGACCCCGCGCCCGACATTGAGATCGACCGTCGCCTTGCCCGAGCCTGGCTTGTCACCCTTCTGGATCGTCACATAGGTGCGGTCGTTGAGGTATTTGCCGGCCGAAACCGCCGTGCCGCCCTGCTCGTCCGTCGTGACGTCCAGATCGTCGACGCCGATGGCGCTACGCAGGTTTTCCAGCAGCGACGTCGAGCCGCCAACCCCGGCCAGTTGCCCTGCCGCTTCGGCGAGCTGGGCGATCTGCAGCGGCGACAGGTTTGACATCGAGCGGCCGAAGATCAATTGCGCCAGCACCTCGTCCTCGGGCAGCGCCGGCACCGAGGAGAAGATGAATTTCGGATTTGTCGCCTCGCCCGACACCAGAATGGTGACGGTGGCGCTGCTCGTCGTCGTTGTCGCCGCCAGGTTGAGATAGGGTACCAGCGAGCCGGAGAAGCCAACCGTGCCTTCGGTGAAGGTCAGCCGCTTGCCGAGGATCGACAGCCGGCCGCGCTGCAAGGTGAAGGTGCCGATCGCTTGCGGCGACGAGGCCGGGCCGGTCAGCCTGAGCGAGCCGCCGAATTCGGCATCGACGCCCCTGCCCTGGATGAAGATCTGGTTCGGCGCATTGACCGTGACATCGAGGGTGAGGCCAGTGCCGCCGCCCTTGCCGCTGGTCGTCGGCGGCCGCAGCGCCTTGTCCTGCGCCCGTACAGCACCAGGCGCGTTTTTGTGCTTGACGTCGAGCGCCGCCAGCGAGCCCGGCAATTTGTCCGGAACCGTGATCACCGTCTTGGCGAGATTGATGGTGCCGGCAATCACCGGGGCTGACGTCAGCGGTCCCTTGATCGTCAGGTCGCCGCCGAGATTGGCGGTCACGACCCGTCCGTCCGTATAGCGGCCGTCGACCAGCTTGATCGACAGGTCGGCCGGGAAACCCTGCGCCGGGTTGATGCCGACCGTGCCGCTGGCCGACAGACTGCCGCGCGTCGACAGCGTCCCGGTCAGCCGGTTGATCCTGGCGATGCCGCCGGCAATCGAGATATCGGCGGCGAGATCGTTGACGGCGAGGCCCGAGCGCGCATCCACAAGACGCGCGCCGGAGGTGCTGACGCTACCGCCAATGACAGGCGCTGAAGCCGCACCGCGCACCTGCAAATTCACATTGGCGGTTCCAGACAGCGACAAGCCTTGCGCGGCGAGCTTCTGGCTGAGCAGGCCGAACGGCACGGCGCCATTGAAATCGAGCACCAACGCCGGCGTGCCAGCGGTCGTCACGGTGCCGCCGCCCTTGAGGCCAAGGCCGGCGCCATCACTCACATTGGCGTTGAAGGCCAGCTTGTTGGCGGCAAAGGTGCCGGACGAGGAAACACTCACCGCCCCGACACCAGCGCCTCGGGTCTGCGATGTCTGCACACCCGCCGCGTCGATGTTGAAGGCGACCGCAGGGCTCGCCGGCGCACCCGTCACCTTCACCGTGCCCGAAATCGAGCCGGCGGCGTCGAGGCCCGCCGAGAAACTGTTCGCAAGCGACATCGGCACCCGCGCCAGCGTCGCGTTGATGTCGAGCGCCGTGCCGATCTTGCCGGTCACCGTCGCTGTGCCGCCGCCAAGGTTGAGCACCAGCCGGTCCAGCGTCGTCGTGCCATTGGCAATGCTGACGGTCGAGGCCTGGGCGATGGCGGTCTTGATGCCCTGGACCGTTGCCTGGCCGGACGCAAGCTCGATGGTCGTCGTGCCGTTGGCCACTTTCACGCGGCCAGCGGCCCGCGCCGGAATGCCCTTGGCGGTCGCGCCGCCGGAAAAGCCGGTCCAGTCACCGTCGCGTTTCAAGTCGACATCGATGCCGCTGATCACGGTGCCCCCTGACGTGACGGTGTCGGCGCGGATTTTTCCGGAGATGACGGGTACGGCCAGATAGTTGGCGACCAGCGCATCGATAGAGACAGCTTTCGCCTGAAGGTCGCCCCGCCTGATCGACGCGGTCGCCGCCTTGATCGCGACCTGCGGAGCGCCGCCATTCTTCGAGAAAGCAATCGTGCCGCGCACGTCGCCTTCCGCCTTCTCCAGCGCCAGTGCCGCCAGCGGGCCGATATCGGGAAGGTCGAGCGCAATCGTGCCGACCGGCACGAACTTGTCATCCAGCGCCAGATCGCCGGAAATCCTGTTCTTGCCGAGCGACAGCAGCAGGCCGTTGATGGCGCTCTTGCCGTCAGCCGTCGCCAGAACCGCACTGCCTTGCAGCGCCTGGCCGGTGACATTGCCGGTCAGTTGCACATTTGCCGCCGGGTTGGCGGCATCGGCCTTCGCCGTGGCGGTCAGCTTCAGGCCGGTGATCTCGCGCGATGCCACCAGCAGCCTGTCGCTGTCGACCGTCAGCGACAGATCCGGCGCGGCGGCCGGCCCCTGAGCATTCAACGCGAAGACGATGGCGCCCTTGGCATCTTTCGATAGCAGCGAGATGTCGCTCAGCGCACCCTTGATGTCGGCGGCGAGTTTGTTCTCGGCAAGGCTGGCATGCCCTTGCGCAGTCAGCGCGCCCGAGGCCAGCTGCAATCCATCGACATTGACATTGCCCGACGCATCGCGCTTCAGCGCAGCGCTCAGTTCAGCGCGTTCGGCAAGCATGCCGCGCACCGCCGCCGGCAGCGCCGTCGAGGCGGCATCGGCTTTCAAATTGAGGTCGATGGCGCCGTCGGCCAGCGATACCCGACCGGTGAAGCCACTGTTCAGCGCATCGCTCGTCACCGAGCCGCTGTCGATGGTGACTGCATCCGCAGCCAGCCTGCCGACAACCTTGGCCGTGACCTTGCCGGCGATGAGCGGCGCAATGGTCGCATTGTCGAGACCGATCTTTTCCGCCGATACCGTGCCGGAGATCGGCCCTGTGCGGGTCTTCAAGTCAAAGGCATCGGAATGCAGGGCGACCGCGATGCCTTCGACCTTTGCCAGCTTCGTAGCAACCGAAGACACCCTCGCCGAAATGTCGAGCCGGGGCTGCGCGCCCTGCCCCGCTGCCTTCACCGAAAGCGCCTGCAGCTCGAGCTTGATCGGGCTTTCAGCGCTGCCCAGCGTCAGCGGCAGGCTCGAACCGGTCGAATTGAGGTCGATAGCAAAATCGCTGGCGCCGTTCGGATTGAGGGTGCCGGTCGCCTGGCCGGAAATCTTGTCGCCGGTCAGCGTCGCATGGTCGAGCAAAACACCGCCGGCCGTCGTGTAGCTGCCGGCGGCATCGACAGCGAGCGGCCCGAGCCCGGCCTGGCGAGTCTGGCTGGTTTCGACGCCAGCCAGCTGCGCGTTGAAACGGACGTCAGGAGCTGCCGGCGATCCGCTCACCTGCGCCGTGCCGCCGAGCGTCCCCGCCGCATCGAGACCGGGCGAAAAATCATTGGCCAGTGCTGCCGGCAGCGCCGAAAATTGCGCCGCGAGGTCGAGTGTCTGGCCGGCGGTGCCCGACAGCGTCACCGAACCGCCACCGACATCGAGCGCCAATTTCTCGATGGTGGTCGTGCCGTTTGCAATGCTTAGCGTAGAGGCTTGAGAGATTGCCGCCTTGATGCCGCGAACCGTGGCTTCGCCCGAGGCGATCTCGACGCTTGTCGTGCCGTCGGCGATCTTCACCCGGCCGGCAGCGGTTGCCGGAATGCCCGATATGGTGGCGCCGCCGGTAAAATTGGTCCAGTCGCCGTCGCGCTTCAGATCGACGGCGATGCCGCCGATTTCGGTGGTTCCGGAGGTGACGCTGTCGGCCTTGATCGAACCGGCGATCGCCGGCGCCTTGAGATAATTGGCGATCAGCGCATTGACGGTGATCGTCTTGGCCGTCACCTCGCCACGTGCGATCGACGTGCTCTTCGCATCGATTGCGACGGAAGGCGCGTCACCCTCCTTGGCAAAGCGGATGGTGCCATCGACGTCGCCCGTCACCGCCTGGCCGGCAAGTGCGGCCAGCTGGTCGATGGCGGGTGCCGCGAGCGTCAGCGTGCCGAGCGGCATGAATTTGTCGTCCAGCGCGAGGTCGCCCGAGATCTCGTTGTCGCCAAGCGAGACCAGGAAGCCATTGATCGACCGCTTGCCTTCGCTGGTCACCAGTGCCGCCTTGAGGTCGAGCGGCTGGTCGTTGACGGAACCGGTCAGCGAGACGTTGGCGGCAGGGTTCTCAATGTCGGCCTTGCCGCTCGCCGTCAGCTTGATGCTCTTCACCGTGCGGCCCGAGGCCGTCAGGCTGTCGCTGTCGGCGGAGACCGTGAAGTCCGGGGCCGTCATGGCGCCGCTTGCCGTCAGCGCGAAATCGATGCCGCCGGCAACCGGCACGCCGACCGTTGGCGACAGCACGGAAACATTGCCCAGTTTGCCCTTGATGTCGGCCTGGATATCGGTGCCTTGCAAGCTGGCGGTGCCAGTGGCGCTGAGCGACCCGGACGTGAATTCGATCGCGTTGGCAGCGAAGGAGCCCTGCGGATCGCGAGTCGCGCTGGCCGAGAATTTCACCCGGGCGCCGAGCACAGAGGCGATCTGAGGCGGAAGGGCGGTCGCGACGGCATCGGCGTTCATCTTGAGCTGCATCGACAGATCGGCAAGCGCCACCGTCGCCGTCAGCGAGGCGTTGAGCGCGTCCGAGCGCAATGTGCCCTGGTCAATGGCAATGGCATCCTTGCTGACCGATCCGGCGAGGTCGACGCCGACCTTGCCGGTGACCAAGGGCGCCAGCGTCGCCACGTCGGTTTTGAGACCACCTGCCTCCAGCTTGACGGCGACCGGGCCGGCGCGGTTCTGGATGTCGAAACCGTCGGAATGGATCTGCGCCGCCAGATCGTCCAGTCGCGTACCACCGGCTATGATCGAAACGAAGGAGGCGCCGATGTCGATGATCGGCGCCTTGCCGTCCCCGAACGCGCGGGCGGTGGCATTGTTGATCGCCAGCGTGATCGGCTGCGCCTTGCTGCCGACGCTGATGACGACCGGCGGGCCCTTGGCGGCGAGTTCGACCGAGAGATCGCTTGCGCCGGCAGGATCGATGATGCCGGTGGCGGTGCCATGCACCGCATCGCTGTCGATATTGGCACGGTCGACACTGACGCCGCCGGCTGATGTGGCGGTGCCCGCGACATCGAAGCTGGTCTTGCCAGCAAACAGTGGCTTCAAATTCTCCGGCAGGAAGCTAGCGAAGTCCCCGTCGCCCTCGGCTTCGACATGGCTGCCCTTGTCGGTCGACTGGTGTCGGCCTGTCAGCTGAGTGACGATCCTGCCGTCGACTGAGAACGTGCCGATGCCGTTCCAGTTGGCGAGCGGTCCCGTGCCGGAGACGATTATGTCGACCGGCGGCGCGTCGGGCAATTTGAGCAGATTGGCGATGATGCCGCCTGCCGGCTCTGAGGCCTTGAGATCGAGGTCGAGCCTGTTGTCTGCCGGCGCAAAGTGGATTTTGGCATCGACATTGCCTTGCTTTCCGTCATGACGGGCGACGTTGATCGTTGTCTCGATCGCCAGCGGCGCGGCGTCGGCCTTGAGCATCCCCTTGGCGGCGAGTTCGGCGATGCCGCTGCCGGCCAGATCCTGGCCGAGCGCGATCTCGGGCAGATCGATCTGCTTGATGTCGAGCGAAACCGGCAGCGTCGTCGTGCCGCCGCTCGGCGCTGGCTGCGTGCTGGCCATAGGCAACCGGGCGAGTTCTATGCGTTCGGCGGCGATGCGGTCGGCGCTGAAATTTTTCGACAGCAGCGCCAGCGGCGACCAATCGACGGCCACTTTGCGCGCCACCAGCCAGGCGCCCTCGCGATCCTCCAGCACGACATGGTCGACGCTTAGGGCCCCGGACCAGATGCCGTCGATGCCGCTGACAGTGATCTTGCGATCGTCGCTCGAAGCCAGGCGCGAGATGATGCCGGCGAGATTGTCGCGGCCGCGCTCGGTCTCGGTCAGCACGACCAGTGCGCCGATCGCCCCCGCAACCACGATCAGCAGCGTGTAAAGGACAATGCGGAGGATGCGCCAGACCGTCTTCATCGTCAAAACGCCTGTCCGATGCCGGCATAGATGCCGAAATGCGGGTCGCTCGGATCGCGGTTGAGCGGCAAGGCCGCGTCGATGCGCAGCGGCCCGAACGGCGTCACATAGCGCAAGCCGACGCCGGCGCCGACCTTGACGTCGGAGAAATCGGGCAACGGTTTGGTCGACACGGTGCCGGCATCGACAAACGGCACGATGCCGATCGTGTCGGTGATGGCGATGCGCATTTCGACCGAAGTCTCGAAGAACGACAGGCCGCCGATCGGCTGGCCGGTGAAATCCTTCGGGCCGATGCCCTGATAGGCATAGCCGCGCACCGAACCACCGCCGCCGGAGTAGAAGCGCCGGTCGGCCGGCACGTGTTCTAGGCTGGTACCGACGATCGAACCGGTGGCGACACGTTCGGCCAGCACGAACTTCGAAGCCGAATCCAGCGACTGATAGGCCGATCCCTCGCCCTTCAGCTTGAGGAAAGCCGCGCCGCTCAAAATGTCGTAGCTCGGCTCGGCATAAGCCAGCACCCGGAAGCCGCTGGTCGGGTTCAGCCGGTTGTCCCTGTTGTCATAGACATATTGCAACGGAATGCTGGCGATCAGGTATTTGTGCTTGCCGAAAGCGTCGTGGATGCGGGAATAGTCGAGCGCCAACTCAGCTGAAACCGTCTGGTTCTTGGTCAGTTCGTAGGACAGGCCGGTGCTGCCCTTGACCGAGAAATGGTCATAGGCATCAGGATGTTCGAGCACGGTCTTGACGCTGGCGATGAACTTCGATGCCGGCCCGATCACGCCCGGCTTCTCGAACATGATACCGGCATTGTAGTTGAGTTCGCCAAGATCGTTGCTGCCGATGCCGCTGATCTTACCATCGATGCGCAGCTTCTCGGCCCGGCCGAACAGGTTGCGGTGGCCCCAATAGCCTTCCAGGCCCAGCCCCTCGGTGTTGGAGAAGCTGCCGCCGACGCCAAAATAGCGCGGCTTGCGCTCGCTGACCTGGACGCCGATTGGAATGTTGCCGTCGGCGTCGAGCGTGTCGGCTTCCTTGAACGTCACGCTGTTGAAGACTTCGAGCGCCAGCAGCCGGTCGCGCGCATCGTCGATCTCTTGCGGCGAATATTGCCGGCCGCGCTTGAGGCCCGTCATGTATTCGGTGAAGTCGCGGTCGACCTTCTCGGTGCCTTCCACCGTGGTCGCTCCGTAGCCGGCGACCGGCCCGGCAGCGACCGTCAGCGTCACGTCCAGCGTCGAAGTGGCATGGTCGGCGACGATTTGCCGGTTCGTCACCTTGGCCAGCGGCCTGCCTTGCTCTTTCAGCGTCCGCACGATCAGTGCCTCGGCCTTGAGCACGGCGCCGGACCCGGCGTCGCCGCCTGATATCAGGCCATAATCGGCGCTCATCAGCCCCGCCGCGTCACCTTGCAGCCGGATATTGCCCAGGGTGAATTTCGGCCCGCTGGCGATATCGATGACCACCGGGACCGGCTGCGGCCCCTTGAACTCGGCGTCGGGCGGCAAATCATCGAGCGGCTTGCCGTCGATGGTAACGGTGACCACGCCTTCGTAGCGGGCATCGGCATAGAGCGCGGCGACAAGCTGTTCGCGATCGCTGCGCGCCTTGGCCATCAGCCCGAGCGAGCCGGAAACCGGACGCTCCTCGTCACTTTTCAGCGTCGAGGCGTTTTCGAGCTTCTTGACGAGATCCTTGTCGGCGTCGGGGGCATTGATTGTGACGGCATAGCGCAGCGGGTTGACGATGTCGGCATCCTCGTCGCTGGACGACCCCCACAACTTGATGCCGAAAAGCTCGAACGCAGCCGCCGGCCTTGATTCGGGAACCAGCGCCGCCGAGCATATCACGGCTATAAGCAGGGCGCGCGGAAGCACACGCCCTGGCGCGCGACCTCCTGACATCTGCTCTTCATGCGCCGGCATTAAGACAACCTAGGTTATAAAACTAAAATTGGAATGAAGTTCTGAAGCGCTCGTAAAGGGGCCACAATCCAATTGTCTGAAATAGGACGGGCTTGGAATTCACACCTTTTGCGTTGCCGCAAGAAAGCGTGATCCCCTGTCCTATGGAGGTACTACCGGCCATCGGCCGGAAAGGAAACCGTTGGCAGGCGGAACCCTGCCGCGTCCTTGCGTTGACAAGCCTGACTGAAGCTTGATCATGCCTGGAACGTCAGCTGTGTCTGGAGGGGTGCTATGGCAATGCGAGCGGCTCGTGGTCTGTCGGTCCTGATTCTTCTGTTTTTTGCCTGGAGTGGTATCGCGCAAGCGGCTGAATCCCGACGAATAGCGACGACGGACAATTCCGACTATTTCGGCTTTGATCTCAGATCCGACCAGAACGTCACGCTCGACCAGTGCAAGACGACATGTCTGGGCGATCCGGCCTGCCGCGCCTTCACTTACAACAATAAAGCCAAATGGTGCTTCCTCAAATCCGACTACAACCAGCTGAAACTGTTCAACGGCGCGGTCGCCGGCAAGGTCGTCAACATCGATGGCGATCCCGATATCGGCGCGCCGCCTGAACTCGCCTTCTTCCCCAACTGGATGGCCGATCAGGCCCAGCAATACCGCAACAAGTTGTTGGGTCCGGCCTACATCAAGCCGACCGAAGGGCTGACCGCGCTGACGACTGCCGCCGAGCAATCGGTGCTTACCGGCGACCACCGCTCCGCCATGCTGAGATACGAAGGCGCCGTGTCTGTCATGCCCGATGACGGCCAGCTCTGGCTCGACCTGGCGCGTGAAACGCTGGCCGTGCAACCCGCCGCCAACACTTCCGATGCCTCCACTTTGCCGGCAGACGGGACGTCGGCCGCATTCATCGCCTACAAGCTGCTCCGCACCACCAAGACGCGAGCAGAAGCGCTGGCGCTGCTCGGCAACGGCCTCGACAAGCGCGATCTCTACCGGCCGGCGCTGCAAGCCTACGAAGCCAGCCTTGCCCTGAACCCTTCGCCGGCGGTCCAGGCCGACTATGCCGATCTCAAGGCGCGCAAGGGTTTCCGCGTCATCGACCATACCCTCGATGCCGACACCAGCGCGCCGCGTATCTGCGCGCAATTCTCCGAGGATCTGGTCAAGACCGGCGTCGATTACGCGCAGTTCGTCACCGTCGACAATGCGCCGCCCAAAGGAGTCGAGGCCAAGGACAAGCAGATCTGCGTCGAAGGGCTGGAGCACGGCCAGCATTACGACGTTACTTTCCGCGCCGGCCTGCCGGCGGCAATCGGCGAAGTGACCGCAGCCCCCGTGGTGCTGTCGATCTATGTGCAGGACCGCGCACCGTCCGCCCGCTTCACCGGCGACAGCTTCGTGCTGCCGGCCGGCGCACGCCGCGGCATCCCGGTCGTCACCGTCAACATGAACGCCGCCGAGATGAAGCTCTACCGCATCGGCGATCGCTCGCTGGCCCAGCTTCTGTCGGGCTACCAGTTCCTGCACCAGCTTGACGGCTACGACATCTCCAACATTTCCGAGCAGATGGGCGCGCCGGTCTGGCAAGGCCAACTCGACATCGCCAACGATCTCAACAAGGAAGTCACCACCTCCTTCCCGGTCGACCAAGCACTGCCGCAGCGCAAGCCCGGCGTCTATGTGCTGACCGCCCAGGCGGTCAACGACAACGCCGACGACTACAATTCGATGGCTACGCAATGGTTCGTCGTCTCCGACATCGGCCTGTCGACCTATACCGGCCAGGACGGCCTGAATGTCTTTGCCCGTTCGCTGGGCAGCGCCAAGCCGATAGCAGGCGCCGAACTGACCCTGGTTGCCAGGAACAATGAGGTTCTCGGCACGGCGACATCGGATGCCGATGGCCACGCCGTCTTCAATCCCGGATTGACGCGCGGCGACGGCGGCATGATGCCGGCCGTGCTGATGGCCAAACAGGGCAACGATGATTTCGTCTTCCTCGACATGGGCCGGGCCGGCTTCGACCTGTCCGATCGCGGCGTCACAGGGCGCGCGGCGCCCGGCGCGCTCGACGTCTATGCCTGGACAGAACGTGGCATCTACCGCGCCGGCGAGGACGTTCATGTTGCGGCCCTTGCCCGCGACGGCGCCGCCAAGGCGGTCGAAAACCTGCCGCTGACCTTCATCTTCTCGCGCCCCGACGGCGTCGAGGACCGCCGCATCGTCAGCGACGGCGCCTCGGCCGGCGGCCATGCCGTCGACCTGCCGCTCGAACCCAACGCCATGCGCGGCACTTGGTCGGTGTCGATCTACACCGATCCCAAGCAGGCGGCGGTGGCCAGCCAGATGTTCCTGGTCGACGATTTCGTGCCGGATCGCATCGAATTCGACATGAAGGCCGACAAGCAGGAGATCGCGCAGGGCGAAACCGCCAACATCAATATTGACGGCCGCTTCCTCTACGGAGCGCCGGCAGCAGGCCTGGCGCTGGAAGGCGAACTGACGCTGTCGACCTCGCGCGATTGGGACCGCTTCCAGGGCTTTTCCTTCGGCCTCGCAGACGAGCAGTCCGCAGAACCCACTGTTACCCCCCTCGCCGATCTGCCGGTGGTTGGCGATGACGGCAAGGTGACCTTCCCGGTCTCCGTCGATCAACTGCCCTCGACCACCAAGCTGGTCGACGCCAAGGTGACGGTCAGGATGCGCGAAACCGGCGGCCGTGCCATCGAGCGTTCGCTCGACATCGGCATCCGTCCGCAAGGCCATATGATCGGCATCCGCCCGGACTTCGCCGACAATGAAGTGCCGCAAGGCGGCACGGCCAAGTTCAGCCTGATCGCCGTCGATCCCGACGGCAAGCGCGAGGCGCTGAAAGGCGCGCAATGGACGCTGGTCAAGGTCGAACGCAATTACCAGTGGTACCGCTCCAACAATTCCTGGAACTACGAACCGGTCTCCTTCACCAAGTCGATCGCCAATGGCCAGGTCGACCTCAGCGCCGATGGCGACGCAACGGTCTCCGTGCCGGTCGATTGGGGCCAGTACCGGCTCGAGGTTGAAACCGCCGATCCCGAAGGACCGGCGACCAGCTACGAATTCGATGCCGGCTGGTACGTCTCATCTACCACCACCGAAACGCCTGACGGTCTCGAGATCGCCCTCGACAAGGACAGCTATGCCGCGGGCGAAGTGGCCAAGCTGAAAGTCTCGCCGCATTTTGCCGGGGAACTTCTCATCAACATCGGTTCCGAAAAGCTGTTGAAGAGCGTTACGGCGTCAGTGCCGGCGGGAGGCAGCACCGTCGATATTCCGGTCGGCGACGACTGGGGCGCCGGCGCCTATGTCACCGCAACCCTGTTCCGGCCGGGCGAGGCGCAGGAAACGCGCATGCCGGCGCGCGCCATCGGCGTGAAATGGCTGAAGGTCGATCCGGGCTCGAAGAAGCTCGCCATCACCTTGACGTCGCCGGACAAGACCGTGCCGCGCCAGCAGCTGTCGATCCCGGTTTCCGTGGCTGGCGTGCAGCCGGGCAGCAATGCCTATGTCATGGTTGCCGCCGTCGATGTCGGCATCCTCAACCTGACCAATTACAAGGCACCCGATCCGGAGAACTGGTTCTTCGGCCAGCGCATGCTGGGCATGGAAATCCGCGACATCTACGGTCGCCTGATCGACGGCTCGCTTGGCAACACCGGCAAGCTCAGGACCGGCGGCGACGGCGCCAATATGCAGGCGCAGGGCAGCCCTCCGACAGAAAAGCTGGTCGCCTTCTTCTCCGGCCCAGTCGAGCTTGACGCCGACGGCAAGGCTAGGGTCGACTTCGACATTCCGCAGTTCAACGGCACCGTGCGCGTCATGGCCGTCGCCTGGACCAAGGACGCAGTCGGCCATGCCCAGTCCGACGTCATCGTGCGCGATCCCGTCGTGATCACCGCCGGCCTGCCGCGCTTCCTGGCGCCTGGTGACGCCGCCATCATGCGCCTCGATGTCGCCGACACCGACGGCCCTGCCGGCGACTATGCTTTGTCGATCGAAACGACGGGGGACCTGTCGACGGGCGACAAGCCCCTGCCCCAGAAGCTGACGCTCGCCCAGGGCAAGCGGCAGACGCTGACCGTGCCGCTGATCGCACAGACGGCCGGCAATGCCTCGCTGACCATCAAGCTCGCCCATGCCGACGGCACCAAGGTCGAGCAGACGCTCTACGTGCCGGTGCGTCCGGCGCAATTGCCGGTCACCACCCGCCTGGTGGTCGACCTCAAGGGCAATGGCGGCGCGTTGCGCGTCGACAAGGAACTGCTGGCGGCGAGCCTGCTCGATGGCGCTTCCGTCAGCGTCGGCGTTTCACAGGCCTCCGCCTTCGACGTGCCGTCGCTGTTGATGACGCTCGACCGCTACCCCTATGGTTGCGCCGAGCAGACCACCAGCCGCGCCATGCCGCTTCTCTACGTCAATGAGTTGGCATCCGGCATCGGCATGGCCAGCGACCCCGACATCCATGGCCGCATCCAGGACGCGATCTACAAGGTTCTGAGCTACCAGGCCTCGGGCGGCAGCTTCGGCCTGTGGGGTCCTGGCTCCGGCGATCCGTGGCTCGATGCCTATGTCACCGACTTCCTGACCAGGGCGCGCGAGCAGAAATACGACGTGCCGAGCCTGGCCATGAACCAAGCGCTGAGCAATTTGCAGAACTCGCTCGGCTACGACCAGAGCGTACAGGACCGTGGCAGCGAGATCGCCTACGCCCTCTACGTTCTGGCTCGCAACAAGAAGGCTTCGATCGGCGATCTGCGCTACTATGCGGACACCCAGCTCGAAGCTTTCTCCAGCCCGATGGCCGTCGCCCAGCTGGCGGCGAGCCTGGCGCTCTACGGCGATACGCCGCGCGCCGAAGCGACGTTCAAGACCGCCCTGCAGCTCGCCAAGTCGACCACCGACTACGACTACTACCGCTCCGACTACGGCTCGCGGCTGCGTGACGGTGCGGCGATGCTGGCGCTGGCGGCGGAATCGAAGCCGGTGCCGACGATCGTGCCGGAGCTGATCAAGCTGGTTACCAGGGAACGCGCCGGAGCCCGCTGGACCAGCACCCAGGACGAATCCTGGATGCTGCTGGCGGCTCGCGCGCTGAAGGAAGGCAATGATGCAATCACGTTGACAGTCAATGGTGCCGCGCACGCCGGCGGCTATTCCAACCAGATCGACGGCAGCGACCTGGCCGACAGCCCGCTGACCATCGCCAACACCGGCAAGACTCCGCTGCAAGCCGTCGTCACGACGGTGGCGTCGCCGATCCAGCCCTTGCCGGCAAGCGGCGACGGCTTCACCATCGATCGCACCTACTACAAGCTCGATGGCACTGAAGCCAATGTCACCGAGGCGACCCAGAACGAACGCTATGTCGTCGTGCTCAAGGTCAACGAGCAGAACAGCTGGCCGTCGCGCCTGCTGGTAACGGACCTGTTGCCGGCCGGCTTCGAGATCGACAATCCAGGCCTGGTGTCCAGCGCCCAGTTGACCAACTTCTCATGGCTGGCGCAGACCGATGCGGCCCATCTCGAATTCCGCGACGACCGTTTCGTCGCCGCGTTCAACCCGGCCGACGGCGACCACGACCACAATCTGACCCTCGCCTATGTCGTACGTGCCGTGACGCCTGGCACCTATGCGCACCCGGCGGCAACGGTGGAGGACATGTACAGGCCGCAGTATTCGGCCCGCACCGCCACCGGCATGATGGAGATCAAGGCGCCGTAAGGCGCTGGTGGTGATGGACGCGATAAGCAAAGTGCCCCCTCACCCGCCCTCCGCTTCGCTCGGTCGACCTCTCCACGAGGGGAGAGGAGACGACCAGCGCCGGCGCCAGTCTCTTCTCCCCATCGGGGAGAGGGTGGCCGCGAAGCGGCCGGATGAGGGGGCATCTTTCCAGCCATGAAGATACTTCGCAAACTCGCTATTGGAGCCGCAGGCGGCGCCTGCCTGTTGGCGCTCTCCACCGCCTCCCTCTGGGAACTCGACCGCGCCTTCCCGCCACCGCTGCCTGCCGAGCTCACGGTCTCGACGGAAGTCCAGGACCGCGACGGCCAACTGTTGCGCGCCTTCGCCACGCCGGACGGCTACTGGCGGCTCGAAACCCGGCTCGATCAGGTGGACAAGCAATTCATCGACATGTTGGTCACCTACGAGGACAAGCGTTTCTGGGATCATGAGGGTGTCGACGTGCTGGCGCTGGCCCGTGCCGCCGGCCAGTTCGCCACCAGCGGCCACATCGTCTCCGGCGGCTCGACCCTGTCAATGCAACTCGCCCGGCTGATCGAGCCGCGCGAAAGCCGCAGCCTCGGCTCCAAGATCAAGCAGATGCTGCGCGCCATCCAAATCGAGCGGCGGCTGTCCAAGCGCGAGATCCTCGAGCGCTACCTGACGCTGGCCCCTTATGGCGGCAATCTGGAAGGCGTGCGCGCCGCGTCCCTCGCCTATTTCGGCAAGGAGCCGAAGCGGCTTACCGTGTCGGAATCCGCTCTGCTCGTTGCCCTGCCGCAGCTGCCGGAAAAGCGCCGGCCCGACCGCAACCTGAAAATCGCGCACGCCGCCCGCGACCGGGTGCTGACCCGCATGGTGTCCGCCGGCCTGCTCGGCGAGCGCGAGGCGGCACGTGCCGCTCTCGATGATGTGGCGGGCCTGCGTCGCACGCTGCCGGCGCTCGCCGCACACGCCGCCTATGCGATGCTGCCCAAGGCCGTGCCCGGCCAGCCTTTGCAGCTGACGATCCGCAAGAGCGTCCAGGAAGGGCTGGAGCAGGTGGCGCGGGACGCGGCCACCAAGCTTGGACCTCGCCTGTCGGTCGCCATGGTGCTGGCCGACTCCCGCACCGGCGACATTCTCGGCGAAGTCGGCTCGGCCAATTTCTTCGACGCCAGCCGCGCCGGCTGGATCGACATGACCAAGATCGTCCGCTCGCCCGGCTCGACGCTGAAGCCGTTCATCTACGGTCTTGCCTTCGAACAGGGGCTGGTGGCGCAGGAAACGCTGATCGACGACAGTCCTGTCGATTTCTCCGGCTACCGGCCGAAGAATTTCGACATGGGCTATCAGGGCGACGTCAGCATCCGCCAAGCGCTGCAACTGTCGCTCAACGTGCCGGCGATCCGCGTGCTCGACGCGGTCGGACCAACGCGTCTGATGGCGCGCTTCCACCAGGCCGGCGTCAGCCCCGTGCTGCCGGTCAACGAGGCGCCGGGCCTGGCCATCGGCCTTGGCGGAGTTGGGATAACATTGCGCGACCTCGTCCAGCTCTACACAGGGCTCGCCAATGGCGGCAAGACCCACACGCTGCATGACGGCACCGAGCCCGCCAATGCCGAGCGCACCAGCGCTACCATCCTCGACGGTCAGGCCAACTGGCAGATCATCGACATTCTGTCGGGCGTCAAGCCGCCCGAGGGCGCCTTGCAGCGCGGCATCGCCTACAAGACCGGCACCTCCTACGGCTATCGCGACGCGTGGTCGGTCGGCTTCGACGGCCGCTATGTGCTGGGTGTCTGGGTCGGCCGCCCCGACGCCGGCGCAGTGCCGGGCCTGTCCGGCTATGTCTCGGCCGCTCCCATCCTCTTCGAGGCTTTTGTCCGCTCGGGCCTGGCCACCGTCCCATTGCCGGGCAGGCCGCCCGGCGTGATCAACCCCAGGCGCGAGGATCTGCCGGTGACGCTCGCCCGCTTTGGCGCCGGGTCGGACGGCCTCGTGCAGGCGACAGTGACCGAACCCGCACCGACCATCATCTTCCCGCCCGACGGTGCCCGCGTCGATCTCGACACCAATTCAGTCGATGCCTCGCCACTGGTTCTGAAATTGCAAGGCGGCCGCGCGCCGTTCCGTTGGCTGGCCAACGGCAAGCCGCTCGCCGGCATCGACCGTCGCCGCACCGCGACTTGGCAACCTGACGGCGCCGGCTATTCGACGCTGACCGTGATCGACGCCGCGGGACGCGCGGCCAGCGTCAAGGTGTTCGTCGAATAGACCGAGCCAAGCGATTCATTCAATTGGCTTTCCGGGCGCTCGGCAGATAGCAGGACATTCACCCATGCCTGTTCCGAGTCACCCCCCTCTGGCCTGCCGGCCAGAGGGGGGTGCCTCGCGCGATCCTTTCTTGTCGGCAGCTTTGCCTCGACGCTGCTCATTTCTAAATAGGCTGGGTGTGCGGCAGGATTCTTCCCGGAGACGCGGGAGGAAAATATTTCTCCATGCTGCAAAGGATCGTCGAATATTTTCTCTAGAGGGGCAAAAAAGGCAACATTCAATGCATCTAATTTCTACCAGTTCGGTAGATTTGCCGTGGGTTCAACGGAGGCAGAAATGACCAAACCTCATTTCAGGAAACTGCTCGGCGCACTGGTCGCCACATCCATCCAGTTCGGCACGCTCGGCTTCGCGTTTGCCGACACCACCATTCTCAACGTGTCCTATGATCCGACACGCGAGCTCTACAAGGCCTATAACGAAGCCTTCGTCGCGCATTGGAAGGCCGAGACCGGCGAGACGGTCACCGTCCAGCAGTCGCATGGCGGATCCGGTGCCCAGGCCCGCGCCGTGATCGACGGCCTCGATGCCGATGTGGTGACACTGGCGCTCGAAGGCGACATCAACGCAATCGTCTCGAAGTCGAAGAAGATCAATCCCGACTGGCGCACAAAATTCGAAAACAATTCAGCGCCTTACACCTCGACCATCATCTTCCTCGTGCGCAAGGGCAATCCCAAGGGCATTCACGATTGGAGCGACCTCGTCAAGGACGGCATCCAGGTGATCACGCCCAACCCCAAGACCTCCGGCGGCGCTCGCTGGAACTATCTCGCCGCGTGGGCCTACGCCAGTGCCAATGATGGCGGCGACGAGGCCAAGACCAAGGAGTTCGTCGGCAAGCTCTACGCCAATGCCCCGGTGCTCGACACCGGCGCGCGCGGTTCGACCGTAACCTTCGCGCAAAAAGGCCTCGGCGACGTGCTGATCGCCTGGGAAAACGAGGCCTATCTGGCGCTCGACGAGTTCGGCGCCGACAATTTCGACATCGTCTACCCGCCGACCTCGATCCTGGCCGAGCCACCTGTGGCGGTGGTCGACGCCGATGTCGACGCCAAAGGCACGCGCAAGGTTGCCGAAGCCTATCTGAGCTGGCTCTATTCCAAGGAAGCCCAGACGATCATCGCCAAGAACCACTATCGCCCGGCAAAGCCCGATCTGGTGCCGGCGGAGGACCTCGCCAAGCTGCCTCCGATCAAGCTGATCTCGATCGACGACCCGCTTTTCGGTGGCTGGAAAAAAGCACAGCCTTATCATTTCGGCGATGGTGGTATATTCGACCAGATCTACAAGCCTCAGTAAGTCGATATTCAGGACGATATGACCACAGCACCCGCGCAGGCGGGGTGGCGATTCAAGCAGCCGAGCGTCATTCCGGGTTTCGGATTGACGCTCGGCTTCTCGCTTGCCTACCTCACCCTCATCATCCTCATCCCGCTTTCCGGGCTGCTCTGGCGCTCGGCCGCGCTTGGCTGGCCTGAATTTTGGGCGATCGCCACCGATCGCCGCACCATCAATGCGCTGAGGATCAGCTTCGGCACCGCCTTCCTCGCGGCTGCTGTCAATGTCGTGTTCGGCACGCTGGTCGCCTGGGTGCTGGTGCGCTACCGCTTTCCCGGCCGCCGAATCGTCGATGCCATGGTCGATCTGCCCTTCGCCTTACCCACGGCTGTGGCCGGCATCGCGCTGACCACTCTCTACGCACCGAACGGCTGGATCGGCAAATTGCTGATGCCGCTCGGCATCAAGGTCGCCTATACCCCGCTCGGCATCGTCATCGCGCTGGTCTTCATCGGCTTGCCCTTCGTCGTGCGCACCGTGCAGCCGATCATGGAGGAGATCGACAGGGAGGTGGAGGAAGCCGCCGCCACGCTTGGCGCCAATCGCCTGCAGATCATCACCCGCGTCCTGTTTCCGGGCCTGGCGCCGGCCATCGTCACCGGCTTCGCGCTCGCCTTCGCGCGCGGCGTCGGTGAATATGGCTCGGTTATCTTCATCGCCGGCAATTTACCCTACAAATCCGAAATCGCGCCGCTTCTGATCGTCATCCGCCTCGAGGAATACAATTACCCCGCGGCAACTGCGATCGCGGCGATCATGCTCGCTTTGTCGTTCATCATGCTTTTGGTCGTCAATCTCGTGCAGACATGGAGCCGCAAGCGCTATGCCTGATCCCGAGATCAAATCCTACGAACCGCACCACGGAAGCCGGTCGGCGGCGGTCACGGAAAGTCGCCCAGCGCGTGTAGCGCTGATGGCTGTCGCCTTCGCCTTCCTCGGCATTTTCCTGGTCTTGCCGCTGATCATCGTCTTCAACGAAGCCTTCGCCAAGGGCATCGATGCCTATACCGAAGCGCTTGGCAATCCCGACACGCGCTCGGCGATCCGGCTGACCCTGCTGGTGGCGGCGATTTCGGTGCCGCTCAACATCGTCTTCGGCATCTCCGCCGCTTGGGCGATCGCCAAGTTCGAGTTCAAGGGCAAGGCCTTCCTGACCACCCTGATCGATCTGCCGTTCTCGGTCTCGCCGGTTATTTCGGGGCTCGTCTATGTGCTTCTGTTCGGCGCCCAGGGGTTGCTCGGCAGCTGGCTGAAAGCACATGGCATCGTCATCCTGTTTGCCGTGCCCGGGATCGTGCTGGCCACCGTCTTCGTCACCTTCCCCTTCGTCGCTCGCGAACTGATCCCGCTGATGCAGGAACAGGGCAATGGCGACGAGGAGGCAGCACTTTCGCTTGGCGCCAATGGCTGGCAGACCTTCTGGTACGTGACCTTGCCCAACGTCAAATGGGGCCTGCTCTACGGCGTACTCCTGTGCAATGCGCGTGCTATGGGCGAGTTCGGCGCGGTGTCGGTCGTGTCGGGCCACATACGCGGCCTGACCAACACCATGCCGCTGCATGTCGAAATCCTCTATAACGAGTACAACGCTGTCGGCGCCTTTGCCGTCGCTTCATTGCTTGCGGGCCTGGCGCTCGTCACGCTGGTCTTGAAAACACTTCTCGAGATGCGCTACGGCGCCGAGATCGCCGCGACGCGCGGGCACTGACAGAGGGATTTGCATGGAAGTTCGCGTTGCCAACGTACGCAAGGAGTTTGAGCGGTTTCCGGCGCTTCATGACGTGTCGCTCGACATCAAGTCGGGCGAGTTGATCGCGTTGCTGGGGCCGTCCGGTTCCGGCAAGACGACGCTGCTCAGGCTGATAGCCGGTCTGGAGCGTCCGACGCGGGGCAATATCTTCTTCGGCGACGAGGACGCCTCGCACAAGTCGATCCAGGAGCGCAATGTCGGCTTCGTCTTCCAGCACTATGCGCTGTTCCGGCATATGACGGTGGCCGACAATATCGGCTTCGGCCTGAAGGTCCGGCACGGGTCGTCGCGCCCGCCGGCGCAGGAAATCCGCCGCCGCGCCTCCGAGCTGCTCGACCTCGTCCAGCTTTCCGGGCTCGAAAAGCGCTATCCGGCGCAGCTCTCCGGCGGCCAGCGCCAGCGCGTGGCACTGGCGCGCGCCATGGCCATCGAACCCAAGGTACTGCTGCTCGACGAGCCGTTCGGTGCGCTTGACGCGCAGGTGCGCCGGGAATTGCGCCGCTGGCTTCGTGAGATCCACGACGCCACCGGCCACACCACCGTCTTCGTCACCCACGACCAGGAAGAGGCGCTGGAGCTTGCCGACCGCGTTGTGGTGATGAGCCAGGGCCGCATCGAGCAGGTCGGCACTGCCGACGACATCTATGACGCGCCCAACTCGCCCTTCGTCTACGGCTTCATCGGTGAATCGAGCTCGCTTCCGGTCAAGGTCGAAAATGGCGAGATCTGGCTCGCCGACCGTCCGATCGGGCTTGCCGCGCCGCCCAACGAGCCCTCGGGCGAAGCGACGCTTTACTTCCGCCCGCACCATGTCGAATTGCTGGATGGCTGCAGCGGCTGCATCGCCGGCACGGTCGCCGCCAGCCGCCGCGTCGCCGGCACGCGCCGCGTCGAACTCGAGATCGGTGGCGAGCGCCAGCGCGTGGAAATCGAACTGCCGGTCGATCATCCCGCGGCGCAGAAAAGCCGGGTGGCGTTCCGTCCCGGCCGCTGGAAGCTGTTTCCGCCTGCCTGATACTCGGTCGAGCGCTATTCCAGCCAGTTCTGGACCCAGCATCGCGATGCGATCTTCTTGCCCACGATCAGATCTGAAGGGTGTCTCTCTTTGGAAGAAAATCCTGGCATCCGGCTGTTTCGGCCGATAACTTTTCTCGCAGCACAACCACAGAGCCGTCTCGCGTGCCTCGTCGCGCACCCTGCGCCACAGCTATGGTTCGACCATAAACCAATTGCATCCGGAGCTTGTTTTCATGAAGCGATTTTTCCTCGGCGTCGCCACCGTCGCCGGCCTGCTCCTGGCATCCTCCCAAGCCTGGTCGGCCGATAAATTGCTCAACGCATCCTATGATGTCGGCCGCGAACTGTTCGTGCAGATCAACAGGGCCTTCATCGCGCACCATCCGGGCGTCGCCGTCGACCAGTCGCATGCCGGCACCTCGGCGCAGGCGCGTGCCATCGCCGAAGGCCTCGCTGCCGATGTCGTCACCTTTAACCAGGTCACCGACATCGACTTCCTCGTCAAGAAGGGCCTGGTCTCGGCCGACTGGCAGAAGGATTTCCCCGACAACGCCTCGCCCTTCTATTCGCTGCCGTCCTTCCTGGTGCGCGCCGGCAACCCCAAACATATCAAGGACTGGAACGATCTCGTGCGCGACGACGTGCAGGTGATCTTCCCCAACCCGAAGACATCAGGCAATGCGCGCTACACCTATCTGGCGGCTACCGCCTATGCCAAGGAAGCCTTTAAGGGCGACGACGCCAAGGTGAAGGAGTTCATCACCAAGCTGTTCAACAACGTGCCGATCTTCGACACTGGCGGCCGCGCCGCGACCACCACCTTCGTGCAGCGCGAGATCGGCGATGTGCTGATCACCTTCGAGTCCGAGACGCGCGGCATCCGCAAGGAGTATGGCGATGACAAATTCGAGCAGGTCACTCCCTCTGTCAGTCTGCTGGCCGAATTCCCGGTCGCCATCGTCGACAAGGTCGCCGACGAGCATGGCACGCGCGATCTGGCAAAGACCTATCTCGACTTCCTCTACACGCCGGAGGGCCAGGACGTCGCCGCCCGCAACGGCCTGCGAGCCCGCGACAGCGCTGTGGCGACGAAATACAAGGCCGACTTCCCCGATATCCGGCTGCTGACCGTGGAAGGCGTTTTTGGCGGCTGGGACAAGGTGCAGAAGGAGCATTTCGCCGCCGGCGGCCTGCTCGACCAGACCTATGGCAGCCGCTGACGGCACAAACATCCGGAGCAAATGAAGAAAGCCGGCACCTTGCCGGCTTTCTTCATTTTGTGCTCCGGCAACCCGGTTTTCAGCGAGATATCGGCGTCATCCGTGCAAAACGTTACAAACAATCAACGTGTTTGCGCCTAACATGCCATTCGGCGCCTTGTTTTCGCGAAATATCGCCGCACGGCAAAAACGTCATTATTTGCACACAAACAGTCGCCAGATGCGAGTGGTTGGGGCCTCAATGGGGTGATCTGGGCATGCTGACAAAAAAAGGCAAATACGGCCTCAAGGCCCTCGTGCATCTGTCTGGCCTGCCACTGGGCCAATTGGCCTTCGTCAACGACATCGCGGTGGCCAACAATATTCCGAAGAAATTCCTCGATGCCATCCTGGGCGAGTTGCGAAATGCCGGGTTCGTCCAGAGCCGCAAGGGCAAGGAAGGCGGCTATCGCCTCGCCAGGCCGGCCTCTGAAATCAAGATCGGCCATGTCGTGCGGGTGCTTGACGGGCCGCTGGCGCCGATCCCCTGCGCCAGCCGCACGCAGTATCAGCGCTGCGACGACTGCGACGAGGCCACCTGCCAGGTCCGGCAGATGATGCTGGAGGTGCGGCAGGCGATCGCCGAAGTGCTGGACAATCGCAGCCTCGCCGCCATGCGCGATGCCGACAATGATGATTTCCCCGTCGAACTGACGTCACAGATCTAGACCACCGACTGCCAATCTGCCGCCGCGTATCGAGGTTTCGCTTGTAGCGCCATATGCGCAAGGAATTCCCTGCTTACGCCGCCGCCACCCACGCTGTGCTTGGTGAAGGCACCGATGCGCGCAAACTGTTCGAGGGTTTGCTGGCGGCTCCGCCATCGCTGCCGCCTGCAGCTCGCCGCGCATCCGGTGGCAGGCCGCTGGGTCGCCTACGATCCGGTTCAGGGCAACGAACTCGGGTTAACGGGTTCCTTCGGAGCCTTTGCCGGCGCGTAGGCTGACGGAAACGAAAACCCGCCTGTGCGGCGGGTCACTGGCGCAAATCAGCACCATAGGCGAATATGTACCATAGCTGAGGTCACGGAATCAAGAAAAAATTCCTATCGACCGGCGTAGCTGCTGGACGGCGGCACTGACGAGTTCGCTGACCGGGCGGGTCGCATCGAGCGTCAAGGCCCTCTCATCCGCTGTCGGCGGCTCTAGGATAGCGAACTGGCGGTCGACGAGGCTTGCCGGCATGAAATGGCCCTTGCGGCTGCCGACACGCCACTTGGCCGTGTCAGCGTCGATCTGCAGATAGAGGAAGACGATCGCAGGGCAGAAAGCGCGCGCGATAGCTGCGCTTCAGCGCCGAGCAGGCGGCAATCACGCCTTCGCCCTGCCCTACCGACGCGGCGATGCGCTCGCCGATCGCGTCAAGCCAGCCTTCACGTAGTTGATCGGTGAGTGGCTCGCCGCTGGCCATGCGCGCGACATTTTCCGGCGGGTGCAGCCCGTCACCCTCGATAAAGGTAACGCCCAGCGCGGCCGCCAGTGCAATACCGACGGCCGACTTGCCGCAGCCGGCGACGCCCATCACCACGATGGCTTGAGGCAATGAGCCGGGAGCGCCAATTGGCGCCTGTGCTGGCCTTTCGCCCACTGTCAGCGGCTTGCCGGCGCGCGGCCGTAGAGCAGCAGCATGGCGACGATGACGACGCCGTAGATGATCTGCCGCCCCGCCTCCGGCATCTGCATGACCGACAGGATGGATTGCAGCAGGGTGATCAGGATGACACCGGCGACGGTGCCCAGATACGAGCCGCGCCCGCCCAGGATCGAGGTGCCGCCAAGCACGACAGCTGCGATCGATGGCAGCAGATAGGCATCGCCCATCGACTGCGCCGCCTTGGAGGCATAGCCGGCGAGCAGCACGCCGCCGAACGCGGAGAGCCCGCCCGATACCGCGAAAGCGATCATCACCACGCGCCGTGTGTCGATGCCGGAGAGATAGGCGGCGCGCTCGCGGTTGCCGATGCCGTAGACGGTGCGGCCGAAACTGGTGCGGGTCAGCACGAACACCATTGCAGCGCCGATCAGCGCCCAGATGATGACCGCGTTGGGAACGCCCGGAATGGCGAAGCCGGTCGCCAGGTAGCGCATTGCGCCCGTCGCCGAATCCTGTGGCGAGAAGCCGCCGGTATAGACGACCATCAGCCCTTGCGCGACGGCGTTGGTGGCCAGCGTGATGATCATCGACGGGATACGCAGGTAGGCGACGCCGATGCCGTTGACGATACCGATCAGCACACCGCAGAGAATGCCGAACGGGATCGCCAGCACCACCCCGGCCGGGCCATAGGCGGCCGCCGCGCAGGCCATCATCGCGCCCGCCGCCATGGACCAGGGTACCGACAGGTCGATCTGGCCGAGCAGGACGACCAACATCATGCCGGTGGCGATGACACCGAGGAACGAGGCGACCTTGAGCTGCTGCAAGAGATATTCAGGCGACAGGAAGCTTCCGGAATAGAGGCTGCCGAGGAACAGCAGAAGCACGATGCAGGCAAAGGCGGTCAGCACCGCCGGATCGGCGCGGCGGATGAATCTGGGCATGCGGCCGGCAATGCCGCCAAGCGTCGTTTCGCTCACAGGAACCACTCCAGCCGGTTGCGGACCCGAAACAAAGCGAAGGCGCCGAGGCTGACGGCGACCAGCAGGATAACGCCCTGGAACAGCGGCTGCCAGAGCGGATCGAAATCGAAGACGAACAAAAGGTCGCCAATGGTGCGGAAGGCCAGCGCGCCGAAGATCGCGCCGATGGCGCTGCCCTTGCCGCCGAACAGCGAGACGCCGCCGAGCACCACGGCGGCGATCGAAAACAGCGTGTAGGCGTTGCCGCTGGCATAGGCCGCCTCGCCCGTATAGGTGAAGAAGGTCAGGAACAGCCCGCCGATCGCCGCCAGCAGCCCGGCCAGCGTGTAGGCGGCGAACTTGCCACGCCTTATCGGCACGCCGGACATGTAGGCCGCCGTCTCCGACGATCCTGCTGCGTAAGCGGCGCGGCCTAGCACCGAACGGCTGAACGGCACCCAGATCACCAGCACGATGGCAAGCAGCACCACAAGGCTCGCCGGCACCACGCCGAACACGCGGCCGGTCAGGGCGTCGGCCAAATCCTCATTGACCGAACCGCCCGGAAATGGCCGCAGCAACAGGCCGATGCCGTAATAGACGGCCCCTGTGGCAATGGTGGCGACGATCGGCTGCAGCCGGCCATAAATGACGATCGCGCCATTGATCGCCCCGCACAGCAGACCTACCGCCAATACGGCGAGTACACCAAGCGTCGTCTGCATCGGCGTGCCCACCACCAGCCAGGACGCCAGGCAATTGGTGAGCAGGAAGATCATGCCGACGGACAGATCGATGCCGGCGGTGATCACCACCAGCGTCTGCGCCATGGCGACGAAGGCGAGCAGCACGCCCTTGTTCGCCGCCGTCTGCACGACATTGGCGGTGAAACCGGCCGGATGGTTCGAGGTGTAGATGACGAACATGACGATGAAGATGCCAAATGCCAGCAGCGTTCCGCGTTGCTCGGCAAGCCAGTAGCGCCAATCCTTCATGCGTCCGCTCCCAGGCTCACGGGGCTGTCCTCGCCATGGATGTTGAGCGCACTCGATATCAGCGCCCGCTCGCTGATCTCGGCGCCGACCAGCTCGCGCTTGACCGCTCCATCATAGAGCACCAGCACACGGTCGCAGCAGCCGATCAACTCGTCATAGTCGGTCGAATAGAACAGGATCGCCGCACCCGCATCGGCAAGCTTGCGCATCAGCTGGTAGAGCTCCTGCTTGGTGCCGACGTCGATGCCGCGTGTCGGATCGTTGAGTAGGATGATGCGCGGCTGGCGCATCAGCCATTTGGCGATGACAACCTTCTGTTGGTTGCCGCCCGAAAGTGCCGCGACCGGAATGTCGAGGCCCGCCGTCTTGATCGCCAAAAGGCCGACCATGTCGTCGATCAGCCGCTGCTCGGCGGCGCGGTCGATGATGCCGGCTTTCGAGAGCCGGTCGAGGGCTGCGAAAGACAGGTTCTCGCGCACGGTCATCGGCAGCATCAGGCCTTCGGTCTTGCGGTCCTCGGGGATGAGCGCCATGCCGATACCGTCGTCGCGCGCAACGGATGGACTGGTGATCGACACAGACTTGCCGTCGATCAGGATTTGACCGCTGAGGCCGCGCAGCACACCGAAGAAGGCGAGCAGCAATTCGCGCTGGCCCTGGCCATCAAGGCCGCCGAGGCCAACCACCTCGCCGGCCCTGACAGTCAATGAAATATTGTCGAGCCGGTCAGTCCACGAGAGCTTGCGGGCCTCTAACCTGGGGGCGGCGGTGGCAGGCACAGCGGCAGGCTTCGGCGGAAAGATGTGGCTGTATTCGCGGCCGATCATCAGTTCGACCACTTCATTGTCGCTCTTCGAACCAGCCGGATAGCTTGCGACGTTACGACCGTTGCGGAACACCGTGCACTGGTCAGCCAATTCGGCGATCTCGTTCATGCGATGCGAGATGTAGAGCAGGGCCAGCCCTTCCGAGCGCAGCCGCTTCAGCACCGCGAAGATGTTCGAGACGTCCGCCACCGTCAGCGCCGACGTCGCTTCATCGAGGATCAGGATGCGCGGCTTTCTGGCGAGTGCCTTGGCGATTTCGACCATCTGCCGCCGCGACAAGGGCAGGTCCTTGACCAGTGCCGACGGATGAATGTCGGCCGCACCCGCGCGCGCCAGGGCCTCTTCCGCGATGCGGCGCTGCGCCTTGCGGTCGATCATGCCGAAGCGTTTGGGCGGATCGGAGATGACGATGTTGTCGGCGACGCTGAGTTCTGGGACCAGCGACAGCTCCTGGAAGATGCAGACGATGCCAGCATGGTTGGCAGCAGCCGGCGACGCGAACGTCAGCTCGCGGCCATCCAGCGTCATTCGGCCTTCATCGGCCGCGACGACGCCCGCCATGATCTTGATCAGCGTCGATTTGCCGGCGCCGTTTTCGCCAAGGATGGCGTGGATGCTGCCGGACGTGACCGAAAGTTCGGCCTTTTCCAGCGCCCGCACGCCACCATAGCGCTTCGATATACCTTCCATCCGGAAGAGCGGAACCGCACCGTCCATCGGCCCTCCCCAGGCACTTTGACGACCAGACTATCGAGTGGTCGGGGCCGTGGGTTCCACGGCGCCGATTGTGCAGCCTACTGGTTTTCCTTGGTCTGCCCCATGATTTCCTGCGCGGTGAAATTGATGCCGCAAGTCGGGAAAGAATTGCCGACGAAGAAATTGTCGGATTGGTCGGGGAAGAAATCCTGACCAGCCTTGAAGTTCGGATCCTCGACGATGGCAAGCGGCAGCTTGACTGACTGAGGGACGACATTGCCTTCAAGCGCTGCGATCGCGGTCTTGATAGCAACGGCCACCTGCGCCGGCCCGGTACCGGCTGACGAACATTTCAACCCGTCGGCTGCATGGGCCGCGCAGAACTTGCGGAAGCCGTTTTCGGTCTCGCCACCGAACGGCACGAATGGATGCTTGGCATCGATCATCGCCTGCACGATGCCAGTGTCGCCGCCCTGGCCGGTAATGCCGACGAACGGACCATTGGTGGCGATCGCGTCAGCCGTGACCTTCTGCGCTGTCGGATCATCCCACTTGCCGGCGACTTCGGTGACGTCCCATTTCTTGCCCGAAGCATCGAAGACCTCATGGATGCCATTGTGGCGGTCGGTATCGACCGACGTGCCAGCAACACCGCGTACCTCAAGTATCTTGCCGCCATCGGGTATATGGTCGACCAGCCATTTGCCCCAAAGTTCGCCGAGACCCTTCTGATCGACATTGACGTTGATGGCGTCCTCGGTGTCGAGAATGTTGTCGAAGGCAACCAGCACGACACCGGCCTCCTTGGCGCGCTTGATGACCGGCGCGAAAGCGGTCGGGTTCTGCGCGTTGACGACAATGGCGTCATAGCCGGAATCGATGAAGTTGTTGATCGCCGAAATCTGCGCCGGCACATCCTCGCCGGTCGACACCACCTTGAATTCCTTCAACTTGGCGGCGACGTCCTTTTGCGCTGCGTAAGCCTTGGCGGTCTGGATCATCTGGATGCGCCAGGTGTTGGCGATGTAGCCATTGGCGAGCGCGATCCGGTATGGGCCGTCCTTTTTGGGAAACTTGAAAAACTGCGTATCCGCGGCCCAGGGCGCGAAGCAATCCGGCTCCGCTGCCGGGCCCTTGACGATTTCAGGGCCCGCGGCAATCGCCGACGAGCTCAGCATGACGAATGCAGTGGCGGCAACGATGCCACCAACAAGTGACTTGATCATCGATATTCCTCCCAGTTGCAGTTCTGATTGTGGTTTTCGCTATGCGAAATTATTGACGCGATCGGGCCGGCACCTCCTTGCCTTGGCATACGCGTTTAGTCGCCTGTGACGGCCGACCCAGTTCCTCCCCTTGTCACCGCCAGCCGAGCGAAAACTATCATATTATCCATAATAAACAAGAATTAGTTGTCGCTTATGTATAATAAACAGCCGCACCCCGCTGCGCGCCCATCTGCTCAGCGGAAAATGGTAGCGCTACCAAATTGTCCTGTAAACCGGCATTCGCACAGTCGTTTCTGTGTATTCAACGGGCGGTGCTCTCGCGGCGCTTGAGCTCGAAACCGAGATCGACGATCCGTTGCTCCGGCCTGTCGCCGGCGATCGCAGCCAGCGCCATGGCGACCGCACGCCTGCCGATCTCGTAGCGATGGGTGCGGATGCTGGTGATCGACGGAAACGCCACCTGCATCATGTCGAGGTCGTTGAAACCGACGATACCGATCGTCTTCGGCACCAAGATCGAGGTGCGATGACACTCGAACAACACGCCGAGCGCGATGTCGTCATTGTTGCAGAAGACAGCGTCGAGTGTCGGCACCTTGGCCAGTGCGTCGCGGAACATCTCGCGGCCGAGCGATACGCTGGACGGAACCGGCGTGGTGGTGACGAGGCGCGGGTCGAATAGCCCGGCCGCCTCCATCGCCGCGCGGTAGCCGGCAAGGCGTCGCTGCGAACGTGGGTCCATGCGCGCGCCGATGAAGCCGATGCGGCAATAGCCGGCCTCGATCAGATGTTCGGTCGCCGTCCTGCCGCCGTCCAGATGCGAGAAGCCGACCATCATGTCGACTGGATCTGGCCCGGTTTCCATGACCTGCACCACCGGGCAGCCGGCGTTCTCCAGCAGCTTTCGCGAGACTGGTGTCTGGTCGATGCCGGCGACGATCAGCGCTGCCGGCCGCTGCGAGCCGAACACCTGCAGCAGCCGTTCTTCCTCGAGGCCGGAATAATGGGTGTTGCCGAGTTGGATGCGAAAGGGGCTGTCGGACAGGCTGTCATAGATGCCGCGCACCACCTCGGCAAAGACGTTGTTGGTAAGCGACGGCACCAGGACGCCGAACACCTCGGCGCGCGCCGAGGCCAGCGCCCGCGCATTCGGGTCCGGCACATAGCCGAGTTCGTCGACGGCGGCCTGGATCTGGCGACGCAGCTCTTCCGAGACACGCTCCGGCTCGCGCAAGGCGCGCGACACTGTGATGGCGCCGACCCCGGCCTTGCGCGCGACATCCGATATGGTCGGGCGGCCGCCACCACGGCGAGAGCGCGGCTTGATCACGGAAGCGCTCGCTCGGGAATGCACCCGGCAGTGCGCGGTCGCGATACAGTCGTTTTTGCTGTCACCATCCCGCCGGCCCGCTTTGCCGCACCCACTCGCCTTCTGGCGTCGCGCAGCCTGTTGTCCTTGTCAAGCAACGGCAACAATCCTGCCAGCCTTCAAGCCATCGCGGCGGTGCTGCGCCGGGCCTTCCAGAACAACAGTCCGATCGCCAGTATGTTCAGCAAATTCCAGGCGATGCCGTTCAGGAACGCCGCGGCATAAGAACCGGTGAGGTCGTAGATCCAGCCCGACATCCAGCCACCGATCGCCATGCCGAAGATCGTCGCCATCATCACGATGCCGATGCGCTGGCCGGCCTCTTTGGCGGGCATGTAGTCGCGCACGATGATGGCGTGGCAAGGCACGATGCCGCCTTGCGACAGGCCGAATACCAGCGACACCACATAGAGCGAGGCAAGCCCGTCGAACGGGATGTAGAACAGCAGCGACAGACATTGCAGCACCGAACCGATCATGAGCGTTTTCATGCCGCCGATGCGATCGGCAACAAAGCCCGATGCCAACCGGCTGACGACGCCGCCCGCCATCATGATCGACAGCATGTCGGCGCCGTGTGCCACGCCGTAGCCGAGATCCATGCAATAGGCGACGATATGCACCTGCGGCATCGACATCGCCACGCAGCAGCCGAGGCCGGCGACGACCAGCAGCACCTGCAACGCCGCCGGCGACAGCGAGATCGGCTGCACCGGCCGGCTCCCGGGCGAACCTGCGGCTGCCGCCGCCGGGGCACCGCGCCGCAGCATCAGCACCAGCGGCACCATGGTCACCAGGCAGAAGATGCCGATGGCCGCATAGGTGAAACGCCAGCCCTCCGCCTTCATGAGTGTCGGCATGATGGTCGGCCAGAACGCCCCGGCAAGGTAGTTGCCGGCGGCCGCCGCGGTCACCGCGACACCGCGCCGGCGGTTGAACCAATGCGAGATATCGGCGATCAGCGGCCCGAAGATCACCGATGTACCGACGCCGATCAGCAGCCCTTGGGCAAGGGTGAACTGCAGGATCGAGGTCGACAGCGCCGCGAGCAGGAGGCCGGCGGAGAGCGCAATCGAAGAGAGCAGCGCCGGGACCCAGTAGCCCATACGGTCGATGGCGCGGCCGATCAGCACGTTGCCGGCGGCAAAGCCGACCATGGTCGCGGTGTAGGGCATGGACGCCGCGGCGCGGTCGACGCCGAACTCGGCCTGCACGGCGGGCAGCACCACGACAACCGCCCACATGCCGACGGCACCGATCGTCGCCAGCAGCATCGAGATGGCGAGCCGCATCCAGGCATAGGAGCTGTCGATGCCGGTGCTCGGCTGAATGCTGTCGGTTCGGGCCAATGCGTTTCCTGTCGGCGCTCTCAGTTCGGCTGCCGTCTCGCGCCCATTATCGGCCCATCCTCAAGCCGCAGCAGCGCCACAGCGGGCAAATCCGTGGCTCCAGAGCCAGGGACGTGGGAACCGATGCCAAAGTGCGGAGTTTCCCGGCCAGCCCCCTGCATAAGGAGTCCTGCCGTGAGCGCGAAGAAAAAATGGTCGGCCGACGTGACCGAGCACAGCGATGCGTTGGATCTCGAGGACCACGTCTTCGAATCCGACGACGCCAAGAAGATCGCCGCCTCGCTCAAGCGATCCGCCGAACACAGCCACCGGCGCAAGGCCGGACCGTTCCAGTCAGCCATGTCGATGCTGAACTTCTACATCAACCGCGCCGGCAAGAACCTGCCCGCCGAGCGCAGACAAGTACTTGAGGACGCCAAGGACGAACTGCGCGCCGCCTTCGGGCGTGAGAAAGACGATTAGCAGCGCCCAATAGGCCCTATCGGGCGCGGATGACGCCGTCGGTGTTTGCCAACAACTTGCGCACCGCGTTGCGCGCCGCATCCGGGCGTTGCAGCCGGATGTTCTTCTCGATTGCCTCATGCAGCTTCTGCGCATGATTGAGATCGTCGATCTCCCGCGTCGTATAGGCAAAGAGATGATCGAAGGCGGATTCGATCAGCACGCCGAGCGGCACCAGAAGGTCGTTGCCCGAGGCACGCAGAATGGCGAGGTGAAAACGGGTGTCGGCGCGGGTGCGATCCTGCAGGCTGGCCGCCTCGCCCATCTCCCGGCATGCCTGGCTGATCTCGGCCATCTGTTCGTCGGTCCGCCGCATCGCGGCAAAGGCGGTCGCTTCCGGCTCGATGATGTGGCGGAACTCCTGCACGGTCTTCAGGAACACTTCGCGATCCGGCGATGTCGCGTACCAGGCCAGCACATCGCGATCGAGCAGGTTCCAGCGTTCCTTCGGCTCGACCCAGCTGCCGATCTTGGGGCGTGAGGCCAGCAGGCCCTTGGCCATCAGCATCTTGATCGCTTCACGCACCGCCGAGCGGCTGACGCTGAAGGTCTCCGACCATTTCGCTTCATTCGGCAGGATCGTGCCGGGCGGATAGTCGCCACGCACGATCCTGAGGCCTATCTCGCTGGCCAGCGAGGCATGAACGCTCGAGCCTGGAATGCGCGCCGCGTCGGGTCGGCGTACGCCGGCGGAACGCTCGGTGGAAGCCGCTTTCGCTGGCGATTTTTCCTTGTTCGGCTTCGCGTCCCGCATGCGTTCCAGAAAGTCCGGATTGAGGGTGCTGTCAAGCGCGGCAAGCGGCTTGGGCCGCAAAGCCGGGCGCTGTGCACAGATCAGCCCAGTTGCTCTCGTGAATCAGGCCGTCGTCACGTATTTGCGCCAGCTATGCTCCGGGTGGAAACCGAGCACCTCGCGTGCCTTGCGGTTGGACAGCAGCGTTTCATATTCGCCGAGTTCGGTTTTGACCGGCACGCCGGGGTAGAAACGCTTCAAGAGCTCGGCGGTCGGCAGATCGGACGAGGTATCATCGTTGGCGGCGTTGAACACCTGGTAGCCGAGGCCGTCCTTCTCGATGGCGCGCAGCGTTATCTGGCCGAGGTCGCGCGCATCGACATAGCTCCAGGCGATGCGCTTGCGGAAACCGGGATCGGCGAACCATTTCGGAAAAAGCGAATATTCATGCGGCTCGATGACGTTGCCAATGCGCAAGGCGTAGATATCGGTGCCGTTGCGCTGTGCGAACGCGCGTGCCGTCTTCTCGTTGACGACCTTGGACAGCGCATAGCTGTCCATCGGATCGACGTCGTACTCCTCGTCGAGCGGGAAATATTTGGGATCGCGCGGCTCGTTGGCGAAAACCAGGCCATAGGTCGTTTCGCTGGAGGCGATCACCACCTTGGGGATGCCGAGCTTCACAGCCGCCTCGATGACATTGTAGGTGCCGAGCGCATTGATACGGAACACCTCATTGTCGGTGGTAATCATGATGCGCGGGATGGCGGCGAAATGGACCACGGCATCGACCGGCTGGGGGCGCAGCGATGGGTCGAATTCATGCAGGCCCATGTAGCTCGACAGCGCGTTGAACACCTGCCCGCTGTCGGTGATGTCGGTGATCAGCGTGCGCACCTTGGGGTTGCCGAGCGGCTTGGTGTCGATGTTGAGCACCTGACAGCCCTGCTCCACCAGATACTGCACGACATGGCGTCCAGCCTTGCCGCTGCCGCCGGTGAACATGATCCGCTTCGCCATTTTGCTCTCCACATCCTCTGGAATTTATGTGTATTGTCAGACAATACCGCGATCCGCAACCGCTCTCGCCTGCAAAACGGCAGCGCCGATCATCAATCATTGCAACAGGACTTGAAGACATGAATACGACCGCCGCGAGCGAAAAGATCGGCTTCATCGGCCTTGGCCTCATGGGACACGGGATCGCCAAGAACATCGTCGACAAGGGCTACGCCCTGACCTTTCTCGGCCGCAAGAACCGCAAGCCGGCGGAAGACCTTATTGGCCGCGGCGCCACTGAAGCATCGACCTCGCGCGATGTGGCGGCGGCATCGACAATCGTCTTCATCTGCGTCACCGGCTCACGCGAGGTCGAAGCCATCATTCGTGGCCCCGGCGGCCTCAAGGAGGGTTTGAAGAAAGGCTCGGTCGTGATCGATTGCTCGACCTCAGATCCTGTCTCGACGGTGGCGCTGGCGGCGGAACTTAAGGCGCTCGGCATCGATCTTGTCGACGCGCCGCTGAGCCGCACGCCGAAGGAAGCCTGGGAAGGCACGCTCGACGCCATGGTCGGCGCGCCGGACGACCTCTTTGCCAGGGTGAAACCGGTGATCGAAACCTGGGCCGGCCGCATCGTCCATATCGGCGATACCGGCGACGGCCACCGCATGAAGCTGCTCAACAATTTCATCTCGCTCGGCTACGCAGCGATCTATTCCGAGGCATTGGCGCTGGCCGAGAAGGTCGGCATCTCGCCGCCGCGCTTCGACAGCGTCATCCGCAATGGCCGCATGGATTGCGGCTTCTACCAGACCTTCATGCGCTGGACGCTGGAGGGCGACCGCGACGCCCACAAATTCTCGATCGCCAACGCCTTCAAGGACCTGACCTACCTGGAATCGATGGCGGGGGCAGCCGGCATCGCCAATCCGCTCGGCAACGCCACCAAGAACTCCTTCGCCGGCGCCCATGCCACCGGCCCTGCCGAGCAATTCGTACCTATGCTGGCGACGCATATCGGCAAGATCAACGGCGTCGACCTGATGCCGACCAAGGACGGCAAGAAGCAGACGATCTGAGCCAGACAAAGGCGCCTGTCAGCGCCTTGACCGCCCGATCCCATCGTCGGTGTTTTCAAGCAGCTTGTGCACGGCACTGCGCGCGGCTACCGGACGTCGCAGGCGGATGTTCTTCTCGATCGCCTCATGCAGTTTCTGTGCCTGCCGCTGATCACCGACCTGCTGCGTTGTGAACGCGAAGAGATGGTCGAGCGCCGACTCGATCAGAACGCCGAGCGGCACCAAAAGGTCGTTGCCGGAGGCGCGCAGGATAGCCAGATGAAAGCGCGTGTCGGCGCGGATACGGTCCTGCAGGCTCAGGGCCTCGTTCATGTCGCGGCAGGCCTGGCTGATCTCCTCCATCTGCTGGTCGCTACGCCGCACGGCGGCAAAGGCCGACGCCTCGGGCTCGATGATGTGGCGGAACTCCTGTACGGTGCGCAGAAAAGCCTCGCGGTCAGGAGCGGTCGCGTACCAGGCCAGCACGTCACGGTCGAGCAGGTTCCAGCGCTCCTTCGGCTCGACCCAGCTGCCGATCTTGGGGCGCGATGCCAACAGGCTTTTCGCCATCAGCATCTTGATGGCTTCGCGCACCGCCGAACGGCTGACATTGAAGATCTCGGCCCATTTGGCCTCATTGGGCAGGATAGTGCCGGGCGGATAGTCGCCGCGCACGATCCGCAAGCCAATCTCGCCGGCCAGCGAGACATGCACGCTCGCCCCTGCGAAGTGCGCCGCACCACCCGTTCGCATGACGGCCGTACGGCGGCTGGCTTGTGCCTTGGTCCGATCGGCTCGCTCTTTTGACTTCTCGTCCGGCATCCACGTTCCAATGCGTCGGCCGTCTGACGTCCGGACTGGCCCGAACCTGCACGGTGCGCCGATCTTGCCGAAAAATCCAAACCATGGACGCGCCAAAGCCGGCGCCTGTCGCCCCAACCATTGCGTCCAATTCAGGAAGTGACGGGGCGCCCGTTGCCGAGCGCCCCGAAATCGAAAACCTACTTCTGGATGCAGGTGTCGACAGTATCCTTGGTGCATTCGTCGAGGCCGGTGAACACCGGATCGGCGACGGCCTTGCCCTCGATGAGGTCGATCATCACCGACGGCGCCTTGTAGCCCATTTCGAACGGCCGCTGACCGACCAGCGCGGTCACGAGACCGTCACGGGCGATCGCCACCTCGTCGCCGATCGTGTCGGCGGCACCGATGACGAAGTCGTTGCTGGCTATCCGGTCCTTGAGCGGTCCGAACAGATCGCGATAGGGCTGCGGCGCGCCGAACAGCGGCCAGCCGCCCATGATGCCGAAGGCGTCGAGCTTGGGGTTGGCGGCGAGGATGTCGGTCATCGCCTGTACGCCCTTGGCGCCGTCGTCATTGGTGAACACCGGGCAGCCTGCAACTTCGGTCCAGCCACCTTCACCGGCAAGTGCGGCGAGGCCGTCCTTGCCCGAAAGCGCATCACGCATGCCCTGGGCACGACGCAGGATGTTGTCGGCAGCCGGGTTGCCTTCAATGGTGCAGATCGTACCACCATTCGGCTTGCCCTTCTTGATGTACTCGCCGATCTTCTTGCCCATCAGATAGTTGTCGGTGCCGAGATAGGTCTTGCGAAGTGCTGCATCTTCCTTGCTGAGATCCGCATCGACGGTCATGATCGGGATCGTCGGGTTGGCGGTCTTGATCGTCTGCGCGATCAGTGGCGCGTTGGACGGCGAAATTGCCATCGCCACCGTGTCGGCCTTGCTCAGCATGTCCTGGACGATCTGCGCCTCGCCGGCTTCATCGGAAGTCGACGCCGGACCGGTGTAGAAGCACTCATATTCCGAGCTGGCGTTTTCCTTGTTCCATTTCTCGCAGCCCTGGTGAATGGCTTCGAAGAACGGATTGTCGAGACCTTTCACGACAATGACGAGCTGTTTCTTGGCCAAAGCCGGCCCGGCGCCAAGCGCCATGGCGGCGACGGCGGCGAGCAAAAGTGTTTTCCTCATGTCAGTCCTCCCTTGGAAACAGACGGGCACGGCGTGCCCGCCACACAGATCGACCGGATGCGTGCTGACAGAGGGTCGTTGTGCGAGCGCTCATGTCATACGCCAGGCCGATAAGTATTTTCATCTCGGTCGGCCAGATCGAAAACTGACTGGCAACGACCGACAATCCTCCGATGATCCCGCGCGGCAGGCCGGCATGGGATCGGTATATTAAATTTAGTCCTCCGATGCTCAGCTAATCTCGGCTCGCGGCCAACGTCAATGCCATTTGTCCTACAAAACTGATTTTTCGAAAGATTCAACCCCGTCCCGCAAGAGCCTCCGGCCGCATTTCCATGACTATCGCCAATTCTTATTCGTCTGACAATTGACGCCTGCGCAGGCATTCGCGTAGATGCACGTCAGCGCTGTTTCCGGGAGGAGCTGGAAAAGCGTGGCGAAAGCTGCGCCCGGTCCACCGGAAAAGCAGGCAAGGCACGGGGAGGTTAAGGCTGGTGGCGGTTCTCGAACTCACCAACATCTCAAGGCATTTCGGCGCCATCCAGGCGGTCAACGACGTGTCGTTGTCGATCGAGCCCGGACAGGTGGTCGGCCTGATGGGCGACAACGGCGCCGGCAAGTCGACGCTGGTCAAGATGATCGCCGGCAATTTCCGCCCGAGCCATGGCACCATGCGAATGGACGGCAAGGAGTTGATCCTGCACAAGCCGGCGGAAGCCCGCCAGCACGGCATCGAGATCGTCCACCAGGATCTGGCGCTCTGCAACAATCTGACCGCGGCGGCGAATGTCTATCTCGGCCGCGAATTGCGCCGCGGCCTAGGGCCGCTCCGCATCCTCGATTATGCGACGATGTACAAGCGCGCAGGCCAGCTCTTCGCCGAATTGAAGTCCGAGACCCGTCCGCGCGACCTCGTCAAGCAGATGTCGGGTGGCCAGCGCCAGGCGGTGGCGATTGCCCGCACCATGCTGTCGCAGGCCAAGATCGTGCTGATGGACGAACCGACGGCCGCAATCTCGGTCCGCCAGGTCGCCGAGGTGCTGAACCTGATCCGCCATTTGCGCGACCAGGGCATCGCCGTGGTGCTGATCAGTCACCGCATGCCCGATGTCTTCACCGTCGCCGACCGCGTCATCGTCATGCGACGCGGCCGCAAGGTCGCCGACAAGACGATTGCGTCGAGTTCGCCCGAGGAAGTCACCGGGCTGATCACCGGCGCCATCGAACAGGTTTGATTTCAAGCTTTTCACTATGACAGCAAATGAAGGTCGATGATGGCACTGACAATTGACCAGCCGATCGAGCACAAGCAGCAATCCTTGCCGGCAAGGTTGTTTGCCAGCCAGACTTTCTGGGTGGTGATCTCCGTCATCCTTGCGTGCGTGTTCCTATCGTTTGCCACCGACGCCTTCGCCACGTCGAAAAACCTCTACAACATCACCCGCAACATCACCTTCGTCGCCATCATCGCGCTCGGCATGACCTTCGTCATCATCACCGGCGGCATCGACCTGTCGGTCGGCTCGGTGCTTTGCCTGTCGTCGATGATTTTGGCCGTCACCATGCATGCCGGCTACTCGATCGAGGTCGGCATTCTGGCCTCTATCGCAACCGCGCTCGCCATCGGCGCCTTCAACGGCATCCTGATCGCCTATCTTGGCTTTCCACCATTCGTGGTAACGCTCGGTGTGCTGTCGATCGCCCGCAGCCTGGCGATGGTCGCCTCCAACAACACCGTCGTCTTCCAGTTCGGGCCAGACCACGCCAAACTGCTGGCATTGGGCGGCGGCGCCTGGGTGTTCGGCATCGCCAATCCGGTTCTCTACATGATCCTTCTGGCGCTGATCACCGGCTTCATCCTGCGCTGGACCAAGTTCGGCCGCCACATCTTCGCCATTGGCGGCAATGAGCATGCGGCGACACTGACCGGCGTGCCGGTGCGCAAGATCAAGGTTGCCGTCTACATGATCTCGGCGCTGTCGGCAGGCATTGCCGGCATCATCCAGACCGGCTGGCTGGGCGCCGTCACCACCAATCTCGGCACCGGCATGGAGTTGCAGGTGATCGCCGCCACTGTCATCGGCGGCGCCAATCTGGCTGGTGGCGTCGGCACCGCCTTCGGCGCCATCGTCGGCGCGGCCCTGATCGAAGTGATCCGCAACAGCCTTGGCCTTCTCGGCATCAATGCCTTCTGGCAAGGCGTGTTCATCGGCGGCGCCATCCTGCTGGCGGTGCTGTTCGACCGCATCCGCAATTTCCGCCGCAGCGATTAAGACCATGATCCCCAAGAGTGGAAACCGGTTTTCTCGGACAAACGGAACCGGTTGCCCAGAGATCATCGTCATACGACAAAACAGTCTGTGACAAACGCCCTGTTCAGCCTCGATGGGCGGCTTGCGCTGACGGCTTCGGTTTGAGAGGGCGTTCTTCCCTTCTTCCCTTGTGGGAGAAGGGGAAACCTATCGCTCAGTCTGAAAATCCGCCGGCATCGACCGTCATTCACCTTCGTCGCAGCCCCGCGTCTTGACGCGGCCCCGAACTCAGCAGCACTATCCCGGCGCAGGCGAAGGGAGGCCAGTCGTCTGCGGGAGGATATACCCATGACGGAAGCGATCAGGCTCTACTGGGGCCGGTTCGGACATGTTTCTGTCCTCAATGTCGCAAGCGACTTCGTCACCCATGCCCATGTCGAGGCGCATCTGATCATCTGGCTGGAAGGCACGGCCGGGGAGATGACCATCGGCCGAGAGACCGTACGGCTTGGCCCCTGCACCGCCGCCGGCATCAACTCCTTCCAGCCGCACAGCCATGTTCTGTCGCAAAACAGGACGCCCGGTCTGTTTCTCGCCTTCTACATCGATCCGGATTGGGCGCGGCGCCGCCGCGACCTGCCCTCGTCCGCGCCACTGTTTTCACAAGCCGCGATCACGCTCGAACCTTGGCTGCATCAGGCCGCCGCCAATCTGCTCGACCATCTCAGCGATAATGAGAGCATCGACGACATCGCCAACTACGAGATCGAGCGTTTCATCGACTCGGTGCTCGATGCCGCCGACGCCTCGGCGCCGCAGGAGGTGCGTGTCCGCATCAACACCATGCAGGACTTCCGGGTCCGCAAGGCGATCCAGTTGATGAAAGCCAATGTCTGCGAGCGCATTTGCTTCGACGAGGTGGCGCGCAGTGTCGGACTGTCGCGGCCGCATTTCTTCGCTCTGTTCAAGGAACAGACCAATCTGACGCCCAACGTCTACTGGAACACGCTGCGCATGGACGAAGCGGTGCGGCAGCTGCAATGGTCGCAGGAGCCGCTGATCTCGGTCGCGTGCAATCTCGGCTTCACCACGCAGGGCAATTTCTCGCGCTTCTTCCGCGACCATGTCGGCGTGCCGCCGACGGTCTATCGTGAGGCCGCGCGAGCCATCGCCTGAACCAGCGGCCCCGCCACCCTTTTTCAGACTCCTTGATACGCACTCAAGACGCATTGATAAGCGTCGCTAGACCTGCCGCCCTACCCTTGCACCGGATCGCATTTGCAAGGGAACATTAGATATGGCGAAAGTCACCATCTCCAGCGTCATCGACGCGCCGGTCGAAAAAGTCTGGGCGCGCATACGCGATTTCAACGGATTGCCAAGCTGGCATCCGCGCATGGTCGAAAGCCATATCGAGGACGGCAAGGACGCTTCGACGATAGGCAGCGTGCGCAATTTTCAGCTCATCAGCGGCGCGCGCCTGCGCGAAAAGCTGCTCGACTTCTCCGACCGGGATTTCCTCGTCAGCTATTCTATCCTCGAGACGCCGCAGCCGCTCACCAACCACAAGGCGACGCTGCAATTGCGGCGGGTGACCGATGGCGACCGTACCTATGCCGAATGGACCGCCAGCTTCGACGCAGCACCCGAAGAAGCCGACAAGCTGGCCGAGGGCATGGGCGCCAATGTCTTCCAGGGCGGCTTCAATGCCCTGAAGAGCCACTTCGCCGGCCAGAGCTGACAGGAGCCAAACCATGGCGCTAGCACTGCAGACCTTTGCAACGGTGAAGGACGCCAACGCAGCACTGAAAGCCGCTGGCACGCGCTATCTCGGTGGCGGCACACTCGTGATCCGCGCGGCCAACGAGGGCGATGTTTCGGTCTCCGGCTTTGTCAGGTCGACCGAGCCGTCTTTGTCCACCATCGCGGTTGCCGGCGGCAAGGTCCGCATCGGCGCTTCGGTGACCATGTCGACGATCTCCCGCCATGCGGACCTCGGCGCTCTTGCCAAGGCCGCCCGCGCCGTTGGCGGCCCGGCAGTCCGCAACATGGCGACCATCGGCGGCAATCTGTTCGCGCCGGCTCCCTATGGCGATTTCGCTGTTGCCCTGCTGGCGCTCGACGCCATTGTCGGCACCGATGACGGCGAAGCGCCGATAGAGATCTTCCTGGCCAATCGGTACGGCAGCGCCATCGTCACCTCAGTGAGCTTCGCGCTGCCGAAAGCCGACAGTTTCCGTTTCCTGAAAGTGTCGCGGGTCAAGCCCAAGGGCGTCTCGGTGCTCAGCATCGCCAGCGTTCTGGAACTGGCGCCGGATGGCACCGTGTCTTCGGCGCGGATTGCATTGGGATGCATGGCCGACCGGCCAATGCGCGCCAAATCGGCCGAAAACGCTCTGATCGGCCAAAGCCTGACCAAGGACGGCATCGCGTCGGCCTTGGCGGCAGTCAACGACGGCACTTCGCCTGCAACCGATCCGATTGCCAGCGCCTGGTATCGCAACGAAGTGCTGCCGGTCCATCTCGGCCGGCTGCTGCTCGGCTAATAACCTGTCGGGGGCGCGCGCTTGCCCTGCGGGGCAGGCGCGCTGGGAGGAAAAACATGGCGAAGGTCCCGGTTCAATTCACGCTCAACGGCTCCGAGAAGGCCGAATTCGTCGACAGCGGCACGACGCTGCTGCACGCCTTGCGCGACAAGATCGGCGACACCTCGCCGAAAGGCGGTTGCCATCAAGGCACCTGCGGCGCCTGCTCGGTCATCATCGACGGCGAACTCAGGCTCTCCTGCCTGACGCTGGCCGAGACCTGCAATGGCGTTGCCATCACCACGACGGCGGGGCTTTCGGAAGCTGGCGTGCTGCACCCGCTGCAGCGCGCCTTTCTGGAGGCCTTCGCCACGCAATGCGGCTTCTGCACGCCTGGCATGATCATGGCCGCCAAGGTGCTGCTCGACCACACCCCGAACCCCAGCCGCGACGAGGTGGTCGAGGCGCTGTCGGGCAACATCTGCCGCTGCACCGGCTACGAGCCGATCATCCAGGCGGTGCTGACCGCCGCGCGGTCCAACTCTCAGAACGCGGCCTAGAGCCGGATGATTTCAGGTCGATTCGACCTGAAATCTGAATCCGCCTCTAAATCAAAGAGATAGAGCATGATGTCGTCCGAAAACCGCTTCACACCTTTCGGCATCATGCTCTGAGGGAACAAAAGAATGGAACTGCGCAAGAACTACTTCGCCGATGTCCGCAAGGACGATCTGCATGAGATCGGCCAGCCAAGGCCGCGCTCGGATTCGCCCGGCCATGTCACCGGCAAGACCGCCTTTTTCGCCGACCGCAATTTCCCGGGCATGCTGCATCTGAAGATGGTGCGCAGCCCCCATCACCATGCCCGCATCCGCTCGATCGACGCGTCGGAAGCCGAGAGGCATCCGGGCGTCGTCAGAGTGCTGACCGCCAAGGATGTGCCGCACAATGTCTATACCATTCTCATCCTGATCCAGATCGGGCCGGAGGATGAAACCGTTCTGGCCGACGGCAAGGTGCGCTGGAAGGGAGAGGCCGTGGTCGCCGTGCTGGCCGAGACCGAGCGCGCCGCACAAGAGGCTGTCGCCAAGGTCAAGGTCGACTATGAGGTTCTGCCGGCTGTCTTCGACATGGAGGAGGCGCTGAAGCCCGGCGCGCCGCTGGTGAATGAGTACCACGGCCAGAACTACTACCTCTATGACAGCGGCGAGTGCCGCAAGGTGCGCTTCGGCGATGTCGAGGCGGGCTTCGCCGGCGCCGACCACGTGCTGGAGCAGAGCTACCAGTCCTCGCCGATCGAGCACGCGCCTACCGAAACGACGGGCTGCCTTGTGGTGCCCGAGGGCAATGACCGCTTCACCTGCTACACCAACACGCAGGCGATGTTCTTCACCCTCGACAACACATCGATCATCCTGCAGATGCCGGGCAGCAAATTGCATTTCGTCGGCGGCACCGTTGGCGGCGGCTTTGGCGGCAAGGTCGACGTCATCGTCGAGCCGATCGCCATCCTCGGCGCCAAGCTAACAGGACGACCAGTCTGTTTTATTTACAGCCGCGAAGAGGAGATGCAGATATCGTCACCTCGCGCCGCCGAAAAAATCGTCATCAAGGACGGCGTCATGAAGGACGGCCGCATCGTCGCGCGCAAGGTCACCGGCTACACCGACGCCGGCGCCTATTCGCGCCACTCACCCTATGGCGCGCAGAAGGGCGCGGGTCACTACCCCGGTCCCTACACCATCCCCAATGTCTGGATCGACACCTACTGCGTCTATACCAACCGCACCCCTTCCTCCGCCATGCGCGGCTTCGGCGTCACCATCGGCGACTTCGCGCTGGAGGTGCAGATGGACAAGCTGGCGCGGCTGATCGGCATGGACCCGCTCGAATTCCGCTTCATCAACGCCTATCGCGACGGCGACATGAAGGCGCACCGCCAGCCGACCGAGGGCGCGGCGCTGATCGAATGCATGCAGGAAGCCTCGCGCGCCGCCAACTGGCCGGTGGCGGAAAAATTCATGGCCATGACCTCCTATGTGAAGGGAGCTTGAGATGGCGATCAGGCGCGGACGCGGCGTTGCCGCGATCAATTATCCGACCGGCATGAACCTCGGCGGCGACCCGACGCAGGCGCTGGTGCATTCGACGCCGACCGGCAATTTCATGGTGACGCTGTCCAGCGTCGATCTCGGCCAGGGCATGAAGCAGATCATGGCGCAGATCTGCGCCGAGACGATCGGCGTGCCGACCGACCGCGTCGTCGTCGACACCGCCGACACCGACACCGGCCCGCACTGCATGGGCACCTTCGCATCGCGCGGCACCCACCGCGCCGGCAACGCCGTCATCCAGGCGGCCAGGGAAGCCCGCCAGGTGATGCTGGAAGTGGCTGCGGAAGAGCTGGAAGTGAATGCCTCCGACCTCGAGACCGACGGCCAGGGCAACATCCTGGTCAAGGGCGCGCCGCAGAAATCGATCTCGATCTTCGATGTCGCGCTGTCGGCGCATTTCAAGCGCGGCCGCTCGATTTCCGGCCGCGGCATGTTCCTGATCCCGCGCTCCTATCCGGAGAAAGAGACCGGTGCGATGAAGCCGTCGACCTGCTACGCGCATGCCTGCACCGTGGCCGAGGTCGAGGTCGATGACGAGACCGGCGAAGTCACCGTGCTGACAGTCAAGAACGTCTTCGAGATCGGCCGCGCGCTGAACCCGAAAATGGTCGAGCAACAACTCGTCGGCGGCTCCTGGATGGGCATCAGTCACGCGCTCTACGAAACCACGGAACCCTACTATCCCAACCGCGACCATGGCGGCACCGACTTCAACCAGTATCTCATGCCCGGCCCCGGCGACCTTGCCGAGACCGAGATCATCGTGCTGGAGCGACCCTCGGCAGACGGGCCATACGGTGCCAAGGGACCGGGCGAAATGTGCGCCAATCCGCAAATCCCGGCGGTCGCCAATGCCGTCTTCGATGCCGTCGGCGTGCGCATCGACACGTTGCCGATCACGCCGGAGCGCATTTTGCGCGCGCTGAAGGCGCAAGCGGCGAACTGAGGGCCGCAATGAACGGGACAAGCGCCGAGACTGTCGCGACCTCGCCGGAGGCGGTGGCACAGCATCTGGCCGCCTCACGCTATCTGGCGGATGAGAGCCTTTCCACAGCCATCTTCCTGGCGATCCGGCTGGGCAAGCCGCTGCTGCTCGAAGGCGCGCCCGGCGTCGGCAAAACGGAAGCGGCCAAGGCGATCGCCGCGCTGCTCGGCCGCGATCTGGTGCGGCTGCAATGCTATGAAGGCATCGACGCCGCGCATGCGCTCTACGAATGGAATTATCAACGCCAGCTGCTCGCCATCCGCCATGCCGGCGAGCATGAGATCGATATCTATGACGACCGTTTCCTGATCGCGCGGCCGCTGCTGCAGGTGCTGAAGGCGCCGGAGCAGCGCATACTGCTGGTCGATGAGATCGACCGTTCCGACCACGAATTTGAAGCACTGCTTTTGGAATTCCTCTCCGATTTCCAAATCAGCATTCCCGAGCGCGGCACCATCCGCGCCACCGCGCAGCCGATCGTCATCCTGACCTCGAACCGCACCCGTGAACTCGCCGAGGCGCTGCGCCGGCGCTGCGTCTATCACTGGATCGGCTATCCCAATGCCGAGCGCGAGGCCGCCATCATCATGCTGCGCGCCGGCGATGTGGCCGAGGCAACGGCGCGCGCGGTGGCCGCAGCCGTGCAGACCATCCGCGCCCGCCCGCTCGCCAAGCCGCCAGGCATCGCCGAAGCGGTCGAATGGGCCAACGCCGCCACCATCCTGGAAAAAGGCGGCAGCCCATGGCCGGAAGCCTTCCGCCGCGCCATCGGCGTGCTGATCAAGGACGAGGAGGATCTCTCCTACATCGCGCCCGAGCTTGGCCGCATTGTCGAGGAGGCGCTGGCGTGATGCGCGACGTCAACGACCCCTTCGCCCCGTTCCTTCCGGAACGCTGGCGGGACAGCGCCCCCCTCTGTCCTGCCGGACATCTCCCCCTCAAGGGGGGAGATCAGCTGTCATCTCGGCTTTCGCCAATCCCCCACGTCGCAGTACCAGGCGACGCGTCAAAGCTGCCAATCTCCCCCCTTGAGGGCAGGGCTATCGCATATGAGTAAAGAGGCTAAGCAGGTTTTGATCGGCCCATCGTGCCTTGAGTCGTTTGTGGCTGAGCGGGAT